>DAOMOD010000014.1:19257-33213 GCA_035444205.1 Lysobacteraceae bacterium
CTGAGCGCATTGACCGGGCAGCAGGTGAGCGTCGGTCCAGGCGGGGTCGTCGTACGCGAAGGCGGTCGCGACGTGCGCGTCGACGCATCCGGCGAGGTGCGCGTGCAGCAGGGTGATGCAAAGACACGCATCGGCCACGGTCCCGGCGGGGCCGTGGATATCGTCAGCGATCTCGGCACCATGGTTCGCGTCGACGATGCCGGAAACTTCCACGTGGTCGAGGGCGATTCGGTGGTGAACATGGCCGGCGGCTGGGTGGGCATCCGTCACGGCGACCAGGTCGTCGACGTGAAGCGGGGGCATGACGCAGGCGCGTGGCGCAGCCATCCGGGTTCGGTGCGCATCGAGGGCGATGCCGACCGGCTGCTGATCGACCTTGGCGCGGTCGAACAGGCAGGCGAAGGGCACGTGCAGCTTTCCGGAGACGTGCTGTTCGACTTCGACAGCGCCGGCATCCGCGCCGACGCCGCGCGCACCCTGGCCCAGGTGGCCGCGCTGATCCGCCAGCGTGCCGGCGAGCGCGTCGAAGTGGTCGGACACACCGACTCGGTCGGCAGCGATGCCTACAACGAGGAGCTGTCGCGACGTCGCGCCGTGGCGGTCATGGCCTGGCTCAGCCAGCGCGAGGGCATCCCCGCCAGTCTGCTGGCCGGCCGCGGGGCGGGATCGAAACAGCCTGTGGCGCACAATACCCGCCCCGACGGCAGTGACGATCCCGACGGCCGCGCCAGGAACCGACGCGTCGACATCCGAATTCAGTAGGCGCGCCGCGGGTAGGCCGAGCTACTGCAACGTTGCGCCCTGCAGGACGACGCTCCAGGGCTTTCCGGAGGAAGTATGCGGTTGGGCAACGCTCAGAACCCCGCGTTCTGGGTCATAGTCGACGTGGTGGTACGGCAATAGCCGTTCGGCTTCGCTTTGCACCTGGGCCGGGCTGCGGCCTTCGCTGGAGCGAAGCGCAATGGCTAGCTGGACCAGCCGCAGCCGGGCATCGGTGTCGAGCAGGCGGTTGTAGTAGTTCTCCGCAGGCGGTGCGCCGATCGTGGCCAGGACACAGCCGATGGGGTTGAAGGCGTAGGCATGCCATGGGCATGACGGATCCTCGACCTGGTCGGCGTCGAATGGTTGCCTTCGCGCGGCGAGCTCCGAACGAGTCAATGCGCATGCCTTGTAGATCTGCTCGGCCAGCATGGCCAGCGTATGCTCCTGGTGATACATCAGCAGAGTCGTAGCGCGTTCGCCAAGGCTGCTGGCGTCGCCGCGCATCGACAGCACCATGGGCTCGAATGTCCTCCATTCACCGCGCATGGACGAACACAGATCGATTTCGCTGTCGGACAGCGGCGAGAACGCCTCGTCGCATTCGGGCGAACCATCGGGCGGGTCCGAGATCTCGGCCAGGATGGCGGCGCGCAGTCGTGCCGCGCTGGCGATCATCTGTCCCACGGAGATCTGCGTCAGCAGCATGTCGGTCGACGCGACAAAAGGTCGCCAGGTGCGCCCAAAGGCACAAATCGACTCGATCGCAGCGGCGAAGTCGCCTGAAGCGTGCAGATGCGCGGCCCTGGTCAGCGCCACTTCGCCATGTCCGCGATACCCCAGCAAGGGTGTGGCAAGGTGTGCTGGCATGCGGTTGTGAACATGGTCGTACTGAGCGATCGCCATGCTGCGCCTGGCGAACTCGGCAGTCTGGAGAAGCCACTGTTCCGCGGATTGCATGTCCTGTCGCACGACGGCCAGGCAGTCATCCGTGGACCACGTGCAAGGTGCGTCCTCGCCATCCGCGCCGGCCAGGGCAGGGTAGTTGTGCAGCACGCTCCTGGGTGGCACGTCTCCATCCTGGATGTACGCCTCCCATGCGGCGATCTCCTGCATGAGAACTTCTTCCACGTCCTGCTCCGGAACGCCGTGGCCCGACGCCCAGATGGCGGCGAAACCATTTCGGGTTCCGTGCGCAGGCGGGGGCGCGCGCAGCGTTTCCAGCGCCAGAGCCTGCCTTGTGGTCAAGCGAGGCAGAACATCGAAGATCTGGACGATCAGCCATGCCAGGGAGAGCGCGAGCGCGGCGATCAGCGGCAGCTTGATCCAGTTCGACATCGCGACAGGCCTCCCGTGTTCGTATTCAGTTCAACGGCAGCGGCTCGGCGTTGCCGGCCAGGAGGCGCAGGGCGAACACCACCAGCCACAGGCCGCCGAAGCCATACAACGCGAACATCAGCCAGAAGGCGGCGGGTCGTTCATGGCGGTAGTACTTCAAGGTGCCCTTGAATCCGTTCGAGCCGCACGGCAGCCAGCCCGTGCGCAAGCTGTTCCAGTCGACAAGCAGCAGGCCCACGCCAAGTACCAGCAACAGAATGCCCTGGAGCACTGCCATCGTACTTCTCCCCATCGCCGTGTCAGCGCAGCATACGTCCAGAACCGATCCTTGTGCGTCCTTGCCGCAATGGCGATCCGCCACGATGTCGGTTCTCCGTGCCACCGGAAGTTCGCCGCGCGTAATATCCTGCGCCATGCCCGATCCCGACCCCTTCGGCCTGCAGCGCCATGTCGACGCCCAGGCGCCTGTGTACGCGCAGGCACTGCTTGAGATCCGTTCAGGCCGCAAACGGTCGCACTGGAGCTGGTTCGTCCTTCCGCAGATCGCCGGACTGGGTTCGAGCCCGACTTCGGTTCGCTTTGCCATCGCGGGTCTCGACGAGGCTCGCGCCTACCTGGCGCACCCGATACTGGGATCGCGCCTTCGCGAGTGCGTGGCGGCGATGATGGCGTTGCCCACATGCGACGCGGAGGACGTGCTTGGCGCCATCGATGCGATCAAGTTCCGCTCGTGCCTTACGCTCTTCGCCGCAGCGGCCGGACCCAACTCGCCGTTCGAGGATGCGATCGAGCGATTCTTCGGTGGAGAGGGCGATCCGCTCACGCTCGATCGGCTCGGTCGTGCAAGCAACGGCGACGCATCGCGCTGACATGTCCGACGCTCTGCAACCCTGGATCGGCCTGCTCATGGCACTGGCGTTCGCGCTGCCCTGCTTCGGCATGGGCGCGCGCATGCTGCACGTTTGGCGGCAGCCGCTGGACATCGAGAACGGGCGCTGGGTGCAGCTTGGTGTAGGCGTGATGGTGATGGAGTTCATTTTGCTGCACGCCGGGGTATTTCTGGCCGGTCTGGCGGTGGGTGTCGAAGGCCTGGGCCTGACCTTGCTGGCAGCGTTCGGCCTTGCGGCGTTCTATGCGCTGTTCGCGCTGGCGATCTCGCACGCATTCAAGAGCCGGATGTTGCTGGAGTCCTTCCTGTGGATGATCGGCGGACGCCTGCTGGCACTACTCATCGGCATCTCCACCAGGGAAGCCAACCTCATCCTTGCCTATTCCGTGCTCTCGGCCGTGCTCTACCTGCCGCTGGTATTCGCCAGCGTCTTTCTGCCCGTTCCGCGACTCGGCATCACTGCCGAGATCGCCGCAAGCATGCGCCTGCCCGATGCCGGCGGCCTGTGGGTGGAGCAGCCGCATCGCGCCATCGGCGTGGGGACCGTGTATTTCTTCTCTCTGGGCGTACTGTCGTTGCTGGTGCTGGGTGGGATGGCGCTGTCCTGAGGCCGGACGGGGCTGGCCGAATTCGGGTCCCGGTTTGGCGCCACGCCCATGTCACCCGGTGGTCGACTCCCGCAATGCCCTGACGTGATGGACGCGATGAGCAGGGCAGGGCAACTGAAACCGGCGCTTGCAATCGCACCCGCAACGATGTTCCATTTCCATCGGATACCAGAATCGCAGGCATACGGAGAACCGACATGATTCGAAGCCATTGGCTGGTGGTGGTCTGCCTTGTTGCCGGTTTTTCGAGCAACGCGGCCTGGTCGAGTTCGCGGGCGCCGGAAATGCGGGTGCAGGGCAGCACCGAGAGGCTGCCCCTGATGATGACGCGGGTGGATGCGGACATCGCCGGGGTCATCGCCGACGTGAAGCTGACGCAGGTCTACCAGAACCGCGGCAGCGAACCCATCGAGGCCGTATACGTATTTCCGGTGACACGGCAGGCTGCGGTCTATGCCTTGAGCCTGCGCGTCGGCGACCGCGTGGTGCGGGCCGACTTGCAGACCCGCGAGCAGGCACAGAAGCGCTACGAGGAGGCACGCGAAAGCGGCCGGACCGCCACGCTGCTGGAGCAGCGCGATGCCGACGTGGTGCAACTCAGTGTGGCCAACATCCTCCCCGGCGACGATATCGAGGTGGAGCTTCGCTACAGCGAATTGCTGGTGCCGGAGGCCGGGCGCTACCGCTTCTTCTTCCCCAACACCTTCGGCGATACGCGTTACGGAGGGGAGGCCAGCGAGGCCGCATCCATCACGCTGACTTCCGATGCGGAGGCACTGACCTACGCGCTCGATGTCAACCTGCGTCTGGCGACGCCGGTGCCGATCCGCGCGATCGAGAGTCCAAGCCACCCGGTGCTGATCGAGCGTCCGTCGCCGTACGAGGCCGAGGTGCAGCTTTCCGATACCGATCCCCGCGCGGCAGCGCGCGATTTCGTGGTCGATTTCCGGCTCGCCGGCGACAGCGTCGAAACCGGCCTCCTGGTGCACAGCGAAGGAGACGAAGGCTGGTTCCTGCTGATGGCGGAACCGCCCGCAACGGTTCGGCAAAGTGCGGTGGTTCCGCGCGAGTACCTGTTCGTGCTGGATGTGTCGGGTTCGATGCGCGGGAATCCCATCGACACCGCCAAGGCGCTCATGCACGAGCTGGTGGGCGGGCTGCGCAGCCACGAGCGCTTCAACCTGCTGCTGTTCGAAAGCCGGGTCAAGGCGCTGACCCTGGGGCCTTCGCTGCCGCCCGGCCCCGATAACCTGAAGCGTGCCATCCACGCCATCGACAGCCAGTTCGGCCACGGCGGTACGCACCTGGTGTTGGCGCTTGAAGACGCCTATGCGCTCCCCCACACGCCGGGTTACTCGCGCACGCTCGTGGTGGTGACCGATGGGCACATCCATGCCGGCCCGGAAGCGTCGGCGTTGATCAGCTCCAATCTGCACCTCGCCAATGTGTTCGTCATGGGCATCGGCCCTTCGGTGAGCGATCAGGTCATCGAGCGACTGGCCAGGGCAGGGCGCGGCGAGGCGATTCTCGTCCGCAGTGAGCAGGAGGCCCCGCAGCAGGCCGAGCGTCTGCGGCGCATGGTCGACCGGCCACTTCTGACCGACATCCGACTCGACTTCGAGGGCATCGACGCTTTCGATCTCGAGCCCGCCCAGGTTCCCGACGTGTTTGCCGAGCGACCCATCGTGGTCACCGGCCGATTCCAGGGCGCACCCGGCGGCCGCGTCAGCCTCAGCGGACGCAATGCCGACGGCGCCTACCGGCAGACCCTTGAATTCGATCAGCTGCACTCCAGGCGTCCGCAGCCGGTCATCAAGAGGCTGTGGGCGCGCGAACGACTGACGAGCTGGATGGATGGAAGGCTGGACGGCAAGGCCGTCCATCAGGTCGAAGGTCGCGTCGAAGAGGCGACAGCGCATGCGTTGCGCTACGGGCTGCTGTCGCCGTGGACGTCGTTCGTGGCCGTCCACGAAGCCATCCGCACCGATGGCTCGGTCGAGCGCGTCGCGCAACCTGCCGCGCGCCGCGATACCTTCGTGGGTGGCGGCGTGGGCATGGTGCCGCCGCCGCGGGTGGCCATGGCGGATGCCTCCACTGCATTGCAGTCCGTATCTGGCGTGCGACTGGAGGCTCCCGTGCCTGCGGCACAGCGCTGGCTTGAATATGCGTCGGTTCCGGATGCAGCCCCCGCGCCGCCCGTGCCTGGGGTGAGCGCGCTGGGCCCCGCCGATGGCGATCGCATGCAGCTTGCAGGCCACGATTTCGTCTGGCAGAAGCGCAGATGGGAAAGCGTGCAATGGCGCGAGGACATGACCATGCTGCGCATCCAGCGTGGCAGCGAGGCGGCGACCAGACTGCTCGCAATGCGGCCGGAGCTGGCGCCGCTGTTCGATCTGTTCGAGCCGGTGCTGATCGTGCTCAACGACCACGCAGTCCTGATCGGCCCGCTGGGCTTCAGCGACTACCCCGAGGAGGTGCTGGCGAAACTTGCACCCCGCGATTGACGCGGCACCCGTAGTGCGACAGGGGACGGCGATGCGCATCGGACTGCTGGCCACATGGCTGTCCGTGCTGATCGCCATGCCGGTGTCGGCGCACGACGGGCGCTTGGTCGTGCTGCTCGGCGAGACCGACGGCTACCTGGCCGCGGCCGCGCGATACTGGAGCGAACGCTGGTCGGAAACGCACGTCGTCCACGGCGTCGGCAGTCTCGCCGAACTGCGCGAGATTCTTGCCACTCACCCGAATCGCGGCGCTGCGCCGTGGCGCGAAGTGGTGCTGGTATCGCATGCTTCCGAGTGGAGCGGCCTTCCGCTGCCGCTGTATCCGGGGGAGGACAGCGTCACGCCCCATGACCTTCATGCAGCAAGAAGCAGCGGTGCCTTTCCGGGCTTGCGCGCATCGACACTGGACGCCGCAACAAGCATGCGCATCGAAGGTTGCGGCATCGGGCGCCGACCCGACGTGCTGGAAGCGCTGGCTGACCTGCTCTCCGCGGAGCGCCTGCTCCGACTGACTGCTTCGCCGCACCTGGTGGCCTACCTGGAGGAAGACATCGACTCGGTCCGGCGCCGCGAATTGCCGTATGCATCGCGCATCGTCCATGACCTGCGCCGGCACGACGCGGTGCTGGCCGAACTCGGCACCGAGGTGCGCGCCGCCCTCGGTGACGATACGGCCCAGCCACTGCGCAGCGAACTGCGCCCGGTGGGCGTACGACTGCAACTACCCCGGAACATCGCCGATTCCGGTGCCCGTCCCGAACGCATTGCCGCGCGTTACCAGCCGTTGCGCCAGCGACTCAGAGAGCTTGGGTTTACACCCGCACAACTGCGCTGGAGCATCGAACGCACTGCCGGGAACAGCCACGCCGAGCTGGTGGGCCAGGCTTTCGTGCTGGTGGTCAGTCCCGACGTGGGCGTTCGGTTGGATGGAATTGCCTCGCCCTGAGCGCGGGGCGGCGTGTGGTGGCCGCTCGGTGGTCGACCCCCGGCCCGTATGGGGTTGACCCCCGCAAGCTCCGTTCTCCGGAGGGTTACGGACGCTACTGCTCGGTATCCTATCCATCGGGTGGATGGGCCTTCGCCACGCTGGGCGAGCGCGACTCCGATCCTTGCGGCGCGTTGCTGGCCTCCTCGCCTGGAGGCACCATCGAGCGCGCCGGCCTGTGGGACACACGCGGCATGAACAACGTGCTGTGGAACTGCCAGCAGGGCCTGGGCATCTACGCGGCACCGGCAAGTGCAGGCACCGCCTTTGCGTACGAGGACGCAACCAGCAACGGCAAGACCCATTGCGTATTCGTAGTGTCGCCCCAGCGCCTTCCGGTGTTCGGTTTGCCGTGGGGCAAGACCGAAAGCGGACAAGCGGACCCCAATGACGACGTAACCCTGCCCACGGTCTTCAATTTCAATGTGTTTCGTGAGGAATGGGACGTTACCGAATTCGGCCAGGTGGAGGAGTCAGGATCGAACCGCGGCGTGGATCGGCTGGGTCGCGGCCGCTACGTGCGCGAATCCGCATATGACTGGGGCATGCCCGCCGGCAAGCCCATCCTTTCGGTCGCGCGCGGACGCGTACTTGCGGCGCGAGACCGCGACGTGACGGCTTTCAATTGTCCGTCCCCGCAGAAAGAGATCTACGTGCACCACCGCGTAGGCAGCGGCGAGTATGCGGAGGAATTCGTCACCTACTACGCGCACCTGTCCTCGTTGACGACTTCGAGCGCACCATTGCGGTACGCAATCCCGGCGCCTTCAGCATCAACCTGTGGCGTGATGGCGAGACGCCGCCGTTCGAGTAGAAGTCGCCCTCAACCAAAGCTGCCACAATCGATGGCAGGGGCCTGCGGCACCGACCCGCCCGCGCGCGGTCGGTCCGCAGGCCTTCCCTTCCTGGGGAAACCGTTCGGTTGGGCTTGGCGCAGGGCCAGGAGCATGGCCTGCTTGTCATTTGGCGTGCTCGCAATACCACCTTCGATGTACGATCTGCATCATGCAACTCAGGTCGTTCGCTGCACTTGTCGTTCGATACAGCAGTGCAATGCTTGGTGCGGCCGTGGCCATCGCACATGGGCCAGTTCAACACGTCGATGATCCGATTCCCGGATCACAAGTGGCAACGGACACGGAAGCGACAGCCAGTGTTTCCCGATCAACATGGGCCACCGACGAATACGCAGGGGTGGGGAAGCGCGTGCGCGCGACATCATCCGGGAGGACATGGCCCGTTGCTGATGGCGTAGTCGGGCCAGTGGAGGCGACTTGCCTGACCGACACAACGCAGGGCGATTTCGAGGCGGGGCATGGTGACAATGTCGACCTTGACGACATGCCCGGCTCCGTTGCGCTGGCCCATGTGCCGATTCTCGACCAGGAGCACGATTCCATTGGTGAGTTCGGTGTGGCGATCAGTACCACGAACTGGGTGGCCCAGACCTTCGAGGTGGGGGTCTCCGGCTTGATGACAGGTCTGGATGTCGCGCTGTTGTGCGGTGCCTGTTCTGGAAACGATCCTCCGATTAAGGTCGAGATCCGCAACACGACCGGCGGCTTTCCGGGGAATACGGTACTCGCGAGTGCGACGATACCCGGATTCTCGTCCGCCATGGGCACCTACTACGCTGCAACACTCGCCACGCCGGTCTGGGCCGATGCCGGCGATGCTCGTGCGATTGTGGTCTATGTGCAGGAAGATCGTGAGGCGGGAACCTATGCCGCGCTGCGCAGCAACGCCAACACCTACGCAAACGGCAGCCGTTTCACCTCAACCAATGGCGGTGGCAATTGGACTGCATCCGCCACCGATCATGGTTTCCGCACCTACCTTCGCTCGTACATTGCCGCGGGCAGCATCGAGTCTGCACTCAAGGACAGCGAACCGGACGCCCTGGTGACGTCGTGGACGTCTTTGGCATGGGTCGCATCCACGCCCATGGGTACGGACGTCGCATTTCAGGTGGCAGCGAGCACAAGCACCGATGGACCCTTCGTCTTCGTGGGGCCGGATGGGAGTCCCGATTCGTTCTTCATCGATGGCGATGGCTCTCTATCCCAGTTCAAGGGCATGCGCTACCTGAAAACCAAGGGCTTCCTCGCCACATCGGATCACACGACCACGCCGTATCTCGACGCCGTCACTGTTTGCCATGAACTCCGTGCCGGCGTTGGTGTGTTTGCCGACGGATTCGAGTCCGGCGTGTCCGCCGATTCCCGACCCATGCACGCATCGAATGATTGACCCCGCTCGTTTCCTTGGGGCGAAGTCGCAACACGACGTTGGCATCCTGCAACCGCTCGGTCTTCGAATGCGCTGCTGCTCACCGCTTGTCTCCGTCGCTCGTGCCGGCGTGAATCTCGTTGGTCAGCGCAGGGCGGTAGCTCTCCGCGCGCTCGGTCGGCTGGCCGTACAGTTCCGGGTGCAGATAGGTGCCGCGGGCGGCGTCGGACTTTTCGACTTCGACCAGCAACTTCTGGCTGCGCACGAAGAGGTCGTTGCGGACCGCCTTCACTTCCCAGGAGACGCGCATGCCGGGCGCGCCGCCAGCGATGCGGAAGCGGCTGGAAGCGCTGGCGAAATCGATTTCGTCGGCCACGTACAGCCATGCGGCGGCACCCAGCGCCGTGAGCTGGTAGCGCGGATTCCGGTTGATCGCGGCGAAGTAGTCGGGAAGCTCGACCCAGGCCTCGCCGCGGCTGTCGAGGGTGGCGATCCCGTTGTAAATGTTCTGGGGTTCGGGACCCTCTGCGGAGAAATGCCTGAGATAGCGGTTTTCCGGGTCGAGCGGGTGATCGATCTGGAACGACTTGGTGCCCGAGGCGCCGGAGTTGCCGACGCTGAATACGCCGAAACCCGATGGGCTGCTGCTTTGACCCATCACTCCGTAGGTCAATCCGCTCGCGGCGGTTGCCAGCCCGAACACGCCGCGGCCGCCGGTACTGCTGCTTTCGCCCCAGACTCCGTAGGTGGAGCCGCTGGTGGCGATGGCCCGCCCCATCACGCCACGACCGTCCGTGCTGTCGACCTGGGCCCGGATGGCGTTGGTGAAGCCGCTGGTTGCGGAGGCCCAGCCGAACACACCGGTGCCGCTCGTGCTGTCGCTTCTGCCGACGACACCCGTGCTGAAGCCGGTCGCTGCGGTCGCATCGCCTCGAACGCCGCTGCCGTCGACGCTGGCAGTGGTGCCGAGCACGCCGAAGGCATTGCCGCTCGTGGCCGTGTTGGTACCCCGCACGCCGACGCCGGATGTGCTCGCGCTTTCGCCCCGGACCCCGGCGGTGAAGCCGCTGGTGGCGGTCGCCAACCCGAACACGCCTAGGCCGGATGTGCTCCAGCTCTCGCCCTTGACCCCGAAATTCGCGCCACTCGTGGCCGGCGCCCAACCGATCACGCCGAATCCTTCGGTACTTTGGGTTCGCCCGAACACGCCGACGTTCAAACCGGTGGTCGCGGTTGCAAGGCCCAGCACGCCGCGGCCCACGTCGCCGGCGCTCTCGCCCCAGACGCCAAAGGTGAAGCCGGTCGGGGCCGTGGTCCTGCCCAGCACGCCGATGCCGGCTGTGCTCGAACTCTCGCCCCAGATGGCGTGGTGGGTGCCGGTGGTGGCCGAGTTGTTTGCAAAGATCGACCGGTTCGCACTCGAATCGACCTGCAGAGGGTAGGTCGGCGTGGTGGTGCCGATGCCGACGTTGCCGGCGTTGTAGTAGGTGTCGGATGCACTCAGTTGCCAATGCGAATCGCCAGCCGGACCCTCGGGCCCTTGCGGCCCAGCCGGCCCAGCCGGCCCAGTCGGCCCGGTTGGCCCGGTTGGCCCCGGATCGCCTTGCGGCCCGGCGGGACCGGTATCACCCTGCGGTCCTTGCGGTCCTTGCGGTCCCTGCGGGCCCTGCGGTCCGGGCGGCCCCTCGTTGCCGGCCAGGGCGAAGAGCGCCATGGGGCTGGGGCGGACCGCCTGGCGCGGCGTGATGAGTACGCCGTTGACGCGCACTTCGAGATATCGAACCTGCCCTGCGAAGGCACCCAACCCGAAATCCAGTTCGACCTGGAACAGACCATCCTCGATTGGCCAGTCGTCGCGGAGCTGCGTCGGGCCAAGCTGGCTGCCACCGATCAGGTCGGTGTAGAGACGGAATTCGAGGTCGGCCATGCCGGTAAAGGGTGTGCCCGACTGACGAAGCTGTCCCTGGTAGGTGATTGCGGCATCCTGGGCCTGCAGTGGTCTGGCCAGGACCAGCAAGAAGATCGCGAAGATCAAGTGGCTTCGCATGGTTCAGCCTCCCGTCGATTCGAATGTGGTCACTGACAAGCGCCGGCGCGTTCCAGCGGCCCTGCAAGAACGTCTGCCGTCGCCACTCAATCCTCGAAACCGTCCCTGAAGATCGCCTCGTTCGGCGTGCCGCTCGCCAGCGTCCAGAAGCCACCCTGCAGCGTCCAGACACCACCCACGTGGGGTGCCTGTGAAGCGTCCCATTGCCCCACCGTGCCCGACAGCTCCCACACGCCGCCCTCTGCGGCGATCTCGCCACCGCCGTCGATGCTGGACCAGTCGATCGACCATTCCTGGGCGGCGGCCATGAAGGACAGCGCTGACAGCGCGGCAAGGCCGAGCGCCGTACGCCTGCCGCGCCTTGTCGCGGTGCTCATTGCGAACCTCCATGGCTCGTCGCGTCCGGGGAGTCGTCGTCGGGTACGCGCCGATAATGCTCACCGCGCTCGGGCGGTTGACCGAACAGCTCAGGGTGCAGGTAGGTGCCGCGCGCCGCGCCGACCTTGTCCTCCTCGACCACGATCCCGCTGGCGCGCACATAGGGGTCGTGACGGATCGCCTTGACTTCCCAGGACACCCGCAACCCCGGCGGGCCGCCGGCGATGCGGAACCGGCTGATCTCCACGCCAAAGTCGATTTCGTCGGCGATGTAAAGCGGCGCGAAAGCGCCCAGGGCGGTGAGCTGATAGCGCGGATCGCGACTGATGGCGGCGAAAAAGGGCGGAAGCTCGACCCACGCTTCGCCGCGTTCGTCCAGCGTCGCCACGCCGTTGTAGATATTCTGCGGCTCGGGGCCCTCGGCCGAGTAATGTCGGAGATAGCGGTTCTCCGGATCGAGTGGGTGGTCGATCAGAAACGACTTGGTGCCGGATGCCCCCAGGTTTCCACCACTGAATACACCCCAACCGCCGGTGCTGGCCGTGGTTCCCAAGACCCCGGCACCATTGCCCGAGCTTGCAGTGTGCCGCCCCCAGACCCCGTGGCCGGTGGTGCTTGCCGCCACGCCAAGGACCCCATCGGTGTCCCCCGATCCGGCGGTGGCTTCGCCGAACACGCCGACACCGCTGTTGCTGTTGCTCACGCCGCGCACGCCGAAGGTATTGCCGCTGGCGGCCGTTGCCAGACCCACCACCCCCCGGCCGTCGCTGCTTGCGCTCTGGCCGAAGACGCCGAAGTTGATTCCGGTGGTCGAGGTTGCTTCGCCGAACACGCCACGGCCGGTGGTGCTTGCGCTCTGTCCCCACACGCCGGAGTTGTTGCCGCTTGCGGCCGTGGCCCGGCCGAATACGCCACGGCCCGTAGTGCTCGTGCTTTCGCCCAGGACACCTGTGGTCAGTCCGCTGGCGACGGCGGCGACGCCGTACACTGCGGTGCCCCCCGTTCCGGAGGCAGAGGCCCTGACACCGGTGGCGCCAGTTCCGGTCGCCTGGGCGAGCACTGCCCATCCCCCGTCCGTGGCCGTCGAAGCATGCACGCCGTCGAGGTTGCTGCCTGCATCGACCCTGAGCCGGGCATCGGCAAAACTGCCCAACCCGATCCGAACCCGCCCGGCGTTGTATTCCAGGCCGCCGCTGACACTGGTCCAGGGCGACCCGCCGTCTGCGCTGGTGATGGCGTGAGCGGCGATGGGAACGGCGGTCACCGGCTGCCTTGGAACCAGAATCGTGCCGTTGACCCGGATGTCGAGAAAGCGAGGCTCGAAGCCCTCGAAATCGAAAACGGTGAAGTCGAGCAGCACCTGGAACAGACCTCCATCGACCGGCACGCCGCTGCGCACGACGGTCAGTCCGACCTGGCTGCCGCCGACCAGTTGGTTGAACAGCCTGAACTCCATGTCGACCAGGCCCGAGAAAGGCTCCCCGGTCTGTTTCAGTTGTCCCTGGTAGGTGATTTCCACGCCCTGTGCCAAGGTCTGGCCACAGGATGCCAGTGCAAGGATGGTGACGAGTGCGCGCCTGATCATGCCGATCTCCCGTTGGGTTTTCTCTTCGTTTGCGGACCCCCTGCGATAACCATCGGATTCGGGCGCCGGATCCTGACATCGGGCGGACGGATGGGTCGATTCGAACCACGGTCGCTCGCGCTATCATCTACCGCAGGTGCCTTCGGGCGTCGCCCGCGGGTTCGCAATCGGTGGACAGCAAGGCGGACAAGCATGCTCACCCGGCGGGAGCGGGCACTGCTCCCACGCTGCCCGGCTGGCGTCCGGAGCAGCTTGCCGAGCTCTATCGCGAGCTGCGCAAGACCGCGCGTGCGTTGCGGCGTCGCAGCCCGAGCGGCACCCTCAACACGACGGCCGTGGTCCACGAAGCCTGGCTGCGCTACCTGGCGGACAAGCCGGCCTGGCAGGATCGCCGCCATTTCCTTGCCGCTGCCTCGATGGTGATGCGGCGTGTGCTGGTCGACTACGCACGTGAGCGGGCAGCGCTGAAGCGCGGTGCCGACACGGTCGCGGTGGTCGCCGCAGAGGTGGCCGAGGATGCGCAGCCCGCCGCTTACGACATGCTGGTTCTGGAGCAGGCGCTGCAACGACTCGAGGACCTGGATCCGCGTCTTGCCCGACTTGTGGAACTGCGCGCCTTCGGCGGCCTCACCTT
>DAOMOD010000015.1:0-2472 GCA_035444205.1 Lysobacteraceae bacterium
GCATGCTGCCGAGGCAGGGCTCAGCGAAGGCGACGGCCGTTCCATGCCCGGTCTGGCGCAGGTTCCCTCACGCATCACCGCTTGACCTGCCCGCCCCGTCCACGCAGGCTGGAACACGAGTTCCCCTGGATGGAGGCCGGGTGCCACCAAGCAATGGCTTCGACGAGATGGGCTGGCCGGATGCGGTGCGTCCGCCGTATGCGCTGGTGGACGCCTGGATCCGCGCGCTGCCGCCCGAACAGCTCGCCCTCAAGCGGCGTGAGGCCGAGGTGCTGTTCCGCCGCATCGGCATCACCTTCGCCGTGTACAGCGAGGGCGGCGACCCCGAGCGCCTGATCCCCTTCGACCTGATCCCGCGGGTGCTGGCCCAGGCCGAGTGGCAGCGCCTGAAGCGCGGCCTGGAGCAGCGCGTGCGCGCACTCAACGCCTTCATCCACGACGTCTACCACGGCCAGGAGATCCTGCGCGCCGGGCGCATCCCCGAGCGGCTGGTGCTGCACAACTCCGAGTTCCGCGCGGAGATGGCCGGCATGACCCAGCCGCACCGGGTCTACAGCCACATCGCCGGCATCGACATGGTGCGCACCGGGCCCGACCAGTACTACGTGCTCGAGGACAACTGCCGCACGCCCTCGGGCGTGTCCTACATGGTCGAGAACCGCGAGCTGATGCTGCGCCTGTGCCCCGACCTGTTCCGCAAGGCGCCGGTGGCGCACTACCCCGACGAACTGCTCGACACCCTGCGCTCGGTCGCCCCGCCCAATTGCCGCGGCGGGCCCACCGTCGCCCTGCTCACCCCCGGCATCCACAACAGCGCCTACTACGAGCACGCCTTTCTCGCCGACGAGATGGGGATCGAGTTGGTGGAGGGCGACGACCTGCTGGTCGAGGGCGATGTCTGCTGGATGCGCACCACGCGCGGGCTGGAGCGCGTCGACGTGCTCTACCGTCGCATCGACGACGACTACATCGACCCGCTGGCCTTCCGCGAGGACTCGCTGCTCGGCGTGCCGGGACTGTACTTCGCCCACCGCGCCGGCAACCTGACGCTGGCCAACGCCATCGGCGCCGGCATCGCCGACGACAAGGCGGTGTACATCCACGTACCGGAGATGATCCGCTTCTATCTCGGCGAGGAGCCGCTGCTCTCCAACGTGCCGACCTGGGACTGCAGCAAGCAGGACGAGCTCAAGTACACGCTGGAGCATCTCGACGAACTGGTGGTGAAGGCGGTCCATGGCTCTGGCGGCTACGGCATGCTGGTCGGTCCGCACGCCAGCCGCGAGGAGCGCGAGGCCTTCGCCGCGCGCCTGCGAGCGAAGCCGCACGACTACATCGCCCAGCCCACGCTGGCGCTGTCCACCGTGCCGATCTTCGTCGATCAGGGCATCGCCCCGCGCCATGTCGATCTGCGCCCCTTCGTGCTGAGCGGCGACAGCGTGCGCATCGTCCCCGGCGGACTCACCCGCGTGGCCCTGCGTGAGGGCTCCCTGGTGGTGAACTCCTCGCAGGGCGGCGGCACCAAGGACACCTGGGTGCTGGAGAGCTGAGCGATGTTCGAGCGCTTGACCACCCGTACCCGCATCATCTCAGCCGTTGGTGGAGGGGAGGCGCTGAGGCTGGTGCCCTTCGAGACGCCGCTTCGCGGCTCCTCAGGGCGAACGGGATCGTGGAGTTCCGTTGGTGGTGTGAAGACGCCGCAGGCGCCCCTTCGCGACGACACTTCGTGTCTCCTCAGGGCAGGCTACCGAACCACCTGCCCCACGAAATCCGTTCGTGGTGAGGAGGCGCCGCAGGCGCCGTCTCGAACCACCTGCCACAAACCATGGCCCTTCGAGACGGACGCTGCGCGTCCTCCTCAGGGCGAACGGAAACAGCCGCGGGGAGGGAACCCATAATGCTCGCCCGCACCGCCAGCGGCATGTACTGGATGGCGCGCTACATGGAGCGCGCCGACTACGTCGCGCGCCTGCTGCAGGTGGCCCAGCACATGAGCGCGGTGCGGGTCGATGCCGAGTCCTCCAGCGAATGGGAGTCGGCCATCATCGCCGCCGGCGGCGAGGACCTGTTCCGCGAGCACCATGACGCGTTCACGCCCGAGCGCGCGGTGCAGTTCCTCGCCTTCAGCACCGAGAATCCCTCCTCGATCCGCAGTTGCATCGAGACCGCGCGCCGCAATGCGCGCACCATCCGCACCGCACTCACCGCCGAGATGTGGGAAGCGGTCAATGGCGCCTGGCTGGAGCTGGCCGGCTTCGACCCGCGCGCCATGAACGACGACAGCCTCGGCGACCTGGTGGAGTGGGTGAAGACCCGCAGCGCCCTGTTCCACGGCGTGCACTCGAACACCATGCTGCGCCGCGACGGATTCCACTTCGCCCGCCTCGGCGAGTTCCTGGAACGCGCCGACAACACCGCGCGCCTGCTCGACGTGAAATACCACGTTCGCCTGCGCGCGCCCGAGGACGTCGG
>DAOMOD010000015.1:2482-13303 GCA_035444205.1 Lysobacteraceae bacterium
TGCGCCACCGGCTCGGGCTGCTCACCGAGTCGCTCGACGAGGAGATCGCCCGTGCTGACGCCGAGCAGGAGCAGTGGCTGGCCGTGCTGCGCGTGGTCGCCGCCCGCCGCGCCTACCGGGTGCTCTACAGCGGCCGGGTCGCCCCGGCCAACGTCGCCGAACTGCTGATCATGCGTCCCGAGTTTCCGCGCTCGCTGGTGTTCTGCTTCGAGCAGATCACCATGACGCTGGAACGCATCCAGAGCCAGGACCCGGCGCGCACGGCCGAGGCGCGCCGGCTGGCCAACGCCATGTACGCGCAGCTCCGCTACGGCCGCATCGACCAGATCTTCGCCACTGGCCTGCACGAGTACCTCACCGACTTCGTCCAGCGCACCGAGGCACTGGCCGCCGAGATCGCCCGCGCCCACCACTTCTGAGCCCCAACCATGCACCTGCACGTCCATCACCGCACCACCTATCGCTACGCCGAGCCGGCCTTCCGGGTCAACCAGGCACTGCGCCTGTGGCCCGCGCCGGGTAACGAACAGGCGGTGCGGCAGTGGCGGGTCAGCGTGGCGGGTCAGCGCGTGCAGGCGACCGGCACCGATGGCTTCGGCAATCCGGTGGCCAGCCACCGCATCGAGGGGCCGGTGGAGGCGGTGAGCATCGAAGTGGAAGGCTGGGTGGACACCCGCGACACCCATGGCGTGGCGCAAGGCGTGCCGGAGACGCTGCCGCCCGCGTTCTTCCTGGCCGAAACCGCCCTGACCGCATCCGACCCGGCCATCGCCGGCCTGGTCGCCGGTGTCGAGGCCGAGCCGCCGCTGCCGCGCCTGCACCGGCTGATGAACCTCGTGCGCGACCGCATCGACTACCAGCCGGAGCGCACCGATGTCGCCACTTCGGCGGCCGAGGCGCTGGCGGCCGGCGCCGGCGTATGCCAGGACCATGCCCATGTGCTGATCGCCTGCGCGCGCCTGCTGGGCTTTCCCGCCCGCTACGTGAGCGGCTACCTCTGCGCCGGCGCCGACAGCGAGGACGCGGCCAGCCACGCCTGGGCCGAGGTGCTGGTGCCCGACCTCGGCTGGGTCGGCTTCGACGCTGCCAACCGCATCTGTCCGGACCCGCATTACGTTCGCATCGCCTGCGGCCGCGACTATCGCGACGCCGCCCCGGTGCGCGGGCTGCGCCTCGGCGGCGGCGAGGAGTCGCTGGAAGTGAGCGTGCGCATCGCGCGCGCGCAGAGTGCGCAGTAGCTCGTGAAGAATCGGGACTCGGGACTCGGAAGGAATCTTGCTGTCCCTTGGCTTTCATCGAGTCTTCGTCACGCATCGGGGCCAAAGCGCCTCGCGTCTTGAGCTGATAGCTGATGGCTGGGCTCTGATGTCTGCCAACCGATAGCCCGCCACTCCCTCCTCGCCTACCATGTCGCCCACTCAACTCCGGACCCGCACGAAGTGACCTACTGCGTTGGCCTCTATCTCGACGAAGGCCTGGTGATGCTGGCCGATACCCGCACCAACGGCGGCATGGACAACATCGCCTGTTTCTCGAAGCTGCACGTGTTCCACAAGCCCGGCGAGCGTCTGATTGCCGTCGCCACCGCTGGCAACCTGGCGGTGTCGCAGGCGGTGGTGAACCTGATACAGGATGGCCTGCCGCACGCGGATTCCGGCGAGATGCAGACCATCGAGTCGGTGCCCACCCTGTTCGACGCCGCCTCGCTGGTCGGGCAGGCGGTGCGCCGGGTGTATCACGAGCATGGCGAGGCGATGAAGGAACAGGGCGTTGCCTTCGACGTGTCGGTGCTGCTCGGTGGCCAGATCGCCGGGCGCACGCTGCGCCTTTTCCAGGTCTACGCCGCCGGCAACTTCGTCGAGGCCACCGTCGACACCCCCTACCTGCAGGTCGGCGAACACAAGTACGGCCGGCCCATCCTCGATCGCGCCGTTCGGCCCGACACCCCGCTCACCGACGGTGTCAAGCTGGCCCTGATCTCGATGGATTCCACCCTGCGCTGCAACCTCAGCGTGGGCACACCGCTCGACCTGCTGGTCTTCCGCAAGGACCACCTGGACCGGGTGTTCACGCGTCGCATCGAGGACCGCGATCCTTACTTCGCCACGATCCGTGAACGCTGGTCGGAAGCGCTGAGCCAGGCGCATCGCTCCATCGAGGCGCCGGACTGGCCGCTGTGACCGACCCGGCCAGCTCCGAGGGGCCATCGACCTGACGATCGACAGGGACGATTCCTGACCATCTGTCGTTCCGGGGACTGGTTCGCGCGGCCATGCTTGGACCTACGTCCAGGAATGCCGGAGCAGCCATGCCCGCCCCCCGTGCCGCACTCGCCCGCATCGCCACCATTGTGCTGCTGCCGCTATGTCTGGCCGGCACGCCGGCCGCCGCCGCGGTGTTCACCGTCACCAGCACCGAAGATGCCGGTGAGGGTTCGCTGCGTCAGGCCATCCTCGATGCCAACGCCACCGCCGGCGAGCACGTGATCGTGTTCGACATACCCGGTCCTGGCTTCCAGCGCATCGAACTTCAGTCCACGCTGCCTGCGATCACGCGTTCCGACCTGCTGATCGACGGCTACACCCAGCCGGGTGCCAGCCCCAACACGCTCGAAGTGGGAAACAACGCGGTGCTGCTCATCGAGATCGTCTCGCCGACCGGTGGGCACGGGCTGCGCACGCAGACGTCCGGTGTCACGCTGCGCGGTCTGGTGATCAACGGGGTGGCCAACAACATGGTGAGCATCGGCCCTGGGTCGAGTGCCGTGGTGGTGGAAGGCTGCTTTCTCGGTACCGATCCGAGCGGCACGCAGGATCAGGTGCCCAGCGCCAGCACCGGCGTCCAGGCCATCGCAGGCAGCGGACACCGCATCGGCGGCATCAACCCCGACCAGCGCAACCTGATCTCTGGAATGGGCATCGGTGTGAGCGCGCTCAACGCGGGCACCAACAACGGCACGATACTGGGCAACTACATCGGCACCAACGCTCAGGGCAACGCGCCCCTGCCCAATGGCCGCGGTATCCTGGTGGCGGGCGGGGCGCAGGGCTGGACCATCGGTGGCGAGGATCCCGGCGCGTTCAATCGCATCGCCTTCAATACCTCACACGGCATCGTGGTGTCCTCGCCCGGCGATCCGGCGGACGGCACCCAGGCCCGCATCCTGCTCAACGAGATCCATGGCAACGGTGGACTCGGCATCGATCTCGCCCTGAACAATACCGGCGACGGCGTCACGCCGAACGACCCGGACGATGCGGACATCGGCCCCAATGGCCTGCAGAACTTTCCCGTGCTGACCCGCGCGCGCGGCGGACTCGGCAGCCTCTTTGTTGAAGGCGATCTTGACCGTCCGGCGGGACTCAGCGTGATGCTGTTCGACATCGCCTTCTTCGCCAACAACGCCTGCGACCCCAGTGGTCACGGCGAAGGTGAACTGCCGATCGTGATCGACACCTTCCTCAGTCCGACGGGGGACGCCGAAACGTTCGCCTTCGAGCTGCCCGACATCGCGCCCATCGGCAGCTTCCTCTCCGCCACCGCCACCCGATTCGGCAGCGGCGAGACCTCGGAGTTCTCGGCGTGCATCGAGATCAAGCATGTCGACGCGGTGTACGCAGACGGGTTTGAGTGAGGCCGGGACTCAGGACTCAGGGAAGCTCGTCGCCCAGCGGCACGCGCAAACCCTGTCGCTCGGCCTCACGGTACCGACCAAGTTCGACCTCGTAGCGTTCGAGCCAGCCTTCGCCAGCCATCTCGCGCCCGGCTTCCATCAGCTCGACTGCCCGCGCGAACTCGCCCGTCTCGTAGGCGAATCGCGCCTGTGCCAGGCGCCGCCGAAGTGCATGGGTCTCGCCGGAATCGATCTGGCCGAGCCACACGCTGCCCTCCTCGCTGCGCCCGGCGCGCAGCAGGAACATGGCAAGGTCGAAGGTGATGGTGTCGATCAGATCCAGCGATCCGCTCTCCGCCGCCAGCGCGCGCGCCTGCTGCGCCCGCTCGATGGCTTCCGCGCCCAGTCCGGAGGCGGCTGCGAGCCAGGCCTGCGTCAGCACCACCTGGGCGCGCGTGTGTGCACTGCCCGCGGCGAGCAGCTCCGCCTCGGAGTCCTGAAACAGCTTCCGTGCTTCCGTGGAATCGCCTGCCAGGATCAATGAGCGCACCTGATGCGTGCGCGCGCTTATCGCGTAGTCGATGTCACCGGATGCCTGGAAGCGCCGGGCTGCGTCATCGAACCATTCCGCCGAAAGCCGATAGTCGCCGCTGTGCAATTCGATCAGTCCGAGCTGGATGCGCGCAAAGGCGGCCAGCGCGGCGTCGCCAAGGTCGTCGGCGGCCACCAGCATCTCTTCGGCCATGCTGCGCGCTTCGCCCAGCCGGTGTGCGTGCGCGGCGTGGCGTGCCATGTTGCCGAGCACCAGCACTTCGGAGCGCCGATTGCCCAGTTCGCGGTGCAGGGTAAGGGCCTGCACGTTCCAGTCGCGCGCCTCGTCGATGCGGCGCTGGCTGAAGGCGATGGTGGCGAGATTGCCGAGGCTGCTCGCCTCGACTTCACGCCGGCCCTGGCGGCGCGCGCTGGCCAGCGCCTGCTCGTGCCAGCGCGCCGATTCGCCGATACGGTCGCGCCGCCATTCCAGCACGCCCAGGTTGTTCAGGGCGCGCATGCGCCCCGGCTCGTGGCCGGCCAGCGTGTACTCGGCAAGGGCGCGACCGAGATGCTGTTCCGCATCCTCCCAGGCACCGGCGCGACTGTCGATGCTGCCGAGCGCACGCAGCGCATCGGCCACCTGCACACGGTCCCCACCCACCTGCGCCTGCTCCAGCGCAGCGAGATAGTGTCGTCGCGCGAGATCGAGGTCGCCGGCATCGGCCGCGGCGTCGCCCTGGAAATGCGCCAAACGCAGCGCCAGGGTCGGCGATGCCGGCGCATCCTCGGCAACCGCGGCCGCCAGCGCAAGCGCCTCGTCACGCTGACCGAGCGCATATTCCGCAAGGGCCAGGTCCAGGCGCACGTGCGGTTCCTCCGGCAACGCCCGTGCCACCAGCGCCAGCAGGTCGCGCGCGTTGCGACTGTCGCCGATCTGGTACGCAGCAAGGCCGCGTGCGTGCAGCTCATTGACGAAGGGGTCGGCACTCGGCCAGCGCATCGAAACCTGCATGCTGCCCTGCAATGCCATGCGCAGGGCATCGGCGCCGACCGCAGCGGCAAGTTCGCCGAGTTCGCTGGCCTCCAGGCGGCGGTCTTCGATCTCTCCGACCGGTCCCAGGCTGCGCAAATGCAATGCCCAGGCCTGCGGCTCGCCGCGCACGCTGCCGGCGACCACCCAGTCGGCTCCGGCAAGACGCCCAAGCTCGGCAAAGGCCGCGGCATCGGCATCGAAATCGAAACCGAGATCCTCGGCGAGGCGGGCGCCCACGCCGGGGGCGATCAGCGCCAGCCCGGTGGTATCGACCAGACCGTGCGCCACCAGCGCCGGCAGGCCGCGGCTCACCCAGTCCAGGTGGGCATCGCCGGTGGCGTTGTCGAACGGAAGGATCAGCAGCCGCACCGGCTCCGCGCCGGTACCGCCAACATCGCGCCAGGGATTGACCAGGACCAGCAGCAACAGCACCACAGCGGCGCCGAGCGGCAGCCACCAGCGAACCGGGCGGCGCCGCGAGGGCGCACCATCCAGGGCGGATGGTTCGGCAACGAATCGGTAGCCGGTGCCACGCACTGTGCGCACGAAGCGCGGCGCGCGCGGGTCGTCGCCGAGCGCCTGGCGAATCGACCAGACCGCCTGCTTGAGCGCCCCTTCCTCGACCACCCGTCCAGGCCACACCCTGGCAAGCAACTCGTCCTTGGCGACCGCGCGGCCGCGTGCGGCGATGAGGTACAGCAGCAGGTCGAGCGCCCTGGGTTCGAGGTGCCGCTCCGCGCCGCCCACCCGCACCGTGCGCGCCGCCGCGTCGATGCTGACGTCGCCGAATCGAAGCGGAGCGGCAGACCGCAGGGGGGGGCCGGAGGCATTCATGGGATATCGCCGACGCCGCACGGACCGGCGCACGCAAGCCGTTGATGATCGCCGACTTTACCAGAGGCTGACCGAATCCTGACCGGTTCCAGACGACAACGCCGCGGCACGCCGTCCAGCCTGCTGCCCCTGGCTCACCCCGAGGAAACCGCCATGTCGCGCAGCGGCCTGATCCGTCTCGTCACGCTCTCCGTGTCCCTCGTTGCGGCCTTTTCCGCCATGGCCGCCCCACCCATGCCGCAGCAGGTGATCAACCTGCACAGCGGGCCCGGGCCGGTGTACGGCAGCACGCCGACCTTCACCGTGGTGATGGGCGGCATCGCCTATTTCCGCGCCGACGACGGCATCCACGGGCAGGAGCTGTGGCGCAGCGACGGCACACCGGGCGGTACCTGGATGGTCAAGGACATCCATCCCGGTATCCAGGGCTCCTCGCCCATGAACCTGACCGTGTTCGGCAGCGAGGTCTGCTTCAGCGCCGACGACGGCAGCCACGGCCAGGAGCTTTGGTGCAGCGACGGCACCGACGCCGGCACGCGCATGGTGCGGGCGATCCGTCCCGGACGGATCGGCTCGGACCCGCAGCACCTGACCGTGATGGGCGGGGTGCTGTACTTCAGCGCCGCCGACGATGAGCACGGCCGCGAGCTGTGGCGGAGCGACGGCAGCCTTGCCGGGACCACGCTGGTGCGCGACATCGAACCGGGTCCCGCCAGCAGCACGCCGAGCGGACTGCGCGCGGTGGGCGGCGTGCTGCTGTTCAATGCCTTGCGCAGCGACGCCGGGCGCGAACTGTGGCGCAGCAACGGCACCACCGGCGGCACCACGATGGTGCGCGACATCCGGCCGGGTGCCGATTCCGCCATCGTCGCCAGCGGCGCGGCCGCGGTGCGCAACGGGATCTATTACTTCGCCGCCCACGACGGCAGCAACGGCCGCGAGCTGTGGCGCAGCGACGGCACCTTTGCCGGCACCAGCCTGGTGACCGTGCTGAATGCAGGCGGCGACAGCAATCCTGTAGGAATCGTCGATACCGCGGTCGGCCTGCTGTTCAGCGCCAATCCGGGCGGCGGTTCGCGCCTGTGGGTGAGCGACGGCAGCAGTGCCGGCACCGTCGAGCTGCCGGGCTGGTCATCGTCGTTTGCCAACTCGGGCGCCGCGGTCTCGCTCGACGGAGAGGCCTATTTTGCGGGCGGCTCCAGCTTTGCGCTGTGGCGCACCAATGGCACGCCCGCCGGCACGGTCGAGGTCGGCCGCACCAACCCCGGCGAAACCTTCGACCAGGTGTCGCAGTTCACCGTGTACGACGGCCAGGTGTTCTTCCGTGCGAACTCGCCGAGCCACGGCAACGAGCTTCACCGCTACCCGCCTGGCGGCAGCATCGTGCGGGTGACCGACATCAATCCCGGTACCGCAAGTGCCACGCCCAACCATCTCGCGGTGGTCGGCACGCGGCTTCTGTTCGCCGCCAATCGCGACGGATTCGGCAGCGAGCTTTGGCGCTTCCAGACAGGGGTGGGCACCGCGATGGTGGTCAACATCGCCGCGGACGGCGGCAGCAGTTGGCCGCGCATCCACGGCGTGGCCGGCGGCCGCGTGGTGTTCACCGCCTTCCGCGACGATCTGGGCCGCGAGCTGTGGGCGAGCGACGGCAGCGCCGCCGGTACCGAGCTGCTGGCCGATGCCGACCCGGGTCCGGCCAGCGGCATCCGCCGTCTCGACAGCCAACACCACGTGATGGCCGAGCACGATGGCGCGCTGTACTACATGGCCTTCGAGCCGGCCACCGGCGAGGAGCTGTGGCGCACCGACGGCACGCCGGCCGGCACCTTTCGCGTCACCAATCTGTGCGACCAGTTCGCCGGCTGCAGCGCGTTCGACTTCAGCACGCCCCACCACGCCATGGTGTCCGCGGGCGACCACCTGTGGTTCGCGGCCAGCGAGAATACGGGCGACACCGCGCGCATGTGGCGCAGCGACGGCAGCGCCGCCGGCACCATCGCGGTGGAGCCGCGTCTGCCTTCTTCGCCCGGCCGGTCGCGGCCGCCGGCGGCAACCTGTTCGTCTCCGCCCGTGGCGACAGCGACGTGAATGCCGGCTTCGAGCTGTTCAGGATCGACCTCGCCAGCGCCGCCGCAAGCCTGGTGCGCGATCTCCATCCCGGCGCCCATTCCTACCCCGACTGGCTGACCGCGCTCGGCACCACGCTGTTCTTCACCGCCCTGGATCCCGCCTTCGGCCGCGAGCTGTTCAAGACCGATGGCAGCTTTGCCGGCACCGTGCTTGTGCGCGACATCGCGGCAGGGCCGGCGCACTCCAATCCCCGCCACCTCACCGCGCACGGTGGCAAGCTCTACTTCAGCGCCGACGACGGCGTGACCGGCCGCGAGCTGTGGGTGAGCGACGGCACCGCTGGCGGCACGCTGCCGGTGCGCGATATCTTTCCTGGCCTGGCCGGCTCCAGCCCGCTCGGCCTGTTCAGCGCAGGGCCGTGGCTGTACTTCAGCGCCTACCACCCCGACAGCGGCGTCGGGCTGTGGCGCAGCGACGGCACCGAGGCCGGCACGCTACTGCTCGCCCACCTCGGCGCGGGCGACAGCGGCGGCCTGACCGCCACCATCCTCGACCCGTTTCTCACCACCCAGCCCGCCTTCGGCTATTTCGACCTGGAACGCTTCCTGATGACCCAGGCCGCCGGCGCCGCGCCCTACGCCGCGCAGACCGAGTTCGTGCGGGCAGACGACGGCCGCGTGGCGTTCCGCGGCTGCCAGCGCAGCGTGGGCTGCCAGCTGTGGGTCACCGACGGCAGTGCAGAAGGCACCGTGCGTCTCACCGATTTCGGTCCGGCGCCCGGCGGCGCTTCACCTGGCCACCTCATGGCGATCGGCAACACCGTGTATTTCGCCGCCACCGACGAGTCCGACCAGCGCGAGCTGTGGAAGATCGAACTGCCGCTGGGCGAGGCGGTATTCGCCAACGGCTTCGAGAACATGTAGCAGGGCGCTCCTGTAGTGCCGAGTCCTTCGACGAGGCTCAGGAGGTGAGCTTCCGCTGGCGCGATCCGGCCTCCATGGGTGGCCACGACGGCGCCTGCGCCGGACTCATCGCGCAGAACGTCGAGCAGGTGTTCCCGGCTGCGTCAATTGCTGACACCGGCGCCGTCCCCCTGAGCAGGGGCGCATGCCACTTCCCATGGGTTTCGACCACGGCAACACGTCCACCAATTGACCTAGGTCAGGCGGTCCGCCTGACGCCGGGCGCAGACTTTTCGTGATCGTGGTCGACGAACCGACTCCCACGCATCGACGCGCCCTCGTTCGCCGAGCCCGGGAGCCTCCGTCCGCCGCCGGTCCGGCCGGAGCGCCTGCATGTGGCCCGCAACGCGACCACTTGCTCCGCCTGCGGCCGCAACACCAAGCACCGAGGAGAGCCGCCATGCGCCATATGCCCCTGATCGCCGCCCTGCTGCTGGCCCTGGCCGGCAGCGCCCAGGCCACCGGCTTCACCTATCGCGGCCAGCTCGATGACGGAGGGCGGCCCGCCGAAGGGAGCTATCGGCTCAAGCTCACCCTCTACGCCGATCGGGCGTGCAGCCGCTCGCTGCCCCCCTGATCCTTGACCAGGTCACGGTTGCCGGCGGCCGCTTCGCCGTCGGCGTGGACTTCCCGGAGCTGCCCGATCAGATCGCGTCAGGCTGGCTGGAGGTAGCGGTGATGGCCGAGGACGAAAGCGACTTCTGGCCGCTGCCCGAAAAGCAGCCGGTCGTGCTCAAGGCCCAGCTGTGCCCGGAGAGCTGGGCGCTGGCCGGCAATGCCAGCACCAACCCGGCGGTGAACTTCCTTGGCACCACCGACAGCCAGCCGCTGGTGCTGCGTACCCGCAATGCGCAGAGTCTGCGTATCGAGCCGTCCAGCGAATTGCTCGACGGGCTCCCGATCACCGCCAACGTGGTCGCCGGCAGTCATGCCAATGCGGTGGCCGCCGGCGTGCGCGGGGCAACCATCGCGGGCGGCGGCATGCCGGGCGGCAACAGCGATCCACAGTTCATCGAGAGCAGTCCCAACCTCGTCAGCGACCACTACGGCGGGGTAGGTGGCGGCTATGGCAACCGGGCCGGAGACAGCGCCGGGACGCCATCCGATGCGGCGTTCGCCTATGTGGGCGGGGGGCGGCTCAACACCGCCAGCAGCCCTGCGAGCACCGTCAGTGGTGGCGCCGGCAATTCTGCCAGTGGGACCGCGAGCGCGATCGGCGGCGGCTGGGCCAACACTGCAAGCGGCACCACCAGCGCCGTAGGCGGCGGCTTTGGCAACCTCGCCGGTGGTTCGAACAGCGCCGTAAGCGGAGGCGAATTCAATGTCGCCAGCAATGCCTGGAGCACAGTCGCGGGCGGCTGGGGCAATACCGCCAGTGGCATCTACAGCGCCGTTCCCGGAGGCCGCAACAACTGCGCCGGCGGCCTGGATTCGTGGGCGGGGGGACACAACGCCAAGGTTCGACCTCACGCCGACCCCTTCGACGGCTTCGCCTGCAGCGGGCTTGCCAGCTATCCGGGGGGGGATGGCGATCGCGGCACCTTCGTTTGGGCCGACAGTCAAGGCGGGGTCTTTGTCTCGTCCGGCGCCAACCAGTTCCTGGTCCGGGCCACCGGAGGCATGGCCCTGAACGGCCTGCCGATCAACGACGCGGTGGAACTCAATGTGGTAGCCGACAACGACGGGCCAAACTACGCCAATCTCTTCCTGCGCCAGCGCGATTTCAATGCAGGCATACTGGTTTCGGCGGGCGACGCCACCGGGACCGCCGC
>DAOMOD010000015.1:13313-28962 GCA_035444205.1 Lysobacteraceae bacterium
AACGATGCGGGCTTCTACCTCGACCAGTTCAACGGCAGCATCCAGGCGCGCCGCCTGACCCTGGCGTCGAATGGCGACTTCACGGTGACCGCCGCCGCCTTCAAGCCGGGCGGTGGATCGTGGTCGGCATCCTCGGACATCCGGCTGAAGGAGGGCATTGAGCCGCTTTCGGGCGCGCTCGAGCGCCTGCTGAAGCTGCGCGGAGTCAGTTTTGATTACCGCGAGCCGGACCCGGCCCGACGCCCGGCCGGCCGGCGCATCGGCTTCGTCGCGCAGGAGGTGCAGCCACTGTTCCCGGACTGGGTGGGACAGGACGACCAGGGCTACCTGACCGTGGGCAGCCAGGGCTTCGAGGCCCTCACCGTCGAAGCGCTGCGCGAGTTGCGCGCCGAGAATGCCGCCGCACTTGTTCTCCTGGAAGCCGAGAACGCCGCCTTGCGAAGGGAACTCGCGTCCCTGCGCGAGCAGCAGGAGGCACTGCACGCCCGGTTGGCCGATCTGCACGCCCTGCTGCTGCCGGCAATGACTCGGAGGCGCTGAGATGCCGTCGCTGGTTTCAAGCCTGGCCTGCGCCTCCCTGTTTCTGGCCGCGGCCGACGTGCACGCCGCGGAGCCGGATGCTGCACCGGCCGCGCGTTACGCTGTACGCGCACAGTTCGAGGTCCATCCGCCGGCCCAGGCCAATGCTCGCTTCGCGCTTCGGGCCGACCTGGAGCCGCGGCGCTCTCACGGCCCCGTCGAGGGCCTCGGTATTGCCTTTTCCGCGACTCTGACGCCCAAGTCCGGCCCAATCTGCTTCGGCCCTGGACACGCCTTCGCCAACGGATTTGAGGCAGGCGAGCCCTGAGCGGCGCGCACGCGCGCGGCGGCGCTCGGGTAGCATGGACGCTTTTCCCGGATCCGTATGCCCATGCGCCGTCTGCTTTCCGCCGCACTCTTCGTCTGCATTGCCGCCCCTGTCGCCGCCGGTGACACGCTGCTCGACTGCGGCCGCTTCTTCGACGCCGACCAGGGCCGCATGCTCGCCGCACGCGCCGTGCTGGTGCGCGAGGGTCGCATCGCCGAGGTGATGGCGGAGGCGCCGGAGGCCTTCGAGGGCACGCGCATCGATCTCTCCGCCCACACCTGCCTGCCCGGCCTGATCGACCTGCATACCCACCTGAACAGCCAGCCCTCGGCAGGCGGCCACGGCGAGGGATTCCGCCTCAATCCCGCCGACTACGCGCTGCGCGGTGCGGCCAACGCGAAGATCACGCTGGAGGCGGGCTTCACCACGGTGCGCGACCTTGGCGATCGCGACAACGTCACCGTGGCCCTGCGCAACGCCATCGAGGATGGCCTGCTGCCCGGCCCGCGCATCCTCACCGCCGCCAAGTCGCTGGCCACCACCGGCGGCCACGCCGATCCCACCAACGGCTGGCGCGGTGACATCATGGGCGACCCCGGTCCGCGCGAGGGCGTGGTCAACTCGCCCGAGGAAGGCCGCAAGGCGGTGCGCCAGCGCTACAAGGACGGCGCCGACTGGATCAAGATCACCGCCACCGGCGGCGTGCTGAGCTACGCCCGCAGCGGCGACAATCCACAGTTCAGCCTCCCCGAGATCGAGGAGATCGTCGCCACCGCGCGGGACTACGGCTACAAGGTGGCGGCGCATGCGCACGGCAAGGAGGGCATGCGTCGCGCCATACTCGCCGGTGTCGCCACCATCGAGCATGGCACCTACATGGACGAGGAAATCTTCGCCCTGATGAAGCAGCACGGCACCGTATACGTGCCCACCATCACCGCGGGCGCCTTCGTCAGCGAGATGGCGCAGGTGGAGGGCTTCTACCCCGACATCGTGCGCCCCAAGGCCGCCACCATCGGCGCCCTGATTCAGGACACCTTCGCGCGCGCCTACGCGGCTGGCGTGCCGATCGCGTTCGGCACCGATGCCGGAGTGTTCCCGCACGGCGACAACGTACGCGAGTTCGAGCTGATGACCGAGGCCGGCATGCCGATGGCCGAAGCCCTGGTCGCAGCCACCCGCAGTGCGGCCCGCGTGCTCGGCCTGGGTGCCGAGATCGGCAGCATGGCGGTCGGCAAGCGCGCCGACATCGTGGCGGTGCAAGGCAACCCTGTGGAGGACGTCGGCGCGATGCGAAGGATCGCTTTCGTGATGAAGGACGGCGTGGTCCACGTGGAGAATCTCTCCACCGAGCCGCTGCAAACAATGTGAAAACGTGAGCCGGGTCACACTTGGGCTGGCTTGCGTCGCGCGATGCTGCACGCCACGACGACAAGGGGGCATGCCTCGCCCCGGTCGACACAGGCAAGGTATCCCATGAACGCCAGCCATTCCGAAGCCCGCCGCGCGCTGCAGAGCGCTTTCGCCCATCGTCGCCACAGGCTGCAGGAACTCGCCCACCAGCTGCACGCGGCCGTTCTCGCCGCCGACAACCCGTCGATCCGCTCGGCCTTCCACAATCTGTCGGCGGCCATCGAGGGACGCATCGTGTGGGAACAGGGAACCGTACTGCCCACGCTGACCGCGGATCGCGACACCAGCGAAGCGGGTTGCGCCGGACACGTGGAGAGCGACCACCTGCTGCTGCTGCGCCTGCTGGACGCTTTCGGCGAATGGATCGTCGCGCAGCCGCTCACGCTCGATGAAGTCGCACGCGAGGTTGGTCTGCGGCACTTCGAGCGCCTCTGGAACATGCTGTGCTTCCACGAGGATCGCCAGGCATCGTTTACCTATCCGGCGCTGACCCACGCGCTCAGTTCGACCGAGGTGCGACGGCTGGCCGAAGCCATGAGCGAAGGCGCACCGTTCCAACGGAGCTTCGCCAGCGCGGCTTGAGGAGAAGCCGGGACCCGGCGCACGGGACTCGGGAGCAAAGGTCCGCCAAGGACGTGGCGCAGCCCGTAGGGCGGCATCACCATGCCGCCGTCGTCGGCCCGTGGGGCACGATGTCGGCACAGTGGTGCCGACCTGCGACAACGCTTGCAGGAGCCCACCTTGTGGGCGACCCGGGTGCGCAAGCAAGGCCTTTGCCTTGTCTTCTGCTTTCCTTTGCGTCCTTTGCGGACCCTATTCTCTTGGCGCCAACGACCGCCAAGCGTCCTCCGCGGACCGCTGCTCCTGGAGCGAATGTCCGCTTCGTGGCGGGTCCGGCCCGGCCACCCGACTTCCGGAAGGTTGCACTTAAGCTTTCAGCATGCATGATGTTCGCCCCCCGTAGGCGTCATCACTCATGGATCGCGTTCACTCTCTGATCGCCCTGCTGCTCGCTGGCCTCGCCCTGTCGGCAGCGGCTCAATCCCCCGTCCAGGTGACGGCGCGCCCGCTGAGCGAGCTTCTGGTGCACAGCCCGGCACAGGCACCGGCCAGCGTTGAGAGCATGAATGAAAGTGTTCTGTCGTCCGAACTGACTGCGGTCATCGCCGCATTCGACGTCGAGCCGCAGTCGCACGTTGCAAATGGCGAGGTTCTGGTGCGCCTGGACGACACCGACTATCACCTCGCGCTGCAGCAGTCCGAAGCACTGCTGGCCGCATCGCGTGCGCGCGTCGACCTGGTGACCGGCAGGCTCGAGCGTGCGCGGCGCCTGGTCGTCGACGGTTTCGTTTCGGTCGACGATGTCGCCGCCCTGGAGACGGAGCTCGCCGTCACCCGTGCCGACGTGCGCGTGCAGGAAGCCACCGTGGCGGTGGCGCGACGCGCGCTCGACAAGACGCTCGTGCGAGCACCCTTCAAGGGCCACGTGGGTGCGCGCCTTGCCGCGGTGGGCCAACTGACCACGCCGGGCTCGCCGCTGCTCGCCATCACCGACCTTGGCGCCATCGAACTCAGCGCCGACATTCCCGCAGCGGAAGCCGGGCTGCTCGCCCAGGGCGAACGCATCCGCTTCGAATCACTCGGGCTCGAGTATCGCGTGGAGCTGCTGAGGCTGTCCGCGACCATCGACAGCGGCACGCGCACGCGGGTGGCACGACTGCGCTTCATCGACCCGCCACCCCCACCGGGCAGCCAGGGACGACTGTCATGGCAGCGCCCGGGCGGCCTGCTGCCTGGACACCTGCTGGTACGCCGCAACGGCAAGCTGGGGCTGTTTCTGCTGGAAGACGGCCACGCCCGCTTTCATGCCGTGGCGGGTGCCCAGGAAGGACGCGCCGCCATGGTCGATCTTGCGCCTGCGACCCTGGTGATCGTGGAGGGCCGTGAAGCACTCAATGACGGCGACCGGGTCACCACGCGATGAATGCAAGCAAGGGCCTGTACGCGCGCCTTCTTGAGAACCACCCGCTGGCGAACATTGCCTTCGTGGTGGTGATCGGGCTGGGCGTGCTGTCCTACCTGCTGATGCCGCGGGAGCGCGACCCGGAGATCAACTTCAACTGGGTCAACATCACCACGGTGCTGCCCGGCGCCTCGGCCGAGGACGTCGAGCAGCGCATCACGCAGCCGCTCGAAGACGCCATCCGCAACGTGCAGGACATCCGCTTCGTGTCCTCGAACTCGCGCGAAAGCGTCTCCAACATCCTGGTACGGTTCCGCGAAATCTCCGAACGTGTGTTCGACAAGCGCATCAACGACCTGCGCCGCGAGATCCAGAACAAGGCCAGTGCCGAGTTGCCGATCGAAGCGCAGGATCCACTGATCCTGGAGATCACCACGTCCAACGGCTTTCCCACCGCGCAGGTGGTGGTGGCCGGCCAGGCCGACGACGAGAACCTGCGCCTGATCGCGCGCCAGACCAAGGAGGACCTGGAGCGCATTCCCGGCGTCGACAATGTGCTGGCCTTCGGCCTGCACGACCCGGAGCTGCACGTCGAATTCGACCCGGTGGCGTTGGCCGGTCACGGCCTGACCGCGGCCGATCTCGCCGACGGTCTGCGGGGCTGGTTCCGCGACGTGTTTGCCGGACGCGTGCGCACCGGCGACGGTCAGTGGCTGGTGCGCGTCGCCGGTACCACCGCCGACCCGGAGGTTCTCGCCGGCTTCCGCATTGCTCCGACCATGATGCCCGGCTCCGAACGCAAGGTACCGCTCGACGCCGTCGCCACCGTGCAGCGTGGACGTGAGGAAGCGCAGCAACTCGCCGCCGTCGACGGCCAGCCCGCGGTGAGCCTGGGTATCAACAAGATCGCCAACGTCAACACGCTGGTGTTGATCCAGCGCATCCGCGACTACATCGAACAGCGCAACGCGATTCTCGATGGCAGCGGCATCCGCCTGATCCTGGCCGACGACCAGACCGTCTACACCGAGCAGGCCATCGGCGTCATGCAGACCAATGCCGTGGTCGGACTGCTGCCTCGGCCTGCGCATCGCCACCCTGGTGTCGCTGGGCGTGGTGTTCGCCATCGCCGGCGTGTTCGCCCTGGTGGCTGCGTCGGGTTCCAGCCTGAACGTCTCGGTGCTGCTTGGCGTGGTGATTGCGCTGGGCATGCTGGTGGACGCCTCGGTAGTGGTCGTCGAGGCGATCTACTATCGCCTGCAGCGCGGCATGGAATCGTTGCAGGCCGCGCTGGAAGCGGTACGCGAGATCGGTCTGCCGATCACCTCGGCCGTCGCCACCACACTGGCCGCCTTCCTGCCGCTGATGCTGCTGCCCGGCATCCTCGGCAAGTTCCTGTTCGTGGTGCCGTTCGTGGTGTCGATCGGCCTGGTGATGAGCCTGATCCAGGCGCTGTGGATGCTGCCCACCCACACCACCACCCTGGCGCGGCCCGCCGTCGGCCAGGCCGAACGCCACGACTGGCGCTGGCGCATGACCCACCGCATCCGGCTGGTCTACACGCGCCTGCTGGTCAAGGCGCTTCGTCGCCCCCTGCTCACTGTGGGCAGCGGCGCGCTGGCCATGTTGCTGGCGGTGGTCGCGGTGGGCTCGAATCTGGTGCGCGTGGAATTCTTCGCCTTCGACCCGCTGCCGATCTACTACGTGCACGTCGACATGCCGCCGGAATCGCCGCTCGAGGCGACCCTCAGCGCGGCCTCGCAGGTCGAAGCCGAAGTACGCCGGCACCTGAACGGCGACGAGGCGCGCGAGGTCATTACGGTCGCCGGTGTCAAGTTCACCGAAACCGAGCCCCTGTACGGCGACCAGTACGCGCAGGTCATGGTGTCGCTCAACCCGTTCAAGCCCGACGGACGCACGCTGGACGAGATCATCGAGGGCATGCGCGCGCCGGTGACGGCGGTTCCGATTTCCGGCGAGATCAGTTTTCTGCGCCTGTCCGGCGGCCCGCCCACTGCCAAGCCGATCAACGTCAAGGTGCGCAGCGACGACTTCGCCGAACTTCGCGAAGCCGCCGATGCGGTGCGCGCCATCGTCGCCGCGATCGAGGGCACGCGCGATGTGGTTGACGACGATGTCCCTGGCCGCCCCGAGCTCAGCCTGGAACTCGATCTGATCGCCGTGCGCAACGCCGGCCTCGATCCGGGCATGCTGGCGCGCATGTTGCGCCTGCACGTGGACGGCGAAGTGGTCGCCGACCTGCGCGACCGTGGCGAGAAGGTGGAATTGCGCGTGCGCGCCGCGCGCGACCGTGTGGCCGACGTGGCCACCGTGCTGGATGACCCCATCGTGCTGCCCGGTGGTGGGCTCAGCACACTCGGCAGCATGCTGAGAGCCAGCACCCGCGACAGTCGCGGCGCCATCCGCCACTACAGCTTCCGCCGTGCGATCACCGTGGAGGCCGATCTCGACCAGGAGATCATCGACACGCGCAGCGCCAACCTGCGCATCCAGGCCGAGTGGGAAGCCATCCGCGCACGCTTCCCCGCCACCGACCTGGAGTTTTCCGGCGAACTCGACGACATTGAGGAAAGCCTGGGCGCACTTGGCCCGCTGTTCCTGCTCGGTATCGGCCTGATCTACCTGATCCTCGCAGCGCAGTTCAAGAGTTACGGGCAGCCGCTGCTGATCCTGGTGACCGTGCCGATGGCCTTCACCGGCGTGGTGTTCGGCCTGCTTCTGTCGGGCAATCCCCTGAGCCTCTACACCATGTACGGAACGGTGGCGCTGACCGGCATCGCCGTCAACGCCGCGATCGTGCTGATCGACGCCGCCAACGCCCGCATCGCCATCGGCATGCGCACCCTGCACGCTACCGTGTACGCAGCGCGCCGGCGCGTGGTGCCGATCCTGATGACCACCACCACAACCATCGCCGGCCTGTTCGCACTCGCCACCGGCCTGGGTGGCAAGAGCCTGCTGTGGGGCCCGGTGGCGGCCAGCATCGTCTGGGGCCTGGCGGTGGCCTCGATCCTCACCCTGTTCGTGGTGCCAGTCCTGTACCGCTTCTTCATGAAGGGCCACGGCGGCGGTGGACTGATGGCGGGCGCTTCGGCCGACACCAGGTTGCAGTGCGCGAATCAGTAGAGCGGAGCCTGCTCCGCTCCACGCCCTGGGGCACACCGCAACGTTTGAGCCGAGGTCGACGCTACGAAAAGCCCACAAGCCACGCGGTCGGTTGCGCCCGCGTGGCGGGGGAGACGCTCATTCGATATTGCCCTTGTCCAGCAGCAGTCGGGCCAGCCAGGCATCGCCTTTCTCGATCAGTTCGACCGGGGTGAACTGCCACCCGGTCAGGCACATGGCCTCGCTGATGGTCCAGTCGCGCTGCCCACTGTTGAAGTTGCGTGCGCCTGCGGCAATCTGTTCGAGCACGGTACGCGAAGGCACGGCCGTATCCTGTCCGGCACCGGACTCGCCCTTGATGCCGGGACCTGTCCGTTTCGCCGCGCGCACCAGTTCCTGGATGCACAACTTTGCGAACATTTGTGGGTCATCGCCCCTGGAGAGATCGGGAACGGCCGCAGCCAGCGCCTCCTGCAGCTGCGCCAATGACTCCTGCGCCTGCTCGGCACGTGCCTGCAGCCGGTCGAGTTCTCCCTTGGTCCACGCCGCGTTGCGCCGCAGTTTCTCCGCTTCGCTTTCCAGGCGCAGCAGTTCATCGGTGGGCTCGTCCAGGGTGCGCGTGTCGAGCATGCCCATGACACGCTGGCTGAGCTGTTCGTAGAGTTCCGGGTGGCTGATCTTGAGCCCGCGCGCGGCGGTCTGCCAGGCCAGGGCCACCTTCTGCGCCACCGACGGCTTGGCCTTGGTGTCTGCGTCCGATTTTGCGCCAGATCTGCTGACTTCCTGAATCGCCTTGTCCAGGCGGTCGATCAGCTCCTCGCCTCCGGCGTTGCCGGAAGCGTTGCGCACGGCGATCCGGCAATCGATGAGCAGAGTTCTCAGGTCGATCATGGGAGCGTGCGTGGTCGTTTGGTGGACAGGCCAAAAGCATAACCGGCGCAGCCGGGCAATGCGCGGATCCTGAATGCCAACTTTGATGAATCTGCGGTCCCCGTTCGGCTCAGATCATCCATTGCCCCATGGTGACGCGATCGCGCTCCTCGAGATCGGGCAGGGTTTGCAGTGCCTGCAGGCCCGCCTCCGCGAACAGCCCGTGTACCGCCGCACCCTGATCGCAGCCGTGTTCGACCAGCAGCCAGCCGCCCGGGTGCAGGTGGGCGGACGCGCCGGCGGCGATGACGCGGATCGCGTCGAGACCGTCGCGACCCGATACCAGCGCATGGCGCGGCTCGTGCGGCAGATCGCCCCGGTCAAGGTGCGGGTCGTCTTCCTCGATGTAGGGCGGATTGCTGACGATCAGATGGAAGCGGCGACCGCCCAGCGGGGCGTACCAGTTCCCCTCGACGAACTCGACGTTGCCGAGTGCCTGCCGGCGTGCATTCTCCGCCGCCACCGCCAGCGCCTCAGCGCTTGCATCGGTGGCAGCCACCTGCGCGTCGGGCCTTTCCGCTGCCAGGGCCAGTGCGACGGCGCCGCTGCCGGTGCCCAGATCGAGCACCGCGGGTGACCTGACCTGGCGAAGCCGATCCAGCGCGGCTTCCACCAGTAGCTCGGTCTCGGCGCGCGGGATCAACACGGCCGGCGTCACCAGAAGATCCAGCGTCCAGAAGCCGCGGCAGCCGATCAGGTAGGCCACCGGCGTACCGGCGGCACGACGCTCGATCAGATCGAGGAAACGCAGGCGGTCTTCCGCAGCCGGCTCGGCATCGGGATGGGCGAACAGCCAGGCGCGATCGCGCCCAAGTGCGTGCAACAGCAACCACTCGGCCTCGAAACGCGCCTGGGGTCCGGAAAGGCGCGCGGCGCCATCACGCAGCAGGCGGCTGACGCTCACCGGCACGCCATGAGACCAACGTCACTGCGTGGAACGTGCGGCATCAGGCGCTCGCTTCCGCCTTGGCTGCGGCAGGTTTCGCACGCCACCAGTCACCCGCCGTCCAGCTCGCCCAGCTCCAACGCAACCAGCCGATCAGCGCGTTGGCCAGCCACAGCGCCCACAGCAGCATGGCGGTCTTGTAGACCCAAAGCGGCAGGGAGACCACCGTGGTGACCGGGAGCACGCCCTCGCTGCGGTCGGCAAACCAGCGCAGCGCAGTGGGTGTCGAGCTGTTGCCCGTGAGGTGCATGTCGGGCGTGCCGAGCAGACCGAACGGAATCGCCGCCACCAGGGTCAACACGGCCACCACGGTGAAAAGCACCAGACCCACCTGCAACGCATTGAAGGCGTACCAGGGAGCGCGCTCGACACCGCGTGCGCGCCAGTCCATGGCCAGCAGCCAGGCCACCACCAGCACCGGCGCGACCCACGACAAGGTGGAGAACCCCAGCCCAAGTAGCAGCCAGTGCCAGGTCTTGAGCGGCGTGCGGCCGCTGCGGCCAAGCGCCACGGCGAGCGCGATCATCAGCAGCAGTTCGCCCCAGTAGAGCACCGCCGGCCCCAACCGCGGCCCCGACGTCCACAGCACCCAGCGGTCGGCCGGAAGGTTTTGCTCGATGCGCAGGTTGACCGCCGGCCTGCCGAGATCAAACTCGGCACTACGCGAAACGAAACCGATCGGCGTCGCTTCACGCAGCGTCAGCGCGACACGTTGGCTCCCCGGCCTGAGCGGCAGGGTCAGCACACCGTTCTCGGGCCGCAGCGCCTGCGCCGCGCCGTCCATGCTCAACGACAGCATTTCGAAGTGCTCCGGCAGGGCGAGCTGCCAGTCACCGCCCTGGGTGGCGCGCAGGTCGAGACCGAGTTGCGTTTCCGCACTGCGCCGGCCGGCGCTGCGCTGAAGGTCCACCTTGTCGATGGACAGGGTGTCGCCAGGCAGCGCCTGCACTCTTGAAAGATTCAGCGTCAGCGTCTCGCCGGGCAGGGGATGGAACTCCCAATACCAACCGCCGCGCAGGTCCTGTGGCAGGACCGCCGGCACTCCGTTGAACTGTGGATGCCACTGCGGGCCGATGGCGAACTGCCACACTTCGGCATGGCCGTCGAGCGTTGGCGCCGCAATTTCGATGCGCTCGGTCAGCGGCAGGGTGCCGCTCCAGGCGCGTTGACGCGAGCGTGCGTCGAAGGCTATGTCGATGTAGCCGTCGTCGACGTGCTCACCACCGCTCAGCACGCGCTCCCCTGGCAGCAGTGGCAGACGTGTGCTGAAACCGTCGCTATCGGGCGCGATGCGCCGTACCGAACTTTCCACACGAATGTCGAGGCCGATGTGAACGCGCCGCACCAGTTGCACGAAGGGCGCAAATCGGGTTTCGGGCATTGCTGCGGGCACCACATCCGCTGCGGATTCCGTCGCCTCCACTTCTCGCACGAAGGATAAACTGTCGCCCTGCAGCCGATCCTCACCCAGACCACCGACCTGCCAGCCCGCTGAACGCACGCGAATCTGCCTTGGCGCGGCCGCAAAGCGCAAGCCGAAACGAGTCCCGTCGACTCGGGCCGCGTACTCGACGCGATGCACGCCACGCGCCACGTCCACCCAGAACTCGCTGGCGACCCGCCGCCTGAGGCCCTCGCGGGCGATTCCGTCGACCGCAACACGCTCCACGATCATGGCGTTTTCTGCCAGCGGCATCGGCACAGCCACACGCTCCAGCGCATGCACTTCGAGCGCCATGGAGAAGCGGTCACCGTCAATCACGATCTCCGCCGCGGCGATGCTGGCGCACTCGGGCTGACAGGGCGGCGCTTCCAGCAGGCGCTCGCGCAACTGTTGCAGCAATTGCGGTTCCGGCGTGGCCTGCGCGCGCGCTTCCGGCGAGGACCACAGCAGTACCGGTGCCAGCAGCAGTGCGGCGGCCGATCCCGGTGCAACCGATCGGCCTCGCAACTGCCCGATCAGGCGGATCGACAGTGCCGCGAGAAGGATCACCATCAGCCAGCGCAACAGGCGCGTCAGCCACGGCGGCAACAGCAGCAATCGATACTCCTGGTCGGCCAGCACCGGGCCGCCCCAGTGCAGAGTATGCCGTTGACCCTGCCAGTCGGGGATGCCCTGTCCAGCCTGCAGGACGCTGCCGGGGTCGTAGCGTTCCATGACACTGCGGTCGGCCAGAGCGGGCGATGGTTCTTCGGCGCGTTCTTCCATTGCGGCCGCTTCCAGGGGAGTCGGCCCTTCGATATCGCTCCGCTTGATCCGCGACCCCGTCACTTCGATGCGGTCCAAGTCGCCATCCGGCCCTGCAACGCCCGATCCAGCCGAGGACCTGACGGGTGCAGGTGCGGGCTCGGCCATCGGCCGCGCATCCTGCATGACCATACCCCAGTCAGCCGAGAACCCGCCCAGCCAGTCGTGTTCAAGTTGTGGGTGGAGCGCCATGCGCACCTGTCCGGCCACGAACGGAAGCCCCACCAGCACCAGCGCCAACAGCACCAGTATCTTGAACACCCGCACCGTGGACGCCAGGCGACCTGGGGGCAGGGCGCGCAGGATCAGGGCCAACACCAGCGCCGCCAGCAACCAGCCGAAAGGCACCCCCAACTCGTGGTATGCGATCAGCAGGAAGCCGCCTGCCAGCACCGCGCCACCGATGCCCCACAGGCGCAGTGCCAGAACGGTGGCGATCAATACCAGAAACACGTCGAGCAGGGTCCAGCGCGCAGCCCACGTGCCAGGAGCACGGTCGACGCCGGGTGCGCCGAGCAGCTTCCAGCCTGGCGGCAGGCGTAGATCAACCGTCACCGCGTCGAAGTTCTGCTGCCAGCCGGACACCGGCAGCGTCAGACTGCGCGGCATGCGCAGACCCGCCTCGACATCCACCCGAACGTCGCGCAACTCGACGCCAGCCAGCCCGTTTACGGGCCCGAGGCTGGCCTGCACCGGGCGACCGCCTTCGAGGACGTTCTGCAGGCGCAACGGCTCGACCGTATCCAGACGCCAGTCTCGGCGCATCTGGCCATGGATGCGATCGCGCAGATAGAAGCCGGCGCCGGCATGATCCAGCCACATGCGACGATTCAACTGGAGACGGTTATCCTCAGTGGCGGACAGCCCACGGCTGCGCACATCGATCGCCAGTGCGTCGCCGGCGCGCATGACAAAAGCTGGCAGGTCATGTTCGAAAGGCGTGCCGCTGATCGAGGGATCGATGTTCTCGCCGCCGCCGGCGACAGCCACGCGCAAGCGCGAGTCGCTGCTGAAGCTCCACACTTCCTCGCCCGGCCACGGCGCGGCTGGCGCAGGCATGGCGATGCTGTCGAACATGGACGTACCTCGCGCGACCACGCGCAGCGAGTGCTTGCCCTCCACCACCTGCACGCGCAGGTTGCCGCCGTCGTGGAGTCGGGCCGCAAGATCGGACTGCAACGCAGTGGCGATGAAGCCCTGCGGCAGTACCGGTCCGAGTTCGATCTCGCGGGCATCGCCGGCAACGTCAAGCTGAAGCTGGGTGAGCAGGCGCTGCGGCACACCGTCGACCACCAGCCGATAGACCACCAAATCAAGACTGCTCTCGCGACGCGGCGCGGCTTCCACCTCCTCCACGACCACCTGTCCCAGCCGCAACTCCGGCCCGAAGCGCTGCGCCGGCATCACGCGTTCACCGTCCACGCTGAGATCGATCAGAGCCACCACGTCGGGCACCGCGAGGCGCTCCGGCCGGCGCCGCCAGTCGATGCGGCCGTCGATGCGGTAGGTGCCCGGTCGCAACCACAGCGAAGGCCGCCGCTCGTGACGCACGACGGCGACGGCTTCGCCGTTGGCGGTGACGCCCTGCGGCCACAGGCGTTCGTCGCCGGGCAGCGGCACGAAACTGTCGGCGTACACGATCCAGGTCTGCCGGAAGCGTGCTCCCTCCGCACCCGCTTCGATTCGCAGGCGCTCCGGCCATGCGCACAGGTGGGCATGGCGTGGACCCACGGCCTGGCCCAACATCACCGGACACTGCCGATGCTCTTCATCGTGCAATACCCAGCCCTGCCAGTCGCGAAGCGCCGGTGGTACTTCCACCGCATGGACCGGCAGCCCACCGCCGGCCAGCATCCACCACAGAACTACCCACCCCAGCTTGCGCATGACCACGCCCCTTCCGTCAGAACGCGCCGAGACTAGCCCGTTTGTCAGCGCTGGTCGATGATCCCGTCGAGGCTCAGTCGCGCCAGCGCCGGCGCCACCAGGCTGCCGACATAGAGCATGCCGTCGAACTCGAGTGCGCTGGTGGTCATCGGATAGGCACCAGTGGGGTCCTGCAGATCCGCCAGCACCCTGCCCCGGCTGTCGAGGGCCATCACGTGTCCATGCGCGTTCGGCTGCGGCTGCAGGAACCTCGGAATCCGTACCACGATCTTGCGCAGGAAGGGATAGCCCGCCAGGCGGTCGAGCAGCGGCAAACGCGGCGAGAACAAGGCCAGCCAGTAGCGGCCGTCGGCGCCGCGGGTAATGTTGTCCGGAAAACCCGGCAGGTTGTCGATCAGTACCTCGAACTGTCCACGTCGCGCGCCACTCAGCCACACCTTGAGCACGCGGTAGCGCGCGGTCTCGGTGACCAGGAGGTAGGTCTGATCGTGCCCGACGGCGATGCCGTTGGCGAACTGCAGGCCATCGACCAGCACGCTGGTATCGCCGCTCGCCGGGTCGTACTCCAGCACGCGACCATCGCCGCCATGCTCCAGGATGGCGAAGCGGGCCGCGTCCTCACCGAACCGCTTCCAGGGGAAGCGATGGCTGGCGTCCGTGAAATACACGCGTCCGTCGGCGGCGACATCGACGTCGTCGGCCAGTCCGAAGGCAATGCCGTCGGCACTGTCGGCGAGCACGCGCAAACTGCCGTCGGTAGTGACAGCCAGCAGCCCGAGCACGGCATCGGCCACCAGCAAGGTGCCGTCGTCGGCGAAGGCCATGCCCAGCGGGCGCCCGCCGGTATCCGCCCAGCGCTCGGCGCCACCGCCGTCGGCCTGCAGTCGCACGATGTGTCCGTGCTCGGTGGCGGCGTAGAGACGGCCGTCGGCATCCACAGCGACCGCTTCCGGGCCCTGGGTGCCGGCGATATCGAGCAGTTCGAGTCGGGCCAGGCGATGGTTCAGCGCGTGCTCATCGGCATGTCCGCGGTCGACGGGTGGCTGCCACGCCTGCGGATCGACAGGCACCGGCCACGCCAGCAGGTATGCCACCAGCCCCAACAGCGCCAGAAGAATGCAGGTCAGCAGGGTGCGCATGGCGGAGATCTTCTCGGCTGATGGTGCGCGCGCGAGTGCGCGGTCGTCGTCCGGTCAGTCGATCCGGAAGTGCGTTTCGATGAACTCGTCGAGCCGCTCAAAGAACGGAACGGCGGTATCGGCCGGCAGCAACTCATGATCGGCCTGGTGCAGCCACAGGCGGTGCGCCTCGGGCAGGCCGGCATGGTCGGCAAAGCGCCGGCTGTGCTCGATGGAAACGCGGCTGTCGCGGCGGCCGTGGGCGAGCAGCACGGGGATGGTCGGTGGCGGCAGGTGCATCGGACTTACTGCATGCAGGGTATCGGGCATGCCCACCATGTCCTGCCACTCGGCCTCGGCGCGCAGGTTGCCGTTGCGTCGCCAGCCTTCGATCTGCTGCGGCAGGTCGGTCACCGGCGCCCAGGCCACAGCCGCGGCGAACAGGTCGGGGCGCTGCTGCGCGGCAAGCAGTGCGGCGTAGCCGCCATAGCTGGCGCCAAAGATCATCACCTTCGCGGGATCGGCGACGCCCTGCGCGATCGCCCAGTCGAGCGCGTCGTAGAGGTCGTGCTGCATCGCCTTTCCCCATTGGCCGCGCCCCTTGCCGAGAAAGGCCGGACCGAATCCGCGCGAGCCGCGGTAGTTCACCTGCAACACGGCGAATCCGCGGCTTACGAAGTACTGCACCACCGGGTCGAAACCCCAGCGGTCGCGGCTCCACGGTCCGCCATGCGGAAACAGCAGCAGTGGCTGCGCGGCCGACGCGCCAGCCTCGCGGGTCAGGTAGCCGTGCAGTTCGACACCGTCGCGTGTCGAAAACTGCACGGGTTCGCTGCGCGCGGCCGAGGCGGGCCGGAATGCAGGCATGCGCGCGCCGATGCGACGCGGCTGGTCGGTATCGATTTCGTAACGCCAGTAGCCCCCCGGATCGCGATCGCTGGCCACCAGCACCAGCGCCACCGCCTCGTCGGCCGACAATCCGATCACGCGAAGGTCGGTGTCTGTGCCGAAATGCTTCTGCATGCGGACGTACCAGGCCTGCCATTCCGGCTTCAGAAACTGGCGCTGCGGGCGGTCGGTCTGGTACTCGACCACGGCCAAAGCCCCGTCGATGCCGGAAAAGCGCAGGAAGTCGGGATCGGCCCCGGCCAGGCTGAGGACCGGCTCGCCG
>DAOMOD010000015.1:28972-33064 GCA_035444205.1 Lysobacteraceae bacterium
TCGAAGCCGCGCACGGTGGTGGGTCCGTCGCCCTCGCGCAGTTGCACCAGCAGCGCGTCACCGATGTAGCCGATGGGTGCCAGCTCGGCCTCGCCCAGGCGGAAATCGTACGCGCCGTGCCAGGCGCGCTCCCCTTCGCTCCGGGTCAGCAGCTGGTATCGCAACTGGCCATCGCGTACGTCCCAGCCAAGTGCCGCACCGGCCGTACCGCGCGCGTCGGGAAGCCATTGCAGAATACGACCGGGATTGCGCTCCACCACTTCAGCGGTTGCCGCAATCACGCCAAGGCGCACCAGATCGGGCGCGAAGGGCGTGCCCTCGTCGACCGAGATCAGCACTTCGCTGGGCAGTCGCGGCAGGGTGTCGATCACACGTACGCCTTGCCGGCGGCCGCCGTCGGAGACGGGCGCAATCAGGCGCCGGTGCATCGATCCGTCGCGGTGGACGGCGGTCAGACCAGGCGCCTCGCCGGCGCCCGCATGCACCACCAGCAGGCGCTCGGCGGTGGCCCAATGGATGGACAGCACACGCTGCGAACCGAATCTCGCCGCCACCCGCGATTGCATCTGCGCATCGAATACCAGCAGCAGCCGGTCGCGTCCGTCATGTCCGACTGCGGCGACATGGGCACCGCTCGGCGAGATCGCCGCCAGATCAAGGCTCGGTTCGGCGAAGAAGTACGCAGGAGGCGGCGGGGTATCGCTGGAGGCGGCAGCAGCCGCCAGAAGCAGAGCCAGGGGAATGGCGAAGGGCGACATGGCTCAGCCAAACACCAGTTTCCAGGCCTGGATCAGCGTCGCCAGCAGGAAGCCGGACAGGAAGAACACGTAGGACAGGCGCAGGTAGCGGTACTTGTGGTGGGACAGGTAGCGACCCTGCCCGTACAGATCCTTGACTTGCGCCTGGTAGATCGAACCGTCGGGCTTCAGCGTGCGTGACATGTGATCCAGGTATTCGTCCAGGCTGAGTTCTGCGAAGTGGCCGAAGAACAGCAGGTTGAAATGGGCCGGCAGGCGATTGTGGTCGCGCAGCCTGAGCGGCCTGTACTTCGGCACTACCGCCAGTATCGCGAGCAGCAGGGCGAGCATGGTGAACAGCGACAGGGTGATGGCGCCGACCCCCAGGTCCGGGTCGTTGACGCGGCCGAGACTGAGCGTCAGCACGATGGAAGACACGGTGATGACGATATTGGCCTTGGTGTCGGCCATCATGCTGAGTTGCACCTGGATCTGCTGGGCGGTGCGCAGGATGTTGTCGCTGGTGTTGCGCTCGGGGATCGCCGCGAAGCGGTCGGCAAGGTCGGTGTCGGAGCGGGAACTCATGGCCAAAGACGCATCGGGCTGAATCTCGCCATCATAGGGAACCGCCCGCAAAGTGGCCAATGGACCCAGGGAAGCCCCATGGCGCACCCGTCCCCCAGCCGCTATCCTTGTGCGGTTATGCACCACCCCAGGGGGGGTCGGGAGTGAAGCAGATCCTTGTCGCGGAGTCCTCGCAGACCCGCCGTCGTGCCCTGACCACGCTGCTGGCCCAACGCGGATACGCGGTCACGGCCCTGCCCGGCCTCCACGAGGCCTACGCCCTGCTGCGCCGCATGCACCCCAGCACCACCCGTTGCGATGCCGTGGTGCTGGGCTGGCCGGAGCACCCCGACGGCAGTGCCGAGGACGTGTTCGGGCTGCTCTATGGAGAGCGCTTCGAACACCTGCCGGTATTGCTGATGGCCGAGTCCGCCGATGTCGGAGCGGTCAACTGGCGCATGACACGGCCGCGCACTGCCCTTCTGCTGTGGAGCGATTTCCAGGAAGCGCCGCAGGCCCTCGACGACCTGCTGCGCCCCGAGGCGCTGCCGCGGGAGAGTACGGAACCCGCGGGCACGCCGCTGCGCGTGCTGCTGGTCGACGACTCACCCACCGTGCGCGCGGCCTACGCCAAACTGCTGCAGAAGGAGGGCTACCAGGTCGAAACCGCGGCCAGTGTGGCCGAGGGACTGGACCGCGTCACCGAGCACGTGTTCGATATCGCCATCGTCGATTACTACATGCCGCGCGAGAACGGCACCGTGCTGATCGAGGCGCTGCGCATGGACCCGACCACGCGCCACATCCTGGTAACCACGCTCACCGGCACCTATTCCGACGCAATCATTACCGAATCGCTGGCCGCGGGCGCGGTGGACTGCCTGTTCAAGAGCGAAGCCAAGGAGTTGTTCCTGGCCCGGCTGGCGTCGCTGGCGCGCACCGTACGCGACCGCCACGCCATCGACGAGGACCGACGCCGGCTGGAAGGCATCCTCTCCTCGGTGGGAGACGGCGTGTACGGTGTCGACGCCTCCGGTGTCATCCGCTTCGTCAACCCGGCGGCGCTCGAGCTGCTCGGTCATGGCGATGCTGCCGACCTGGTCGGGCGCGATGCCTTCGATGCACTGCACCCACTCAAGGAGGACGGCAGCGCCGGCAAGCGAGAAGCTTGCTTCCTCAGCCGCTGCTATGCGGAGGGCGACCAGGTCACCGCCTGGCCCACGGTGTTCTGGACCTCCACTCACCGCGCGGTGCCGGTGGAATGCACCGTGTACCCGTTGATCATCGACAACCAGCGCAAGGGCTCGGTGGTGGCATTCCGCGATGTCTCGGCGCGCCGCCTGCTGGAGGACGAGTTGCGCTGGCAGGCCGAGCACGACTCGCTGACCCAGCTGCACAACCGCGCCTGGTTCCAGAACCAGCTGATGCACGAGATCGATCGGCTCAAACGCAGCGAGCAGACCTCGCTGCTCCTGTTCATCGACCTCGATCGATTCAAGTACGTCAACGACACCGCCGGACACAGCGCGGGCGACCAGCTGCTACAGGAAGTCAGCCGGCGCCTGCGCTCTCGCCTGCGTGGCTCCGACATCCTGGCACGCATGGGCGGCGACGAGTACGCGGTGATCCTGCGCAACGTGCGCGTGGAGGACGTCGGCACCCTGGCCGACGGTTTCCGCCGCGCCCTGGTTGGCGCACCCTTCGTGCATGAAGGCAAGAGCTATCGCATCACCTTGTCCATCGGCGTGGCCAAGCTCGACAGCAGCACGCTGTCGCCGCAGGAAGCCATGGCCCATGCCGACATTGCCTGCCACCAGGCCAAGCGCAGCGGGCGCGACCAGACCACCCTGTACGAGCCCGGTTCCGGCCAGCGTGCCGGCATGGAGCGCGACCTCGGCTGGTCGGCGCGGCTCGAAGAGGCACTGACCGGAGAAGGGTTCGTGCTCTGCTACCAGCCGATCCTGCCACTGGCCGATCTCCCCGCAAGCCCCCAGGACCAGTCCGAGCGCGACCGCTGGACACGACAGCTCGAACAGGACACCACCATCCCGGCCCTGTATGAGGTACTGCTCCGACTGCGCGACGCGCACGGAGAACTGGTGTCGCCCAATGCCTTTCTTCCGGCCGCAGAGCGCTTCGGTCTGATCCGCCAGATCGATCGCTGGGTGATCGATCGTGCCCTGCGCACCCTGCGCGAAACCGAAGGCCACCAACGCCCGGTCCATCTCAGCATCAACCTGTCCGGGCAATCGCTGGAAAGCAACGATCTGGTCGAGTTCATCACCTCGCGAGTGGTCAAGCACGATGTCGACCCCGAGCGGCTGGTGTTCGAGATCACCGAATCGCATTCGATCCGCGATGTCGAGGGCGTGCGCCGTCTGGTCTCGGGACTGCGCGAGCTGGGCTGCCGTATCGCGGTCGATGATTTCGGTACCGGCTTCAGCACCTTCGCCTACCTCAAGCAGCTCCAGGCCGATATTCTCAAGATCGATGGCTCACTGCTGTGCGGGCTGCCCGAGGATGTGCTGGACCGCACCGTGGTCTCGGCCCTGACCGCCATCGCCCGTATCGCCGGCAAGCGCACCGTGGCCGAGTGCGTGGAAAACCCGGCGGCACTGGCGGCCCTCAAGGCATGCGGCGTGGACTACGTGCAGGGCTATGCGGTGGGCATGCCCCGACTGTCGCTGTCGCCGAGCGCCCCGATCCTGGTGGATGCCTTCGGCAACCAGCACCTCGCCGCGGGCTGAGACGGCGGTCATGGGCCGCCACGCACGCTGTTCGCCCTTGGGCG
>DAOMOD010000016.1:0-32947 GCA_035444205.1 Lysobacteraceae bacterium
CTCCGTCATTGCGCACTGCACAATTCCCCGACTACAATCCCGCTTTGCTGAGAAATCCGTTACCAAGAGGTTCCGATGGCCCGTATTACCGTGGAAGATTGCCTCGAAATGGTCGACAACCGGTTCGAACTGGTGCTGATGGCCTCGCGTCGCGCGCGTCAGATCACCAAGGGCGCCCAGACGATGGTGGATGACGAGGACGACAAGCCGACCGTCACTGCCCTTCGCGAGATCGCCGCCGGCGAGGTCAGCGCCGAACTGCTGGATGCGGTGGATCAGGCCGAGCGCGAGCGCGCCGAGCGCGAGGCGCTGGAATGGGCCGCTGCCGAAGTCGACGACGACCTGTCCAAGGGCGACGACTGAGGTCCAGCCAGGCGGCGACCCGCCGCACCGCGGTGGTCGTCGCCGGGACGCGAGGATGGCTGCCGTCAGCGATACCGAGGCCCCGCTTTCTGGCGAGATTCCCGCCGATGTCCTCGCGCTTGAAGAGAAGATTCGCGCCTATCTGCCCGATGCGCAGGTAGCGTTGGTGCGCCAGGCCTTCCTGACCGGCGCACGCGCACACCTTGGTCAAACACGCCGTTCCGGCGAGCCCTACATTACCCATCCGGTGGCGGTGGCCCACATCCTCGCCGACCTGCGGCTGGACGTGGAAACCCTGTGTGCGGCAATCCTGCACGACACCATCGAGGACACTCCGCTGACCCGCGACTGCATCATCGCCGAGTTCGGCGAGTCGGTGGCGGATCTGGTCGAAGGCGTCACCAAGCTCGACAAGGTGCAGTTCCGCAGTCGCCAGGAGGCCGATGCCGAGAGCTTCCGCAAGATGGTGCTGGCCATGGCCAAGGACTTGCGGGTGATCCTGATCAAGCTTTCCGACCGACTGCACAACATGCGCACGCTGGATGCGATGGCCATCGATTCCAGGCGTCGCATCGCGCGCGAGACGCTCGAGGTGTACGCACCGATTGCCCAACGCCTGGGCATGAACCGGTTCAAGGGGGAACTGCAGGATCTCGGATTCCGTTCGCTCTATCCCAAGCGTCACCGGGTCATCGAACAGCGCCTGCGCGCGCTGTACGGGAATCGCCGCGATGTGGTGGCGCGCATCGAGCAGGCGCTGGCGCAGCGGCTTGGGGAAGAGGCGCTGCCGGCGCGGCTGGTGAGCCGCGTGAAGTCGCCCTACAGCATCTTCAAGAAGATGCGCCAGGAGCACAAGACGTTCGCCCAGGTCATGGATGTGTACGGATTCCGCGTGGTGGTGGCGCAGACCATGCAGTGCTACCAGGCCCTGGGCGCAGTGCATGGTCTGTACAAGCCGGTGGAGGGGCGGTTCAAGGATTTCATCGCCATTCCCAAGGCCAACGGCTACCAGTCGCTGCACACGGTGCTGTTCGGTCCAGCCGGGGTGCCGGTGGAGATCCAGATCCGTACCGAGGACATGGATACCATCGCCGAACGTGGCGTGGCGGCGCACTGGATGTACAAGACCGATTCGCGTTCGGCCAGCAACGCGCAGTCGCGCGCCCGCGAGTGGCTGGAGAAGCTGGTCGAGAGCGAGCAGCAGGCCGGCAGTTCCATGGAGTTTCTGGAGAACGTCAAGGTCGATCTGTTCCCCGATGAGGTCTATCTGTTCACTCCGCGCGGCGACATCCTTTCGCTGCCGCGCAATGCCACCGCGCTCGATTTCGCCTACGCCGTGCACACCGACGTCGGCGACCACGCGGTGGCGGCGCGCGTCGACAGAAAGCTGGCGCCGCTTCGCGCGCGCCTGTCCAGCGGCCAGAGCGTGGAGATCATCACCGCACAGAGCGCTTCGCCCAATCCGGCCTGGCTGGAGTGGGTGGTGACCAGCAAGGCGCGTACGGCGATCCGTCATTTCCTCAAGCGCCTGCAGCACGAGGACGCGGTGGAGATGGGACACCGCATGCTCGACCGAGCGCTGGACTCCCTGCAGTCCTCGCTGGACAGCATCCGTGCCGAAGTGCTGGAGAAATTCCTGGCGCGCCACGGCTTCCGTCGCCTGGAGGAGCTGCTGGCCGACATCGCCCAGGGCAATCGGGTGCCGCATCAAGTGGCCCAGCAACTGCTTCAGGCGCAGGGTGCCAAGGCGCGCGACCGTCGGGTGCAGGCCGAGGAGAAGATCCTCATTTCCGGAGCCGAACGAGGCGTGCTGAGCTTCGCCCAGTGCTGTCACCCGGTGCCGGGCGACGAGATCATGGGTTATCTCTCAGCCGGCAAGGGCATCGTCGTGCACCAGCAGTCCTGCCGCAACGTGCCGGAATTCCGCAAGTCGCCCGAGCGCCTGGTGGCGATCGACTGGGATCGTCACGTGCAGGGCGACTATCGCGTGGCCCTGCGCGTCGAGGTCGACAACAAGCCGGGCGTGCTTGCACAGGTGGCCGCCGCCATCGCCGACCGTGGTTCCAACATCGAGAATGTCGAATACCAGGAACGCGACCTGCAGCTCGCCGCCATTCTCATCACCATCGAGGTCAAGGACCGCAAGCACCTGGCCGACGTCATGCGCGCGTTGCGCCGCTGCGGCGTGGTGCATGGCCTGCAGCGCGCGAACGGGTAAGATTCGCCGGCCCCGCTACCGGAATCCACACATGTCTCGCAGCATTGTCAGCACCGACCGCGCGCCGGCCGCCATCGGCACCTATTCGCAGGCCGTTCGTTGCGGCGATACCGTCTATCTGTCCGGCCAGATTCCTCTGGATCCCGCCAGCGGCGAACTGGTGGCCGGCGACATCGACGCCGAGATCCGCCGCGTATTCGACAATCTGCGGGCGGTATGCGAAGCCGCCGGCGGAGCCCTGGCCGATCTGGCCAAGCTCAATGTGTTCCTCACCGATCTCGGCCATTTCGGCGAGGTCAACCGCATCATGGCCGAGTATTTCGACGCGCCCTATCCGGCGCGTGCCGCCATCGGTGTGGCTGCGTTGCCGCGCGGCGCGCGCGTGGAGATGGACGGCATCCTGGTGCTGCCGTCCCGCTGAGGTCTGGCGGCGTGGTTCGGGCCAAGGATGCGGCTTTGGCCGGCACGAAACCCCTGGGCGCGTTGCGCGGGGTCGGGCCGGCGCTGGAGCTGACGCTGGCGCGACTTGGTCTGCGCACCGTGCAGGACCTGTGGTTCCACCTGCCACTGCGCTGGGAGGACCGCACCCGTGTGACACCCATCGCCGAACTGTTGCCGGGCGAGCGCGCCCAGGTCGAGGGAGTGGTCGAGGCCGCCGAACGCGGCTTCCGCTTCCGCCCGCAACTCAAGGTGGCGATCTCCGACGCGAGCCGGCGCACGCTGCTGCTGCGATTCTTCCATTTCCGCGCCGCGCAGGTGGCCCAGCTTGCGCCCGGCACGCATCTGCGCTGCTTCGGCGAGGCACGCCATGGTGCGCACGGACTGGAGATGGTGCATCCACAGTACACGCGCATCGACCCCGCTGCGGACGCCCCGCTGGCCGAACGGTTGACCCCGGTGTATCCGAGCACCGAGGGCCTGCAGCAGACTCGCCTGCGCGGCCTGATCCGCCAGGCACTGAGCCTGCTGCCGCCGGAGCGCGAGATGGATCTTCTTCCGCAGCGTCTGCGCAGCGGTCTGCAACTGCCACGGCTCACCGACGCCCTGCGCCTGGTGCACGAGCCGCCGCCCGACGTGGCGCTGGACGATCTTCTGGCCGGGCGCCATCCGGCGCAGCGCCGCCTCGCGCTGGAGGAACTGCTGGCACATCGCCTGAGCCTCGAACTGCGTCGCCAGCGCCTGCGCGCCATGCAGGCCCCCGAACTGCCGGGTAGCGGCGTGCTGTCGCGAAGACTGATCGAGTCGCTGCCGTTCCAACTCACCGCTGCCCAGCATCGGGTGATCGGGGAGATCGGGCAGGATCTTCGCCGCGCAGAACCGATGCTGCGCCTGTTGCAGGGCGATGTCGGCTCCGGCAAGACCGTGGTGGCGGTGCTGGCGGCCCTTCAGGCCATCGAGTCCGGCTGCCAGGTGGCGCTGATGGCGCCCACCGAACTGCTTGCCGAGCAGCACCTGCAGACCCTTGGCAACTGGCTGGCGCCGCTCGGCATCGAGCCGGTGTGGCTGGCTGGCAAGGTCAAGGGAAAGGCCAGGCAGCAGGCCCTGGCGGCGGTGGCCGATGGCGCGAAGCTGGCGATCGGCACCCATGCCCTGATGCAGGAGGCGGTGGCCTTTCGCGACCTTGGCCTGGTCATCGTTGACGAGCAGCATCGCTTCGGCGTGCACCAGCGCCTCGCGCTGCGCGACAAGGGACAAAGCGGCGAGCGCGTACCGCACCAGCTGGTGATGACCGCCACGCCGATCCCACGCACCCTGGCCATGACCGCCTATGCCGATCTCGATGTCTCTGTAATCGACGAACGTCCGCCGGGACGCATGCCGGTGACCACGGTGATGGTGAGCCAGGGGCGACGAGGCGAAGTGATCGCGCGCATCCGCGATGCCTGCGACCAGGGTCGGCAGGCCTACTGGGTCTGCACGCTGGTCGAGGAATCCGAGCAGTTGCAGGCACAGGCCGCCGAAAGCGTGCATTCCGAGCTTGGCGAGGCGCTCGAAGGACTGGCAGTCGGCTTGATCCATGGCCGCATGAAGCCGGTCGACAAGCAGGGCGTGATGGCCGCGTTTGCCGCCGGCCACATGCAATTGCTGGTGGCGACCACGGTGATCGAGGTCGGCGTCGACGTGCCGAACGCCAGCCTGATGATCATCGAGAATCCCGAGCGTCTGGGGCTAGCGCAGCTGCACCAGTTGCGTGGCCGCGTCGGTCGTGGTGCGCGCGATTCGCATTGTGTGCTGTTGTACCAGCCGCCGCTGTCGGCGCAGGCGCGCGAACGCCTCGGCATCCTGCGCCAGACCGACGACGGCTTCCGCATCGCCGAGAAGGATCTCGAACTGCGCGGTCCCGGCGAACTGCTGGGCACCCGCCAGGCCGGCCAGATGTCCTTCCGTGTCGCCGACCTCGCCCGCGACGCCGACCTGCTGCCCAAGGTCCAGCACGCCGCGCAGACCCTGCTTGCGCGGCATCCAGAGCGCGCCGAGTTGCTGGTGCAGCGATGGCTGGGGGCGGCGGAGAGGTTTGCGGGGGCGTAGCCCCCGCGGTTTTCAGTTTTCAGGTCTTGACGCTTTCTGACCATTGGTTTCGTCGAATGGTGCGACATCCGGTGACGCCAGCAGGGGATTGCCACAACCCACTGAAAACTGAACACTGAAAACCGAAAACCTTCGCGAAGCGAACATGAACCTCCTCATCGACACCGACCCCGGCGTGGACGACGCCCTGGCGATCCTGATGGCCCTGGCCGATCCAGGGGTGCGTCTGCTCGGGTTGAGTATCGCCGCTGGCAACGTCGGCCTGGGGCATACCACGCGCAACGCGCTCAAGTTGCTGGAGGTGGCGGGTCGTGACGACGTGCCGGTGTTTGCCGGCAGTCCGCTGCCGCTCCTGCCCACCGATGAGCACGCTGCATTTGTGCACGGTCGCGATGGCTTTGGCGATACCGCCTGCCTGCCGCCCAGACGGGCGGCCTCGGACGAACATGCGGTGCACGCCATCCTGCGCCTGAGCCGGGAGGTGGCAGGTGACCTGACCCTGGTCGCGCTGGCACCGCTGACCAACGTGGCGCTGGCGCTGCGCCTGGATCCCGAACTGCCGACGCGTGTGTCGCGACTGGTGGTGATGGGTGGGGCAGTGACCGGTCGCGGCAACCTGGAACGGCGCGCGGTGGAGTTCAATTTCGGCTTCGACCCGGAGGCGGCCGCCATGGTCATGGAGGCGTTTCCGCGCATCGAGCTGGTCGATTGGGAAGCGACGCTGGCGCACGCCGTGGACGAATCCGTATTCCTCGACATGATGGGTCAGGACAACCACCGTGCCCGCTTCTACCGCGCCATCTTCCGCCGCACCCTGGAATTTCAGCGCCGCTTCCACCCGGGTCACGTGCATTCGGCCGACGCCCTGGCGATGGCGGTGGTGCTGGAGCCGGAGGCCGTCGAGGAGGTGAGCGAGCGCGCCGTCTGGATCGAAACCGGCGGCCGCGACACGCGCGGCATGAGCATGGTCGACTGGGAGCGGCACTCGGCGCGGCCGCCCCGGACGCGCATCGTCACGCGTGTCACGCAATCGCGTTTCGAGGCAAGACTGGCCAGTGCACTGGCCTGACCCGGGCCGCGCGAACATCGTGCCGTATTGCCGTCGTCACAGCTCCGGGCTACAATTGCGCTCTTTTTCGCCCGATTCGGTTCGTTTTGCCATGAAAGCCGACATCCATCCCAAGTACCAGCCGGTGGTCTTCCAGGACCTCTCCTCCGACTTCGCCTTCCTGACCCGGTCGACCATGACCAGCAAGGAGACGATCAAGTGGGAGGATGGTCAGGAGTACCCGCTGGTCAAGGTCGAAGTCTCCAGTGCCTCGCACCCGTTCTACACGGGCAAGCACAAGATGGTCGATTCCGGCGGACGCGTCGACAAGTTCCGTCGCCGCTACGGCGCCAAGTAGCCGGACCCGCCCATCGGGCGGCCGCATTCTTCCAGCACGATCCTTTTCGATCCGGTGGTGCGCAAGCGCCACCGGATTTTTTCGTGCCCGCGACTGGTCTGTCCGGGCGCATGGCGGAAGCCGCGGTATGCGATAATTACGCGTCTTGCCGAGCCTGTTCGCGGTTGTGTCTGCGCCGCCGGCGCGTGCCTGGTGTCGGTGGAACCAGCGGCGCGGCCTTGCCCGTCCGGTCCCGGGTCCAGTGTCGCCCAGGCGGCCCTGCCGGGAGCGGCGGACCTATTCCCGATTCGTACCAGGAGACAGCCGTGACCACGAGAACCGTCCAGCTCACCGATTCCAGCAACGACAAGCAGGCCGAGTTCCCGGTGGTGTCCGGTTCGCTGGGGGCGCCGGCAGTCGACATCGCGCGGCTGCCGCGCGAGACCGGGCTGTTCACCTTCGATCCCGGATTCGTGGCCACTGCGAGCTGCCGCAGCGCCATCACCTACATCGACGGCGACGAGGGTGTGCTGCTGTATCGCGGCTACCCGATCGAACAGCTCGCCAAGCAGTCGAGCTTCCTCGAAGTGGCCTACCTGCTGATGAACGGCGAACTGCCGAATGCAGCCGAGTTCGCCGCATTCGAGCACGAAGTCACCATCCACACGATGATGCACGAGTCGTTGAAGAACTTCCTCAACGGCTTCCACTACGACGCCCACCCGATGGCGATGATCTGTGGGGTGATCGGCTCTCTGTCGGCCTTCTACCACGACACGCTGGACGTCGACGACGCGGAGCAGCGCAAGCTCGCCGCGATCCGCCTGATCGCCAAGTTGCCCACCATCGCCGCCGCCTGTTACCGCTACTCCATCGGCTGGCCGATCCGCTATCCGCGTAACAACCTGGAGTACTGCACCCGCTTCCTGCACATGATGTTCGAGGTGCCTTCCGAGCCGCTCAAGCTGTCGCCGGTGGTGGCCAGGGCGCTGGACCTGCTGTTCATCCTGCACGCCGACCACGAACAGAACGCCAGCACATCGACGGTGCGTCTGGTCGGTTCCACCGGGGCCAATCCATACGCCTGCGTGGCCGCCGGCATCGCCGCCCTGTGGGGCCCGGCACATGGCGGCGCCAACGAGGCGGTGCTGAAGATGCTGGAGGAAATCGGTGACGCGAAGAACGTCGCCAGCGCCGTGACCAAGGCCAAGGACAAGGATTCCGGCTTCCGCCTGATGGGCTTCGGCCATCGCGTCTACAAGAACTACGATCCGCGCGCGGCCATCATCCGCGAGATGACGCACAAGGTCCTGGAGGACCTCGGCGCATCGGACCCGTTGCTGGATGTGGCCCTGGCGCTGGAGGAAGTGGCGCTCAAGGACGACTACTTCGTCTCGCGCAAGCTCTACCCGAACGTCGACTTCTACTCGGGCATCATCTACAAGGCGCTCGGCATCCCCACCGAAATGTTCACGGTGATGTTCGCCATCGCCCGTACGGCCGGGTGGGTGTCGCACTGGCTGGAGCAGCAGACCGACCCGGAGGCCAAGATCGGACGCCCACGGCAGATCTATACCGGTTCGACTTCGCGGGACTACGTCGCCATCGACAAGCGCTGAAAAGCGGCGCTGCAAGAGCCCCACAACCCGACGGCTTTTCGTAGTGCCGGGGTTGCTCGGCACCGCCCCCTTCCGACACACCGATGCGCCTTGGAGCGGAGCAAGCTCCGCTCTACAAGAGCCTTGCAGCTTGTGGGCCTTTCGGGGGGAATGCACGCAGTAGCGCCCCGGGCGTGTCAGCCGTGCTCTGTCTCGATCAGCCTTTCCAGCACCGCCAGCGATGCACGTGCCATGGGGCGGTCGCCGCTGCGGTCGATGGGCGCCTGGCGCACCGCGTCCACGGGGAGCACCGTGATGTCCACCGGGATGTCGGCGGCTGCAAACAGGTAGACCGGAAAGTCCTGCCACTGATCGCGCTGCACGCGCAGACGCCGGCTCTGGGTCTCGAAGGGGATTCCCTGCGAGGCCAGGAATTCGTCCACCTCTTCCGGATTGTCGCAGAACAGGTGGAGGCACACGGCGCAGTGGCGGTCGGCGGTACCGTCCAGCACCGCGCCTACCAGGCGCGGGTCGAAGCGCTCGAAGAAGCGCATGGCCTCGAGCGCGGCACGGCGCCTGGACGCGAGCAGGCGGTCATGGCCGGGGCCCTCGAAAAGCCGCTGGTGCTGGCGCAGGGCCTCTTCGATCTCGGCGTTGCGCGGCAGCGATTTCTCGTCGCTCAGGCCGAGCCGCTGGGCCGCCTTGTGCTTGGCCTGGCGGAAATCCCGGATGCCCTGTTCGGACATGAGGCGCGCGGCTTCCGCCGCCACGCTCTGGCGCAGGTGCTGCATCCGCCGCTGACCACGGGATCCGCGCATGGCAGGTTCCTCAGAAGATGTCGTAGGGGGATTCTTCGTCGTTCTCGGGGACCCCGGCCTGCATCAGTTCCATGCGCTGCAGATCCTCGGACCTGAACATCTCGAGTATGGAGCCTGCACGTCCGGCCGGCACCAGGCGCCCGCTTTCGGCATCGACACTCGCGCTGACGATACCCGCCGGCGTGACCGCTTCCACCTCGGGTGCGCCGTCCAGTGCCACGCGCATGAAGTCGGTCCACATGGGCAGTGCCACACGTGAGCCGAATTCGCCGCGACCGAGCGAGGTGTAGTCGTCGAAGCCGCCCCAGGCGGAAACCACCAGGCCACCACCGAAGCCGGAAAACCATGCATCGCGGTAGTCGTTGGTGGTGCCGGTCTTGCCGCCCAGGTCGGAACGGTTCAGCACCATGGCTCCCCGGCCGGTTCCTCGCCGTACCACGTCCTTGAGGATGGAGTGGATGAGAAAGGCGATGCGCTCGTCGATGATGCGCGGCGCAAGGGATACCTCGGGCGGCCCGAAGTCGCCGTCGCCGCGACCACTGCCGTTGGCGGCGGTGGCCATCCGGCCGGATTCCATCATCAGGCGCTCCGGGCATTCGCGGCAGCTTCGCGGTGGGCTGGACTTGAGAAGCACCACGCCATCGGCGTCCTCGAGGCGGTCGAGCAGGTAGGGTTCGACCAGGAAGCCGCCGTTGGCGAAGGCTGCAAACCCGCGTGCCATGGCGATCGGCGGCGCCGCGGTGGAGCCCAGCGCCAGCGACAGGTTGGTCGGCAAGGCCGACTCGGGCAGGCCGAAGCGGGACACGTACTCGCGGGCGAAGGGCACGCCGATCGCATCGAGCACGCGCACCGACACCAGGTTGCGCGAGGTGACCATGGCTTCGCGCAGACGCATCGGCCCGGCAAAACTCTGGTTGTCGTTCTGCGGCCGCCACTCCACCTCCATGCCTGCCTGGTTGTGCACGATGGGGGCATCGAGGACGATGGATGCGGGGGTGAAGCCGCGCTCGAATGCGGCGGCATAGATGAACGGCTTGAAGCTGGAACCTGGCTGGCGCTGGCTCTGCGTGGCGCGGTTGAACTTGCTCTGCGCGTAGCTGAAGCCGCCGACCATGGCGCGCAGGGCGCCGTCCTCCGGATCGATCGCCACCAATGCGCCCTGCACGGCGGGGAGCTGGGCGAACTGCCAACGGCCCTCGGCGTCGCGCGCGGTTCGCACGATGTCGCCGGGCGCCACAACGTCGAGCGGAGACTTCGGTGCCGGGCCACGCCGGTTCTCGGTTTCGTAGCGGCGTGCCCAGCTCAGTGCCTCGAAGGGCAGGATGACGGTCTGGCCGTCGCCAAGATGCAGCTCGGCCGCCTCTTCGTCGACCGCCACCACCAGCGCCGGCATCAGGCCGCCTACCGGCCGGTGCCCGGCCAGATGGCGCTGCCATTCGTTGACGCCATCGTCGTCGGCCAGGGTTACCCGTGCTTCCGGGCCGCGGTAGCCGTGCCTGCGGTCGTAGTCCAGCAGCGCCGCACGAACCGCTTCATTGGCGGCCGTCTGCATGCGCGAGTCGATGGTGGTGTGGGCCACGTAGCCACCTTGCATGGCGTCCGCGCCCAGACGTTCGATCGCCTCCAGCCGCACCATCTCGGCGACCCAGTGCGCTTCAAGCTCGATGGGCGGTTCATGCGGGTGGGCGAAGTCCCGTTCGGTGGCGGCGGCGCGGAAGCTGGCCTGGTCGATGAAGCCGACCTCGGCCATGCGCTCGAGTACGTAGTTGCGCCGCAGCATGGCGCGCTGCGGGTTGGCCAATGGGTTGCCGGTCGAGGGAAACTTGGGGATCGAGGCCAGCATGGCGGCCTCGGCCAGGCTGAGCTGGTCCAGGCTCTTGCCGTAATAGAAGTCCGCCGCCGCAGCCACGCCATAGGCACGATTGCCGAAGAAGCTCTTGTTCAGATACAGCTCGAGAATCTCGTCCTTGCTCAGTTCGCGCTCGATCTTGAGTGCCAGGAAGATCTCCGTGAGCTTCCGGGTATAGCTGTACTCCGGACTCAGGAAGAACATCTTGGCCACCTGCTGGGTGATGGTGCTGCCGCCTGGCACCCGCGCCAGGTCGCTGGTGGCGAGCAGCCAGACGGCACGAGCGATACCCATCAGGTCGATGCCAGGATGCTCGTAGAAACGGGCGTCCTCGATGGCGATGAAGGCCTGGCGCACCTGGTCGGGCACGTCGGCGATGACCACCGGCTGGCGCCTGATCTCTCCGAAGGTCGCCATCAACTTGCCGTCGGCCGAGTAGACACGGAGCGGTTGCTGCAGGCGGACTTCGCGCAGGGTTTCCACCGCTGGCAGTTGCGGCGCGATCAGCCAGTAGGCCACGCCCAGGGCGGCCGTGCCCAGAAAAAGGCCCAGCACGCCCAGAATCAGGCCCAGGCGGAGCAGTCGCAGGAGGAGACGCATCGGGAAACTGGCGGAATTTGCGGTTTGGGCTGTACGGGAGTATAGAACCTTGACCTGACCGCGCGGGGGCTTTTGCCGGGCGCGGCTAAGGCCAGGTTCAGGGGATCGGTGGGGCGGACGCCGGCGGGGAAGTTTGCAAGTGTTGCCAAAGGCCGCGAGTTCGTTTCTAATGTCGTTGCGCACCTTTGTCTCGTAAGGGCGCGTGGGGAGAGGAAAAAGCGTGGGCTTGTTCTCATCGAAAAATCCGCCACTCATTGGCGTAGACATCAGCTCCACCGCGGTGAAGCTTCTGCAGCTGAGCCAGTCGGGCGGGCGTTACCGGGTCGAGCACTATGCTGTCGAGCCGCTGCCGCCCAATGCCGTGGTGGAAAAGAACATCGTCGAGGTCGATGCGGTCGGCGAGGCCATTCGCCGTGCGACCACCCGATCCGGCACCAAGACCCGCTACGCAGCCGCGGCAGTGGCCGGCAACGCTGTGATGACCAAGGTCATCCCGATGCCGAGCAATCTCAGCGACGATGAGCTGGAGGGTCAGATCCAGGTCGAGGCCAACCAGTACATCCCGTATCCGCTGGAAGAGGTGAGCCTTGACTTCGAGGTGCTCGGCCCGGTCAAGGACAGCCCGGACATGGTCAATGTGCTCCTCGCCGCCTCGCGTACCGAGAATGTCGACGTGCGTGTCGCCGCCCTCGAGGTCGGAGGCCTCACGGCCAAGAAGATCGATGTCGAGGCGTTCGCGATGGAGAACGCCTGCAGTCTGATCGCCGACCAGTTGAGCGTGCCGCGCGATGCCGTCATCGCGGTCCTCGACATCGGTGCGACCATGACCAATGTCTCGGTGCTGAAGAACCAGCGCACCATCTATACCCGCGACCAGGTGTTCGGCGGCAAGCAGCTCACCGACGAAGTGATGCGGCGCTACGGACTCTCCTACGAGGAGGCCGGGCTGGCCAAGCGCCAGGGCGGGCTGCCCGAGAGCTACGAAATCGAGGTACTGGAGCCGTTCAAGGAGGCGCTGGTCCAGCAGATATCGCGCCTGCTGCAGTTCTTCTACGCCGGCAGCGAATACAGTCGTGTCGACCAGGTGGTGCTGGCCGGTGGCTGCGCTTCCATCGCCGGCATCGCCGACATGGTCGAGGAGCAGCTTGGCGTACCGACGGTCATCGCCAATCCGCTGGCCAACATGTCGCTTTCGCCCAAGGTGCAGGCGCAGGCCCTGGCACAGGACGCGCCTGCGCTGATGATCGCCTGCGGGCTGGCACTCAGGAGTTTCGACTGATGGCCAAGATCGACCTCCTTCCATGGCGCGAAGAACGACGCAAGGGCCGGGCCCAGGAGTTCTACATCGTCCTCGCTGCGGTCGCGATCGCCGCGGTGCTGGCCGTCCTTGCCGTCAATTGGCACTTCGGTGAGCTGATCAAGGATCAGGAGAACCGCAACAAGTTCCTGAACGACGAGATCCGCATCCTGGATACGAAGATCAGGGAGATCGAGCAGCTCGAACGCACCCGCGAGCGCCTTCTGGCGCGCGCTCAGGTGATCGAGCAACTCCAGGAAACCCGCTCACAGATGGTCCACCTGTTCGACGAGCTGGTAAAGACCATTCCGGATGGCGTCCGCCTCACTGGCATCCGCCAGGCGGGCAACGTGCTGACCCTGGAGGGTGTGGCCCAGTCCAATCAGCGCGTCTCGACGTATCTGCGGCAACTCGACAGCTCGGGATGGCTGACGCAGCCCAATCTACGCATCATCGAAGCCCGTGGTACCGATCAACTGGCCAGATTCACGTTCTCGTTGACGATCAGGTTGACGCGGCCGAAACCGGAGGGCGACGAGGGCGACGAGACGGTCGCGGGCCGGACATCGGCCGACCTGGAGGTGCGCTCATGAACGTCGATGAACTGCGCAATCTCGATTTCGGCAACGCGGGCGGCTGGTCGGCGCCCATCAAGATCGGCTTCTGCCTGATCCTGGTGATTCTCATTGGTGTCGGCGGCTGGTGGTTCTTCATTCGCGAGCAGCAGGAACAGCTTCAACGGGTGCGGGCACAGGAGCCCGGCCTGAAGCGCCAGTTCGCGGAGAAGCAGGCCAAGGTGGTGAACTTGGACGCCTATCGCGAACAGCTCGACGAAATGCGCGTCATCCTGCGCGAGATGATGCGACAGCTGCCGAGCAAGACCGAGATGCCCGACCTGATCGTGGACATCTCGCAGACCGCCCTGGCGTCCGGTATCGAGAATGAACTGTTCGAGCCCCGCGCCGAATCGGTCAAGGATTTCTACGCCGAGCAACCGATCCAGCTGCGCATGGTGGGAACCTACCATCAGTTCGGGACGTTTGTGTCCGGCGTCGCCACTTTGCCGCGTGTGGTTATCCTGACCATGCACGACATCCAGCTGCGGCCACGCGCGGGCACTGCTGCCCGCGGCAGGGCAACGACCCCTGCACCCAGCGGAGCCCTGGTGCTGGAGGGCACCATCAAGACCTATCGCTATCTGGAGGAGGGCGAAGGCGCTGAAGAACCGGCGCCGCCGCCCCAGCCCCAGCGCGGCCGTGGAAGAAGGGGATAAGCCATGCTGCACAGGGATTCCAGGGGGATCAACCTGACCCGACTTGCCTGGTTGGCGATTCCCGTTCTGCTTGCCGGTTGCGCCAAGGGTACCGCCGACCTGCAGCAGTGGGTCAACGCCGAGAAGAACAAGCGCGGCCAGCCGATCGAGCCGCTGCCGGTGATCCGCACCTTCGAGACCTTCGAGTACGAGAGCGAGGAACTCAAGGAGGGGCAGATCGTGGCCCGTCGCGACCCGTTCCGGCCGAGTGCGGACGAACTGCCGGAAGAAGCCGACGGCGAGGGCTTGAGGCCGGATCCAACTAGGCGTCGCGAGATTCTGGAGGCATTTCCACTGGATGCCCTCGCCATGGTCGGCACGCTTGGCGAGGGTGAGGGTAAGCGGGGACTGGTGCGCGCCCCGGACCGAGTCATCCACCGCGTGGAGGTGGGACACTACATAGGGCAGAACTATGGGCGCATCACGCACATCCGCGACAACGAGATCGAGTTGGTTGAGCTCGTGCCCGACGGCACGGGCGCTTGGATGGAACGCAAGGCCACCATGGCCTTGCGCGAACGATAAGGCCCATTGGGGGTGACTTCATGAATTCGATAGCACAGAACCTCCACGGACGCACGTGCACGGCTGTCATCCCGTGGGCAGGTGGATTGCGCACGATTGCCCTGGCGGCTGCATTGCTGGTCTCCTCCGCGGTTGTCGCCAGCGACAACGTACTGGAGGACATCAGCTACACCACCAGCGGCACGCGAACCGACGTGGTGTTGCAGCTCAGCGGCCCGGTCGAGGACGCCCGTGCGTTCACCACCGACAATCCACCGAGAATCGCGGTCGACCTGCCGAACACCCGCAACGGCATGGCCCAGCGCAGGGTGGCGATCGGGTCGGGTTCGGCGAGCAGCGCATCCGCGGTGGAGGCAGGCGGTCGTACACGGGTGGTCATCGACCTGTTCCGTGCAGCAAGCTTCGAAACACGCGCCGAGGGCAACCTGCTGATCGTCTCGATATCCAGCGGCGTGACCGGGCAGCGACCGACCCGGCCAAGGCCGTCGGTGCGGCGGACATCGCGATCACCAATATCGATTTCCGTCGTGGCCCCGGTGGAGAGGGACGCATCCTGGTCAGTTTCTCAAGCGAGGGGGCGACCGTGGATCTGCGCCGGATCGGCCAGCGCGTGGTGGCTGATCTCGGCAATGTCCAGTTGCCCGACCACCTTGCCGAACGCCTTGACGTCACCGACTTCGCCACGCCGGTGCAGTCGATGGAAACGCGTTCGCGTCCGGGTGGCGCGCGCATGGAAATCGCCATCAACGGCGAGTTCGAGCAGATGGGGTACCAGACCGGCACCGAATTCGTCATCGAGATCGCCCCCAGACGTGAAGCGCTTGCTGAAGGCGCCGACCGGCTGCGACCGGATATGCCCCGTGAATATGTCGGAGCGCGCGTAACCTTCAACTTCCAGGATGTGCCGGTTCGCTCCGTGCTGCAGCTCATCGCAGAGGAGTCCCAGCTCAATATCGTGGTGGCCGACAGTGTCGCCGGCAACATCACCCTGCGCCTGATCCAGGTGCCCTGGGATCAGGCGCTCGACATCATCCTGCGTGCGCGCAGGCTGGATCAGCGCCGGGAAGGCAATGTCATCTGGATCGCCCCGCAATCCGAGATCGCGGCCTACGAGCAGGCGCTGCTGGATGCGCATATCGCCATGCAGCAGCGCGTCGACCTGATCAGCGAGTACATCCAGATCAACTACGCCAATGCCGAGGATATCGCCAAGCTGCTGACCGAGGAAGCCAAGACTGGTCGCGCAGCGGGAGCCGGACAGGCACAAACCGACCGCGGTTTCCTGTCGCCGCGGGGCAGCGTCAGTTTCGACCGCCGCACCAACACCCTGCTGGTCAACGACACGCCGCAAAAGGTTGCGGAGATCAAGGCGCTGATCGCGCTTCTTGACCGCGCCGTCGATCAGGTGCTGATCGAGGCCCGGATCGTCATCGCCAACGACAGCTTCCGCCGTGAGCTCGGTGTCCGCTTCGGATTGAGTGGCGGTTACGAGGACGGCCACGGCAACGTGTTCACGACGGCTGCCACCTCTGCGGGCGCCGACCGCATGGCCAATCTGGCGCTTGGTAACCGTTTCGCCGGCCGCGGTACCGGGTTCCCGATCGCCGCTCCGGGTCCGACCGGCGCAGGTGTGCTGGTGCCTTCGCTCAATGACCGTCTGAACGTCAATCTGCCGATCACCAATCCGGCCGGTTCCATCGGCCTCGCCATCCTCGGCCAGGACTACATGCTTGACCTCGAGCTCTCCGCCCTGCAGGTGGAGGGTCGCGGCGAGATCATTTCCAATCCCAGGGTGATCACGGCCAACCAGCAGGAAGCGAGCATCAAGCAGGGCCAGGAAGTGGGCTACGTGACGATCTCACCGCAGCAGGGTGCAGGCACCATTCCGATTCCGAACGTCCAGTTCAAGGACGTGGCGCTGGAGCTGGTGGTTACACCGACGATCACGCGAGACGGTCGCGTATTCATGGCCATGAAGGTCAAGAAGGACGAGATCAGCGGTTTCGTCAACACGTCGATCGGAGACGTGCCGCAGATCGACACGCGCGAAATCAACACCTCGGTGCTGGTCGATGATGGGCAGACCGTCGTGCTCGGAGGCGTCTACGAGTTCCGAACCCGTGACGATCTCAACAAGGTACCTTTCCTCGCCGATCTTCCGGCGGTCGGCAACCTGTTCAAGAGCCGCCGACGCTTCAACGACAAGGCCGAACTGCTCATATTCGTGACCCCACGCATCATTCCGGAGTCGCAGAGGTAGGCCATGGCGCGCTGTAACCACCCCACGCTGCCCGGACACCGCAATGCGGTCGCCGCCGCGTGCCATTACAAGAAAGTCGCAGGATTTCGGAGATACGACATGAAAGCCTTCAACAGGATCCTCATCGTGCTGTTGGCCGGTGTGCTGCTGGCCGGCTGCGGCGGCGGCGGCGGATCGAACAACGATTCCGGCTTCAATCCGCCCGGCGTGAGCGTTGCGGTCGCGGTGAGCGGTTCCACCCTGGGCGTCAACTCGATCCGGGACATCACTGCCACCGTCACCCTGGTCGGGGGCGCCCCGGTGCCCAACGGCACCCAGGTCACGGCCACCGTGTCGCCCACCTCGATGGGCCAGGTGTCGACCGGCACCACTACGCCGGCTGCAACGGCGCAGGCGACCACCACCGGCGGCGTGGCGACCTTCCGCTTCCACTCCAGCAACACCCAGGGCACGGCCACCGTCACCGTGTCGGTCCAGGATCCGGCCACGCCGGGACGGACGGTGTCTCGCAGCGTGAACTTCACCGTCTCCGGGCCTTCCACCGACCCCCGGCTGACCCTGCAGGCGACCCGCACCACCATCCCCGCCAACACCTTCAATGCGCCGCCCTTCATCGGCTCGCCGTACATGGCGGAGGTCACCGTGACTTGGCGGCACCTCAATGGCCAGCTCGTCAATGACGGTTCCGTCAATGTGAGCGTCAACCCGGTCGGTGCGACCGGCGGGTTCAGCATGCTCGATGATCCCGACACCGATGAGAACGAATTTGAGATACGCATGGGTCAGGCGCCGGTCGACGTGGTTGCGGGCAAGGCCACGATCTTCTTCCATTCCTTCGAATTCTCCGGCACCTCGACCATGACCGTGACCGCGGTCGATCCTGACAACGGTGAGACGCTGAGTGCAACCCTGGTATTCACGATCAACAACGTCGCGCCCCCGCTGCCCGCGCAGCTCCTGCTGTCCGCGCCCGACCACCCGGTGTACGTGCAGGGCGCGGGCGGCAATACCGCGCTGGTGCTGGAGGTCGACGTGCGCGATGGCGCGGGCGGCTTTGTCCCCGATCCCGTCTCGGGCAACTTCACGTTCAACAATGTGCGACTTGAGATCATCGGCGACGGCGCGGCCTTCGGCGAGCGGCTGTCCGGCGTCAACGCGCAGGGCCAGAACGTGAGCGGCACCGCGATCACGGTGCGCACCTTCAACGGCATCGCTGGTGCGGTGTTCCAGTCCGGAACCCGGCTTGGCACCACCAGCGTTCGCGCCACGGTCGATCGCGCCGACAACAATGTCGACAACGGCATCCAGGACGGGTTGACCGCAGATCGCTCCATCACGGTTTCCGATGGACGCCTGTTCGGTATCACCATCACCCATCCATTCGAGCGAGCCCTGAATCCGAATGAAATCTCGTCGGAAGATGCCAGCATCGTGCCCGGCAGCGTGGATGGAGAAGATCCCCTTGCCGGCATCTATCAGCTCACCGTATCGGTGGTCGCAACTGACCGCGGCGGTAATCCGGTATTGCCGGGAACGCAGATCGGCTTTGGTCTGATCGACGAGCCTCTGAGCGGCTATCCGGCGAACGGTGGGGGTCAATTCGCCCTTTCCGGTGTGGACGGAGACCCACAGGAAAGCGGATTCAACTTCAGCGCTCCGGGCGGTGCCTTCCAGACCGCGGGTGGAGGCGCCGGCCCCGGAGATACGCTGGTCCTGTTCGGCAAGGACGTTACTGGCAACAGTGACCACGAGAGCGCGCGAACGGTACAGCAGATCAACAGTCAGACGCTCCTGCGCGTGACCCAGCGGTTCAATCCGAACGACACGACAGGCGTGAGCGTCAATAGCGGGGCGGTCCTGCCTTACGCCATCGGTCGAGCCATCGAGGGCAATATCGCCACATCGACCACCACCGACGAGTTCGGTCGCGCCACCACCCTGATGACCTATCCGGCATCGCGGGTTGGAAAGAATGTGATCGTCTGGGCCCAGGGCTCCGGGGCGCAGACAGCCGCCGGCTCGCTGCGGACGGTGGCCGATGTCGAAGTACTCCGCTTCTTCGCGATCGCTCCCCTTACGGTGGTGGCCAGTCCCTCGACAATTCCGGGAAACACCACGGCCAACGTAACGGTGTGCGTATACGATGGCGTGAGCAACCCTGTGCCAGGTGTGTTCATCGAGTACGGCTTTTCCGGACTCGACACCGGAAGTGGCAGCGTCGACGGGGGCGGTCCATCCGGATTCGTTGCAGAGTCGACCGGACCCGGTGGCTGCACGGTAGCCGCGGTCACCACGACGGGGGTGCTCCCGGGTACCGAGGCGCAAGTCATCTTCAGTGCTGGGGGCGCACAGGCTGAGGTGGATATCGTGGTCGGCCAGATGATTCTGCAGGCGACTCCGTCCGCTTTCGTCGGCAGCGGTGGCACAGTGACCCTGCGTCTGATTACGTCCGATGGATCGCCGGTGCCGGGCGTGCAGATCGTGGGCAGCTGCACCGCGTCGGGCGGTACGATTGGCATCTCGTCCGGGCCGGGCGTCACCAACGAGAACGGCATCACCACGGCGCTGGTGGCCGCCAACCTCAATACCTGCGGTCCCAACCCCGGCTCGGGCACCTGCACGTTCACCACGGCCGCCGGCACGCCTTCGGCCACAGTGTCCTTCCAGGGAATCGATGTATCGGGCTTCAGCCCGGAGTGTCCTCCGTAGATGTAGCGGAGTATCGGCACGCTGACAAGTTCACAGGATCAAGGAGGGCGACACCCAGGGTGTCGCCCTCCAGGTCGTTCAAGGATCGAGAGTTCGGGGCGGAGTTCGGAGCCAGGCATGAGCAGGACCAGGATCGCTTGCGGCGAAACCCTGTTCCGGGAGGGTGACCCTCCAGGCCAGGCCTTTGTAATCGAATCGGGTCGGATCGAGATCGCCACTGACAAGGATGGTCGCCACGTTGTACTCAGCGAACTCGGCCCGGGCGATCTGTTCGGCGAGATGGCGGTGCTGGACGATGCGCCGCGAACCGCCACCGCGACGGCGCTGAGCGACTGCGAACTTACCAGCGTCGACCGTCACCAGTTGCAGGAACGCCTGTCGCAGACCGACCCGATCGTACGCAGCCTGATGTCGGGACTGCTGGCGCGCTACCGCAGCTCCATCGCCACACTGAAGGGACAGGTTCGTACGCATGCGGTGCCGCTGGCCGCCACGCCAGGCCTCGAGGAGGCGCTGGGAGCGGTCGGCAAGATCCGCCTCGACAGTCAGTTGAGGTCCGCGCTCAACGAGGGGCAGCTTGAACTGCGCCTGCAGCCGCTGTTGGATATCCCCGCGGGCCAAGTGACCGGTTACGAGGCCCTGGTGCGCTGGCTGCATCCGCAACGCGGCTACGTGTCGCCGGCAGAGTTCATCGCCCTCGCCGAGGAAACCTCGCTGATCGTTCCGGTGGGCGAATTCGCGCTGCGCGAGGCATGTGCGGCGCACAAGGCCCTGGATGCGGCCGGTCGCTGCCCGGAGTTCATCGCGGTCAACGTTTCCGCGCGCCAGCTTGCGGCGGAAGGATTCGTCGAAAAGGTGGCCGAAGTTCTGGCCGATACCGGTGTCGCGTCACGGCATATCAAGATCGAGATCACCGAGAGCCAGCGACTCGACTATATCGAGGTTGCCGAGCGCATGGCCCAGTTGCGCGCCCTTGGCGTCAAGGTGGCGCTCGACGATTTCGGCACCGGGTTCTCGAACCTCGGCCACCTCCATCACCTGAGTTTCGATTCGATCAAGCTCGACCAGGTGTTCGTTCGCGAGATGCTGCAATCGGAACGCGCCATGGCCATCGTCGAGTCGATCGTACGCCTCGGCAACGCCCTGGGGGCCGAGATGGTGGCCGAGGGCATCGAGACGGCCGAGCACCTCAAGGCCGTCGAAGATCTCGGAGTGCGCTACGGTCAGGGTTATCATATCGGCAAGCCCGGGACACTCGCCGAGTTGCTCTGATTCCCATTCCGGTCCTGCGTTCCCGCCGGTTTCCGGTCTTCCACGGCGCGCCCGGCAAAACTTCCGCGCACGGTTGCGGTCCCAGCCCCGCCGATCACTCAAGCTTGAAGACCCATGGATGCATCCATCGCCGCGACTCCGTCCGAAACCGCCCCCTTGCGCCAATCCGTGCGCAGGCTGCGTGAAGCCCTGGGACACCGCATCGTCGGCCAGGCCGATCTGGTCGACCGTCTCATCATCGCCCTGCTTGCTGACGGCCATCTGCTGGTCGAAGGCGCGCCGGGCCTGGCCAAGACCACCGCGATCAAGGAACTCGCCGCGCGTATCGAGGGCGACTTCCACCGTATCCAGTTCACCCCGGACCTGCTGCCCGCCGACCTGACCGGTACCGAGGTGTATCGCCCCCAGGACGGCAGCTTCGAGTTCCAGCGGGGGCCGCTGTTTCACAACCTGATCCTCGCCGACGAGGTCAACCGCGCGCCGGCCAAGGTGCAATCGGCCCTGCTCGAGGCCATGGGTGAACGACAGATCTCGGTGGGGCGGGTCACCTATCCGCTGCCGCGCCTGTTCCTGGTGATGGCTACCCAGAATCCGATCGAACACGAGGGCACCTATTCGTTGCCGGAAGCCCAGCTCGACCGCTTCCTGATGCATGTGCGCATCGGGTATCCGAAGGCCATCGCCGAACTGGAAATCCTGCGTCTGGCGCGCGGGCAGGCACGCGACACCCTGGTGACCGCCGAGGTACCCGAGTGCCTGCTTTCCCAGAAGGATGTGTTCGCCGCCCGCGCCTGCATCCTCGACGTGCATCTGGCCGCTCCACTCGAGCGCTACCTGGTCGAACTGGTGCTGGCCAGCCGCGACCCGAGCGCCTACGGCGCCGACCTTGTCCGCTGGATCGCCTACGGTGGGAGTCCGCGCGCCACCATCGCGCTCGACCGCTGCGCGCGTGCCCATGCCTGGCTGTTCGGCCGGGATTACGTGGCCCCGGAAGACATCCACGCCGTCGCGTTCGATGTGCTGCGCCACCGCATCCTGCTGAGTTTCGAGGCGGAAGCCGAGGGCATCGACAGCGACCGCATCGTAGCCGAGTTGCTGGGGCGGGTGTCCTTGCCATGAGCGGCCGGGCCATTCTGAATCGCGGAACCATCGTCTCGCACGGTCCATACCCGGCTTTGCACGCGTACGGAGAGTGCGGCTGGTGGAGGTGCAAGCGGTGGGAGCGGTAGAAGCCCGAGGGTCCCTTGCGGATCTCGATGCCCTGATCGGCCTCAGGCTGCGTACCGGCGAGTTGCGTTCGGCGCGCAGCAGACGCGCCCGCGCGCCGGTGACAGGCATGCATGGATCCCGGTTTCGTGGCCGCGGCGTCGACTACCAGGAATCGCGGGCCTACGCACCGGGCGACGACATCCGCAACATGGACTGGCGCCTCACCGCGCGCAGTGGCCGCCCGTTCACCAAGCTGTTCGAGGAAGAGCGCGAGCGCCCGGTGCTGCTCATGCTGGATACCAATCCGTGCATGCGCTTCGGCACGCGCATCCGGTTCAAGTCGGTGCAGGCTGCGCAGCTCGGCGCGCTGCTGGCCTGGCATACGGTGGAGGCCGGCGATCGTATCGGATTCCTCGCGTTCGGCAGCGACCGCAGCGATCTGCGCCCGCGTGGTGGCCGACCCGGCGCACTGCGCAGCCTGCGTGCGTTGGCCGACTCCAGTGCCCCAGCGCAGTCGTTGCCGGAGGAGAGCCTGTCGCAGGGCCTCGATCGCGCACGGCGCATTGCCCGGCCCGGCACCCGGATCGTCTTGCTGACCGACGGCGCAAGCTGGGATGCCCGATCCGAAGGACTGATCGCACGTCTGCGCCAGCATTGCGATTTTGCGTTGTGCCTGATCAGCGATACCCTGGAGCGCACGCCGCCTCCCCCCGGCCTTTATCGTCTCGGCGATGGCGAGCACCAGGTGGAACTCGACCTTGGCCGGGCCGCCGTGCGCGAGAACTGGCTGGCGCACTTTTCCGGCATCCACCAGCGCGTCGTCGATGTCGCCGCGCGCTGCGGCGTGCCCTGGGTCGATGTGGACGCCGCGGAGGACCCGGTGACGCCGCTGAGACGCCTGCTCGCCGGAGTGGAGCGCAACCTGCGCAAGGTCGCCTGATTGCCGGTCATGGGTCCACAGTTGCGCGACATCCACGTGCCTCCCGAGCCTGGCTGGTGGCCGCCGGCACCGGGCTGGTGGCTGTTGGGGCTTGTGCTGGTGGCGGGCCTGATCTGGCTGGTGCCCCGTATGCGCGCCTGGCAGGAACGGAATCGCTGGCGACGTGGCGTACGCCGTGCCTACGCCACGATGGCACGGGAGGCCGCCGGGCTGCCGCAGGCACGGGCGATCGCCCAGGTTTCCGAGTTCCTGAGACGCGCAGTGCGTGCCAGCGATCCGGCGGCTGCGGCGCTCGCCGGCCGCGCCTGGATCGACTATCTGAACGCCACCGGCAGTCACGCCTTCGACGCCGAGACCGCGGAACTTCTGCAGGATGGGGCGTATCGCCCGCAAGTCGAAGGCGACGTCGCAGCGCTGGTGGCCGCCGCTGGCGACTGGCTGGAAGCGTGGTTGCAGGGTGTGCGTCATGCCTGAGTTCGCATGGCCCTGGGTGGCCTGGCTGCTGCCGCTGCCATGGTTGATCGCCTGGCTGCTCCCGGCGGCGTCCGGCGAAGGTGCAGCACTGCGGGCGTCCTTCTGCGCGGTGGCCGAGCGCTGGCAGGCACGCGGCGGCAGGCGTGCCGGTGCGTCCAGCGGACGCCTGTGGCTGGCGCTGGTGTGGATCCTGCTGCTCTCCGCAGCCGCGCGGCCCCAGATCCTGGGCGAAGTCCAGGAACAGGCACGCAGCGGGCGCGACCTGATGCTGGCGGTCGATCTGTCCGGCAGCATGCAGGCCGAGGACATGGTGGTGGCCGGGCGCCGGGTCGACCGGCTCACCGCGGTCAAGCTGATCGCCGGCGATTTCATCGAACGCCGCCGCGGCGACCGTCTCGGGCTCATCGTGTTCGCGCAGCGGGCCTTCCTGCTTACTCCACTGACGTATGACCACCGCAGTGTGCGCGAACAGCTCGACCAGACCTTCATCGGGCTTGCCGGTCGCGAAACGGCGATCGGCGATGCCATCGGGCTCGCCGTCAAGCACCTGCGCGACCGGCCACAGCAGCAGCGCGTCCTGATCCTGCTCACCGACGGTGTCAACAATGCCGGTGAGCTCGATCCCGAGCGCGCGGCCCAGATCGCGCGCATCGAGAACGTGCGCATCCACACCATCGGCATGGGCTCGGACGGCGGCTCCCAGGGCGCCTTCGGCCGGCGCCTGCTGGCACCGGCGGCGGATTTCGACGAGGCGCAGCTCACGCGCATTGCCGAAGGCACCGGCGGGCGCTACTTCCGTGCCCGCGACACCCGCGACCTGGCCGGGATCTATGCGCAGATCGACCAGATCGAGAGCAGCGAGCACGAGGATGAGCCCTATCGGCCGGTGCATGAGATCTTTCACTGGCCACTGGGCGCGGCGGCCCTGGCTTTCAGTCTGGCGCTGGCGGTGCGCCAGTTGCGTGAGGGATTGCCGGCATGAGCCCGGAAGCGTTTCATTTCCTGCGCCCGCTCTGGCTGCTCGGGCTGGCGGCGCTGCCGGTGCTGCTGTGGCTCGGCTCGCGCCCAGCGCGCGATGTCGGCGACTGGCGTCGAGTGGTCGATCCCGACCTCCTCCCCTACCTCGTCGACGACACGGCGCCAAGGCGTCGTGGCCGCTCCTGGTGGTGGACGGCCGTGGTCTGGACCATCGCCTGCCTGGCGTTGGCCGGTCCCGCCTGGGAACGCATCGAGGAGCCGGCGATGGAGTCCGCCCAGGCGCGTGCCCTGGTACTGTCGCTGTCCGACACGATGCTGGCAGGCGACCTGCGGCCCGATCGACTCACCCGCGCACGCCTCAAGCTGGCCGATCTCATCGCCGAGAGTCGCGGCCAGCATCTTGGCCTGGTGGTGTACGCCGGCGACGCCTTCACCGTGGCCCCGCTCACCGACGACGGCCATGTGCTTGCGGTGCAGCTCGACGTGCTGCATCCGGATCTCATGCCACTGCAGGGCGCGCGCGCCGACCTGGCTCTGCATCGCGCCGCCGCGCTCCTGCGCGATGCAGGATTCCCGGGTGGCGAGATCGTGCTGCTGACCGATCACGCCGACAGCCGGGCGATCGACGCGGCCGCGGAAGTGGCGGCACAGGGCATGCGCGTGTCCGTGCTTGGTTTCGGTACCGCCGAAGGCGCGCCGATTCCGCGGCCCGAGGGCGGCTTCCGGCGCGACGCCGCAGGCAACATCCTGCTGCCACGCTTCGACACGGCACAGCTTGCTTCGCTCGCCCGGGCCGGTCGCGGCACTTTTCTCGTGGCCCGCGGCGACCGTAGCGATGTAATGCATCTGGTGGGTGGCGGCAGCGGCCCCGGTCGCGAGGGCGAGACCTTGCGGGTGGTGGAACGCTATCTCGATCGCGGCCCGTGGCTGGCGCTGGCTCTGCTTCCCCTGGCCCTGGTCGCATGGCGGCGCGGGCTTCTGCTGGCAGCGATCGTGCTGTTGCTCCCCCAGCCCGCGCTGGCTTTCGGTTTTCGCGACCTGTGGCAGCGCCAGGAGCAGCAGGCGCACGCCGCGCTGGAACAGGGCGACCATGCGCGTGCCCGCGCGCTCGCCGCCGACCCCGCACGCCGCGGCAGCGCCGCCTTTCGCGAGCAGGACTACGAAGCGGCAGCCATGGAATTCGCCGCCGTCGAAGGAGCCAGTGGCCGCTACAACCTCGGCAATGCGCTGGCCATGGGCGGGCGCTACCAGGAGGCCATCGCAGCGTACGAGGAGGCGCTGGCGCTGGATCCCGGCCTGGACGACGCGCGCGCCAATCTGGAGGCGATACGTGAGTGGCTGGAACAGCAACCCGAGCAGCCCGGGGACGGCGGCCAGGACGATGACGACGACAAGGGCGACCGTGAGGAAGATACCGATGCTCCCTCGCAAGGCGAGGAAGGCGAACCTGAGGACAGCGAAGACGATGGCAGCAAGAGCGAGCAACAGCCTGGCGGAGACGCGGCGCAAGATGAGAACGACAAGCAGCGTGACAACGCCGGACCACCCGATGGCGAAAGCGAGGACGAGCAGATTGCCCAGGCTGCCGAAGCCGACCAGGCCATGATGGACAGCGCCGCCGAGGCGCTGGCGCGGGAACTGGACGAGGCCATGCAGACCCAGCAGGAACAGGAGGCGGCAGAACTCGACCCCGCGGACCGCGAGGCCGAGGAACAGCGGCAGATGGTGGAGCAATGGCTGCGCCGGGTGCCTGACGACCCCGGCGCATTGCTCCGGCGCAAGTTCGCGGTGGAACATCGGCGCCGCCAGGCCGAAGGAGGTCAATGATGGTGACGACGGCAGGGATCGACCCGCAAGCAATGACCAGCGCACCGAAGCGTGGTGTCGCGCCTGTGCGCTGCACGAGCCGGAACGGATTGCTCGCCCTTGCGATGACGACGATGGCGGCGCTGTTGTGCGTTACCCTCCCGGCACCGGCGCAGGCGCAGTCCGCGCCCGTGGCCAGCCTCGACCGCCAGCAGATCCGTCTGGGTGAGACAGTCACCCTGCAGGTGGTGGGCGAGGGACAGAATCTGTCCTCACCCGATTTCGGTCCGCTGGCGGTGGACTTCGATCTGCTCGGAAGCTCCACCTCCAGCCATTTCAGCATCATCGGCGGACAGACCGTCGCGCGCACCACGTGGACCGTCGAACTGGAACCGCGCAGGGCCGGCATCCTGCGCATCCCGCCCATCCCGGTGGGTGTGCACGCCACGACGCCACTGACCCTGACGGTGACCGCGGCGACTGACGTCGCCGCCGGCAATGGCGAGGATGTGTTCCTTGAACTCGACATCGAGCCGCGCGACCCTTATGTGCAGCAGCCGGTACAGATGGTGGTGCGTCTTTACTACGCAGTCGGCCTGACCGAGGGCAACCTGCGCGAGCCGGAAGTGGAAGACGCCGCCATGACCCGCCTCGGCCAGGACCGCAACTACGCCGCCGAGCGTCACGGGCGCCGTTACCAGGTGGTGGAGCGCGTGTTCAGTCTGCGCCCGGAACGTTCCGGCGAGGTGCGCATCGGGCCCGCCCAGTTCCACGGGCGCGCGCTGCGCCAGGGTACGCGGCGCAGTCTGATGGATCCCGGCGTGCGGGTGTCGGCGCGTACACCGCCGCAGTCCCTGAATGTGCGGCCACGACCGGCCGCCGCGCGCGGCGACTGGTTGCCGGCGCGATCCGTGCATATCGAGGATGAACTTGGCCCGGATCCGTCTTCGGCGCGGGTCGGCGAGCCGCTCACCCGCAGTGTGCGCCTGTTGGTCGAGGGTCTCTCACTGGACCAGTTGCCTGAACTGGTGCATCCCGAGTTGGCGGGCGCGCAGATCTACGCCGATCGTCCGGTCGGCCACGGCCGCGAGTCCGGCGGTTGGCCGAGTGCCGAACGCGAGTATCGCTTCGCCATCGTTCCGGGCGAGCCGGGGGAACTGGTCCTGCCGGAAATGCGTATCTCCTGGTGGGATGTGCAGACGGATCAGGCGCGTGAGGCGGTGCTGCCCATGCGCACGGTGACCGTAGGCGCGGCGACCGCCGGCACTGCTGCCATTCCGGCGCAGGACATCCCGGTTGGAATCGCTGTCGACGACAGCGGCGCGCCGTCGGTCCCGACCCCCGGCCTGTGGCCGTGGATCAGTCTCGGGCTGGGCGGTTTGTGGCTGGCGACCATGGGTGGCTGGTGGTGGACGGCAAGGGCGTCGCGGACTGGCGCTGAACCAGCGATGCCGGGCGCGGGTGCCGATCCCGGACCGTCACGCGAAGCCTTTCGACGCGCGGTGCATCGGGCCGACGCTGGTGGAGCCTTGTCGGCGCTGCTCGCCTGGTCGCGAGCGGAAGATCCGGCGGTGCGGCATCTGGGCGAGCTGCGCCTGCGCCTGGCGGACGACGCCCAGCGCAGCGCACTCGCCGCACTGGAACAGGGGCGTTACGGGCCGGGTGGCGAGTTGTCGGAATCCAACTGGCGCGAACTCGCGAACGCCTTCGCCGATGGCCCCACATTGGACGCCGAGGCTGTGTCGGCCAGGCGAACCGAAAGCGTGCTGCCACCGCTGTGGCCGCAGCGCGACTGAATACCCTGCATTTCTCACAACCCTCAAGCGTTCGACGCCCTTGTAGTGCCGAGCTCGCTCGGCACCATCCCCCATCGGCACATCGATGCGCCCCTGAGCGGAGCAAGCTCCGCGCTACGCCGGCCTTGAACCCTGGGGGCTTTCCGTCGTGCCGTTGACGTTCGTAGCCAAAAAGAAAGGGCCCGCGAAGCGGGCCCTTGGGGGTGGCGCGTTTGCTGCAGCGGGAGTCGGGGAGAGGGGGAGCCTCCCGGTGCCGCGACCACGGGTGCCATTCTAGGAAATGCGCTTGAATGGAGAATGAACGCGCTTACGCGAACGCAATGCCAGTCGCACGCCGGATACCGGGGGCTGCGTCGTGGTTGGCATTGCGGCCCCCCTGGGGGACAATGCGCGCCGCTTTCGCCTCCTGTCGGTTCCCGTCCCCATGCCCAGTCGCCGCGATCTCGCCAACGCCCTTCGTGCCCTCGCCATGGACGCCGTCCAGGCGGCCAATTCCGGTCATCCCGGCATGCCGATGGGCATGGCCGATATCGCCGAGGTCTTGTGGAACGACTTCATGCGGCACAGTCCGCGCGATCCGAAATGGTTCAACCGCGACCGGTTCGTGCTTTCCAACGGGCATGGTTCGATGCTGCTGTACGGCCTGCTGCATCTCACCGGCTACGATCTGCCGATGCAGGAGCTGAAGCGATTCCGACAGCTTCATTCGAAGACCGCGGGCCATCCGGAGGCCGCGGAAACGCCGGGTGTGGAGACTACCACCGGCCCGCTTGGCCAGGGCCTGGCCAATGCCGTCGGCATGGCGCTGGCCGAGAAGTTGCTGGCGGCACGCTACAACCGACCCGGCTACGAAATCATCGACCACCACACCTATGCCTTCGCCGGGGATGGCTGCCTGATGGAAGGTATCTCGCACGAAGTGTGCTCGCTGGCCGGCACGCTGAGGCTCGGCAAGCTGATCGTCTTCTACGACGACAACAACATCTCCATCGACGGCGAGGTTCCTGGCTGGTTCACCGATGACACCGTCAAGCGCTTCGAGGCCTACGGCTGGCAGGTGATTCCCGAGGTGGACGGCCACAATCCCGAGGCGATCAAGGCCGCCATTGTCACCGCGCAGGCGCAGGAGGACCAGCCGGCGCTGATCTGCTGCAAGACAGTGATCGGCTACGGCGCGCCCAACAAGCAGGGCAAGGAATCCACCCACGGCGCCCCGCTCGGCGCCGACGAGGTGGCTGCGGCACGTGAAACCCTGGGCTGGCGGCACCCGCCGTTCGAGATCCCCGGTGACATCCAGGAGGCCTGGGACGCCACGGAACGCGGCAGCGCACTTGAGACCGACTGGCAGGCGCAGTTCGATCGTTACACCAGGGAGTACCCCGAGCTTGCCGCGGAACTCGACCGCCGCATCCGCGGCGCGCTGCCCGAAGACTTCGACCGTGCCGCCTCCGCCTTCATTGCCGAAGTGCAGGCCAAGCTGCCCAAGGTGGCCAGCCGCAAGGCCTCGCAGCAGGCGCTGGAAGCCTATGGTCCGCTGCTGCCGGAACTGATCGGCGGCTCCGCGGATCTGGCCCATTCCAACCTGACCCTTTGGAAGGGTTCGGTCGATGTAAACGTCGATCCTGCGCGCGGCAACTACGTCTACTACGGCGTGCGCGAGTTCGGCATGAGCGCCATCAGCAACGGGCTCGCCCTGCACGGCGGTTTCGTTCCCTACGATGCCACCTTCCTGGTGTTCTCCGACTATGCGCGCAACGCCGTGCGCATGGGCGCGCTGATACCGGCCGCCGCCATCCACGTCTATACCCACGATTCCATTGGCCTGGGCGAGGACGGCCCCACCCATCAACCGGTCGAGCACCTCGCCTCGCTGCGCTTCATTCCCGGCAACGAGGTTTGGCGGCCCTGCGACGCGGTGGAATCGGCGGTGGCCTGGAAGCGTGCCATCGAGCGCCGCGATGCGCCCACCTGCCTGGTGTTCACCCGCCAGAACCTGGTCTGCCAGCCGCGCGAGCAAGCGCAGCTCGGCGATATCCAGCGCGGCGGCTACATTCTGCTCGATCCGCAGGACGCCAAGGTCGAGGCGATCGTCATCGCCACCGGTTCCGAAGTGGAGCTGGCCATGGAAGCGGCGCGCCGGCTTCAGGCCGAGGGTCTTGGCGTGCGCGTGGTGTCGATGCCATGCCCCAGCGTGTTCGACGCGCAGCCGCTCGAATACCGCGAAGGCGTGCTGCCGTCCTGGTGCCGCCGGCGCGTGGCCATCGAGGCCGGAGTCAGCGACTACTGGTATCGCTACGTGGGCCTCGACGGCAGCGTGATCGGCATCGATCGCTTCGGCGCCTCGGCACCGGGCGACGAGCTCTTCCACCATTTCGGCTTCACCCCGGAACGAGTGGTCGAGGCGGTGCGCGCCCTGGCGTAGAACCTAGCCCGCATTTCTCACAACCCTCCTACTGCGGACGCCGATACGCTCGCTGTGGCGCACGCTGCAGCGGCGTCTCAGCCGCCCTCGCGACGGACGGTTGTGAGAAGTGCGGGCTAGCCCTGTAGGAGCCCACCTTGTGGGCGACAAGGGCGCGACATCGAAGCGAACACGCGGCGAGGCAAATGCGCGCTCCCACACGGTGGCAGCCCATCCATAGGAGCGGCCCTTCGACGGGGCTCAGGACAGGCTTCAGCCGCGATGCCCGATTCGATGGCAGCCGCCGATCGCGGTTTTCGCCACGCCTGCACTTCAACCGGTGACCGTCAGTCCTCCCAGCCCCAGGGCGCCTGCGGCGCCTCGACTTCGCGCGTCAGATCGAACACCACGTGGAAGGCGCGTTCGGTGTTCAGCCGCTGCACGAAGTAGGTGAAGCTCACGCCGGGGTCGATCGACATCATCCACACGTTGGGATAGCCGTTCGGCAGCACTGCCACCGTCTCGTCGTCGGCGGGGAAGATCTGTGCCCGTGCGCTGCCCGGATTGGGCGTAGTGCCGCCGTACATCGTGATCTCATCCGACGAACCGTCGGCATGGCGATGGTCGTGCTTCAGCATGATGCGGCTGTCGGCGCGGGTCAGCACCCAGGTGCGCGAGCGGTCATCGCCAACGACGAAGGGGATGCGCAGGCGCTCCGGATCGCAGCTCTTTACGTGCATCACCAGCGCCTTGCCCTCGAAGGTGGTGTCGCCGGGCGGTGCGTAGCGCAATTCGCCGGCGAAGGCCTTGCCGCAGAGGGCGTTCATGGCGGCCCACCAGTCGTCCTGGAGGGAGTCGGTGGCGGACATGGCGGTGGCGGACACGGCCAGGGCAGTCAGGCAGGCGAGAATAGGCAGGTGCATGGGAGAGGACCGGTTGGAAGGGCTTTCCTGATGCCACAGGTGCGGGCAGACTGCAAACTTCGCCCGCCGACCCCGCCGTCGATCCATGCCGCCCTTCCACCTCGCCTTTCCCGTCACCGACCTCGAGGCGTCCCGGCGCTTCTACGTCGACGTGCTCGGCTGCGGCCTCGGGCGCGAATCGGAGCACTGGATCGACTTCGACCTGCACGGCCACCAGATTGTGGCGCACCTCGTGCCGGCCTCGGCCCTTGGCGAGGCGTTCCGGAACCCGGTCGATGGCGAGCAGATTCCTGCCTTCCACTTCGGTCTGGTGCTGGCCTGGGACGCCTGGGAGGCAATGACAGGACGACTCAGGGCCGCAGCGGTGCCCTTCCTGGTGGAGCCCACCGTCCGCTTCCAGGGCAGGGTCGGCGAGCAGGGCACCTTTTTCGTGCGCGACCCGAGCGGAAACGCACTCGAATTCAAGGCTTTCCGCGATCCCGCGATGTTGTTCGCGAGGGATGTGGAAACCTGTCGCTGATCCTGGCCAGCGGCATTCGGAGGGCGATGTGCGTCTTCGCGTCAGCGCCAGGGCAGGGCATCGAGATCCACGTTGCCGCCGGACAGGATCACGCCGACACGCTTGCCGGCGAAGCGGTCCGGATAGCGCAGGATGGCAGCGAGCGGCACCGCCGAGGAAGGCTCGACGACCGCCTTGAGGCGCTCGAATACAAGCCGCATGGCCGCGATGGTCTCGTCATCGGAGGCCAGCAGGATGTCCTTCACGTGCTCCCGGAGGATGGCGAAGGTGAGCGGACCGAGTTCGGCGCGGAGGCCGTCACACAGGGTGTTCATGGTCCAGCCGGCGACACGCTCGCCACGCTTCAGCGATTCGTGCGCGTCGGCCGCGCCTTCCGGTTCTGCCCCCAGCACATCTAGCGCCGGGTCGAGCCCGTGCGCCGCCAGGCAGGCGCCGGACAAAAGACCGCCGCCCGACACCGGCGCAATGACGATGTCGAGGCCAGGTACGTCCTCCATCAGCTCCAGCGTAGCCGTGCCCTGTCCGGCGATGACGCGGGCATCGTTGAACGGATGCACGTACACGCCCGCGTTGCGCGCGAGTACCTCGCGCACGACTTCGTCGCGGCTGGCCTGCGTGGCCCCGCAAGGAACGATCTCACCGCCGTACTCGCGGATCGCCGCAAGCTTCGCCCTGGAAGCGCCTTGCGGAACCACTACGGTAGCGGGGATGCCGCGCAGGCGGCAGGCCAGTGCGATGGCCGCACCATGGTTGCCCGAGCTTTGTGTCACGACGCCACGCGCAGCTTCCTCGTCGCCGAGAGAGAACACTGCGTTGCAGGCGCCGCGAAACTTGAACGCGCCGGCCCGCTGGAAGCTCTCGCACTTGAAGTAGATCTCGCAGCCGGCCAGCTTCTCCAGCGTGCGCGAGGTCAGCACCGGCGTATGGTGCGCATGCGGCGCGATGCGCAGCGCGGCGCCGCGGATGTCGTCGAGGGTGGGAACGTGGGTGAGGGGATCCATGCTGGTTGGCTGCCATTGAGTGTGAACGCAGCGTAGCCGAATCCGGTCCTTTTTCCTCCCCCGCTTGCAGTCCCCTTTTCTTTTTCCTCCCCCGCTTGCGGTCCCTTTTCTTTTTCCTCCCCCGCTTGCGGGGGAGGGTAGGGAGGGGGCAGGCTCGAAGCCGT
>DAOMOD010000017.1:0-21782 GCA_035444205.1 Lysobacteraceae bacterium
TGGGGCCATAGCTCAGCTGGGAGAGCGCTACAATGGCATTGTAGAGGTCGTCGGTTCGATCCCGACTGGCTCCACCAACGGATTACAACAACGAAAACAGCGTCTTAGCACTCCTCGTCTAGTGCGTCCCCATCGTCTAGAGGCCTAGGACACCACCCTTTCACGGTGGCGACCGGGGTTCGAATCCCCGTGGGGACGCCATTTTTTCGGAACGAAAACAGCAACTTGGCAATACCCTGCAAGGCCGCCATCGGGCGGCCTTTGCTTTGCCTGCTATTTTGCCTGGGGACGCGTCCATGACGCAGAATGGCTTTCCGCTCGACTTCCTGAGCAGACAGATCCCCGGGGAGCACGCGTGAATCGCTACAGCCTGATTTCCATTCTCGTCCTCGTCCTGATCCTGGTCGCGTGCGCAGGACCGACGGTCATCGAGACGGACATGCCGGCCATGTCCGGGTCGGCGCAGACCTTGCAGCCACCGCCACGCAAGCGACCGGATTCGCCGGGTGAGCGTGCCGCGCTGCACCTCGCCAAACGCTTGCCTGTGGGTGCCATCGAGCTCGATCCGGCGATGTATGCAAAGGCGGAAGCGCAGGCTGCGGCGCTGCCCCTGTTCGACAGCAAATCCGCTCGATTCGTACACCGGCACAAGGCGGTAGCCGGGGGCTGGGAATGGCTGGGGCCGGTCAATGTGGCCGGGCGCATGCGTGCCCTGGCCTTCGATCCTCGCGATCCCTCGCGCATGCTCACCGGAGGCGTTTCCGGCGGCGTCTGGGAGAGCACCGACAGCGGCCACCATTGGCGCGCGCTGTCCGACGACGCGGTCAACATCAACATCGGTGCCCTGGCCATCGACCCGGTCGAGCCCGACACCATCTACGCCGGCACCGGCGAACTCTACCGCAACAGCGAGCGGCCCTACGCCGCCATGTGGGGCCGCGGCATTCTGCGATCCACCGACGGTGGCCGCACCTGGCCACAGCTTCTGGCTACCCAGGGGCCGGACTTCCGCTACGTATCCGATATCGTCATAAGCCATCACGACCACCGCAGGCTGTATGCCGCCACCAACACCGGCGTCTGGCGTTCCGACGACCGTGGACGCAGTTTCGTCCAGGTGCTCAGGCCCACCGACGAGCATGGGCAGCTTCTCTACGAGGGCTGCACCGACCTCACGCTTCTGCCGGGACATCCCGGCGATCATCTGCTGGCGACGTGCGCCTCGCGCTCCACCGATGATCGCTATTGGCTGCCGGGCACGCTTCTGCCGCCGGCCTGCTCAGGTCCCTGTCCGGCGTCGGTGTTCCTCAGCGAGCGTGCGGAGCACCCGGTGCCGCAGTGGCAACTGGTCCTGAGCGAGCCGGGCATGGGCCGCACCGAGCTTGCGGTGGCGCCGTCGAATCCGTCGATCGTCTATGCCTTGAGTGCCAGCACGGTTCCCGGTTTCGATCGCAATGGCAACGGCCACGGCGACTACGACAACGGCCTGCACGCGGTCTTCCGCTCCGACGACGGTGGTCGCAGCTGGGATGCAAGGCTGCGCAACAGTTCGGCCGACCGCTTGTCGACCTTCATGCTGAGCTATGCCTACGGTTTCGACCACGTGGTGTGCAACCAGGGCAGCTTCATCTACGGGGCCGGCTGGTACAACATGGCCATCGCCGTGCATCCACTGGATGCGGACGTGGTATGGGTGGGCGGCATGGAACTGTACCGTTCCGACAACGGCGCTCGAACCTTCGGCAAGGCATCGGAGTGGTGGCCGAAGAACACGTCGAGCTACGTGCACGCCGACATGCACGTGCTGGCGTTCCATCCCTTGTACGGTCAGGGTCACGATGCCCTGTACGTGGCCACCGACGGCGGTATTGCCGTCACCCATGACGACACCGCGGAGATCCGGCGCGGCACGCACGCATCCTGCCTGGGCACCGGCCATCCGACGCCGCCCTGGCAGGAGATCGTCTCCGGGCTGGGCACCACCCAGTACTACACCGGCACCACCAATGCCAGCGGCACCATGCTGATGGGCGGACTGCAGGACAACGGGACGCTGCTCTGGCGCGAAGGATTCCCTGAGCGCAGATGGACGCACATCCTCGGTGGAGACGGCGCCAGCGTGGCCATCGATCCCGGCGACAACAACGTCATCTACGCCAGTTCGCAGAACGTCGCCATTCGCCGCTCGGTCGATGGCGGCGCCAGTTTCGAGTGGGCCAGCAACGGCATCCAGGACACGCCCATCTTCATCATGCCCTACGTGCTGGACCGGCGCATGCCCGCGCGTCTTTACGCGGGAGGTACGCGGGTCTGGCGCACCAACAACCAGGGTCGCAACTGGGAACCTGCCAGCGCGGTGCTTGGTACCAGTTTCAGCCATCGCATCTCCGCGATCGACGTATCGCCGGTGGACAACCGGCACCTGCTGGCGGGCAACCGCATTGGCATCTACCGCAGTACCCAAGCCGGATCGACCCATGCCGCGACCACACTGGAGAGCGTTTCGCCGCGCGCTGGCTGGGTGTCGTCGCTGCGCTTCGACCTGCGCGATGCCGCGATCGCATTCGCCACCTATTCGACCTTCGGCGGCGATCACGTATGGCGAAGCGATGATGCCGGTGCCACCTGGACAGCCATCGACGGCACCGGCAGCGGGCGCCTGCCGGATGTTCCCGTGCACGACATCGCGATCCATCCGGACAACCGCGATCTCCTGTATGTGGCCACCGACATCGGCATCTTCGTCACCGTGAATGGTGGGCAAAGCTGGGCGCGCGAGAACAGCGGATTCGCCAACGTCATCGTGGAACGGCTGGCGGTGGCCGACGAGGCGCCGGGTGGCCCGCTGTTGCACGCATTCACCTACGGTCGCGGCGTGTGGCGCGTGCCGATGGCGGATCTGACCGGTGCACCGACGCACGTCATCGATGCCGGGCTTTCCGGCACCTTCTTCGATCCCGAACAGGACGGCCATGGCTGGTTGCTGGAGGCCATCGAATCGGACGGTGTGCTCGCCGTGCTGGCCACCTGGTATACCTATGTCGACGGCCAGCCGGTATGGCTGATCGGAGTCGGTATCGCCGAGGACGAGGTGGTGCGCGTGCCCCTGCAGATCACCCGTGGCGGTGGATTTCCGCCGCAGTTCGATCCATCCCAGGTGGAACGCATCGACTGGGGCGAGGCCGAGTTTCGCTTCAGCGACCGCGATCACGGCCAGGTGATCTGGACCAGCCATCATCCCGGCTTCGGCGCCGGCAGCATGCCGCTGGTGCGTCTGGCGCAGCCAGCAGATGGCGGCCCGACGCAGGGCCTGATGTCGTGCCACAGCGGCACCTGGTTCCAACCCGCCGAGGATGGCCACGGCTTGCAGGTGCAGGTGCTGGGCGAAGGCGACCAGCGCAACCTGCTGCTGGTCTGGTACGCCTACCAGGACGGCGCGCAGCGCTGGATGATCGGCAGCGGACCGGTGCAGGGCGACAGCGCCGTGGTCGACCTGATCAGCGCCGATGGTGCGCAATTCCCGCCCGCCTTCGACCCGGCGCAGGTGGAGCGACGTCCATGGGGTACGGTCCTGTTCACCGCCACCGGCCCGGACAGCGCCCGCATCGAGTGGCACAGCGTGCAGACCGGCTTCGGCAGCGGCAGCCTGGACCTGGTGCGCCTGACCTCGATGCTGGGACAAAACTGCGGACCACCGTAGAGCGCACTGGTGCGCGACCATCCCATCGTTTCACAGCCACGCCCCGGTTGCCTGGAACCGTGTTCCTGCGGAGGCCGCGCCCCGGAGCGCACCCTGTGCGCGACTGGCCCGTGGTTTCGATGCCGCGCCCGTGTCGCCCACAAGGTGGGCTCCTGCCGAGGCCGGGCCCGCAGGAGCGCAGCTCCTGCGCGACCGTTTCCAGCTCACTGCATCCGATGCCGCGACCAGGTCCATCCACCGCGAAGATGGGCGGCCCCAGCATAAGGCTCGTGACACATCCGGGTCAGGAAGAACGCTGCACCTGAGCGGTGCAAGTCACCCCCAGTTCCTCGGCGATTCCAGGCAGTCGCCCGGCGAGAAAGTCGACGAGGTGGCGAACGGCCGGTAGCAGGCCGCGTCGGTGCGGGTAGACGATGTGCATCCGCCCGTGCGGAAGCGTCCAGTCGGGGAGCACCACGTCAAGCAATCCTTCCTGTACCGCGGGGTATCCGACGAAGGCGGGCAGCGAAACCAGACCGACTCCGGCCACAGCGGCATCACGCAGGACCGACATGTCATCCGTAATCAGGCGCGGCGTGTGGGCGATGGTGATGGTGTCACCGTCGGGACCGTGCAGCTTCCAGCGGTGGCGGCCATCGGCGAACGCCAGGGAAAGGCTCGGCCAGTCGGCCAGGTCGCGCGGATGTGAAGGCGTACCGAGACTGGCGATGAGCGCCGGTGCGGCTACCAGCACCGCAGGGCTGATGGCGAATGGTCGAACCACCAGCGAGGAGTCCTCGATGGTGGGGCGCACGCGCAACGCCACGTCGATTCCCTCATCGACCAGGTTGACCCTGCGATTGGTGGCTTCCAGTTCGACCACCACCTCGGAGCATCCCGTCATGAACTCGGGCAGGGCGCGTGCCAGCAGCGTGCGGCTGACGTCCATCGGTGCAGTCATCCGCACGCGACCGCGCGGCGACCGCTGCGCTTGCGCCACGGCATCGCGCGCGGCCTCGGCGGCGGCAATGGCGGATTCGCAGTGGTGCATGAATTCACGACCGATGTCGGTGAGTGTCAGGCTACGCGTGCTGCGGTGAATCAGGCGAACGCCCAGTTCTTCCTCCAGGCGTGAGACGCGACGGCTCAGGGTGGACTTGGGAATGCCCAGCGTTCGCGCTGCCGCGGAGAAGCCACCCTCCTCGATGACTCGCGCAAAGTAGAGCATGTCGTTCAGGTCATGCATGGCGGGTAGTCAAGTAGTGTTCCATGAATGGAACAATGATTCTCGTGTATACGGACTAGTTACACAAGTGGGAAGGTCTTATGGTGAATGCCAGACCAGCAAGCGAGGCCAACCCCATGAAACTTCTGCATATCGATTCCGGACTTGTGCGCGAGGGCTCCGTGTCGCGCCAGCTTTCCGCGCGCATCGTCGAGCAGGTGCGGAAGACGCGCCGCGACATCGACGTGAGCTACCGCGATCTGGCAAGCGATCCTCCCGCGCACCTGACCGCCGAGATCTTCGCCGGGGCCGAGCGCGATGGCGATGAGGCGGACGGGCCGACGCTGCGCGAGATCGCCCGCTCCCGCGACCTGCTGGCAGAGTTCCTGGCCGCGGACATCGTGGTGATCGGCGCACCCATGTACAACTTCAGCATCCCCAGTCCGCTCAAGGCATGGCTGGATCGCGTGCTCAAGGCCGGGGCAACCTTCCGTTACACTGCCGATGGGCCGGTTGGCCTTGCGGGCGGCAAACAGGTGATCGTCGCCTCGGCGCGCGGCGGCGTCTACTCGAGCGGACCGGCATCTGCCATGGATCACCAGGAAAGCCTGCTGGCTACCGCTTTCCGGATGATGGGCATCGAGGACGTGCGCTTCATCCGCGCCGAGGGCGTGGCCAAGGGTCCCGAGGGCCGCGACAACGCGCTGCGCGCGGCCGGCGCCACGATCCGCGGGATCGGCATCGCGCGCAAGGCGGCCTGAGGGCCTGATGTCGTGGAGACCGACATGATCGTGCTGGATCACACCGTGCTGCGAGTGAGCGACCAGGCAAAGTCCGTCGACTTCTATCGAGACGTGCTCGGCCTGGTGCACGAAGGCAGAGCTGGATCGTTCCGGATCGAACAGCGGCGGGTCGTCGACGGGTTCGATACTTGACGCCGGATCACAAGACCCAGCGGCGGGCATCCTTGAGCAGCAGCAAAAGCTGTTGCTCGCGCAGCGGTGAGGCGATGAAGCCGAAGCGGGAGTAGAACCGCGCCGCTTCCTCATCCATGCGGTGGGTCAGCATCGCCCGGATGCCAGCCTGCTCGGCAATCAGCACGGTGCGGCGGATGGCATCCTGCAACAGACCGATGCCGATACCTCGGCCCTGGTCCTGGCGACTGACTGCCAGCCGGGCAAGAATCACGACGGGGATCGGATACTGCCCCATGCCCTTGCGAATGCGCTCCGGCGCATCGAGCGTGTCGATCTGGCCGACGGTCAGGCTGAAGTAACCGGCGACGCGATCATCCTCGCTGACGACGAAGGTCTTGGCAGAGCCGCTGCCTTGCGCCTGTCGGGCATGGCGCAGCAGCCAGTCATTGAGCGTCGGTTTGCCGCAATCGAAGCCTTCGAGTCGGTGATGTGCCCCGAGCGGCTCTGGGCCGATCAAGCTCACGCCTTCTCCCAAGGGGCCTTCCGCGAGAACAGATCGCGCAGTCCCTCGTTCGCCTGTTCGGGCTGTTCGAGCAGATCCATCAGGGCCTGATACTGACTTCCCGAGACCATGAACAAGCGTTGGTCGAGCAGGGTTTGCTCGGCGGCCTGGCAGGCGCTGTCGAGAATGAAATCCGTCAGCGTCTTGTGCGCCACGTCGGCGGCACGGCGCAGGACGGCTTCCTGCTCGGGCGTGGCGCGCAATCCCAGGCGGGCGGTACGCGTCGCTGAAGAGGTAGGGGCAGTCATGGCTGATCTCGAAGTGTTAGTGCAACTGACGCAATGTTAGTACAACGAACTAACTATGGCGAGTTTGGATGGGCGCCCGGTGACCATGGTTGACCGCAGAAATGCCGTGTCAAGCCCTTGTAAAATATAGGGTTCGTCCTTGCGACCACGCGCAGGGCAAACAGAGATGAAAGACCGGGTTGGCCGGGAAACGGGCCGTTTCTGCGCATCCGGGCGCGATGGCACCCGCAGGACACGCGTCCGGAACCCCGCGCCACGCGGGGATGCACGCAAAGAAAAAGGGCCTGGAAACTATCCAGGCCCTTGGTTTTGGTGGAGGCGGCGGGAATTGAACCCGCGTCCGAAGATCCTACGTCCCCGAATCTACATGCTTAGCTCGCCGTTTGATCTCATCCCCGGGCAACACGACGTGCGAAGCGCACCTGGGGACCAGCCTGCTTGATTTAACCCGGAGCCGACAGGCGGCAGCGCCGAAGCGATCCTGTGTATATGACCGGCCGATCCACCGCCACAGGCATCGATGGGGACCGGTCTCGCCTACTTAGGCGGCGAGAGCGTAGTTGTCGTCGTTCGCAACTAGCTTTTTTGCCGCTGGATTTACGAGGAAAGCGACCCCCTCGGCATGCATCAGGCGATTTCGATATCCCCGTCGAAGCCGATCGCCCCCGGGTCACACGATGTCGCTGACGGGACACAGTATGGGGGTGGGCGGCCGGATTGCAAAGGTCCGTCATGGGGAACTTCAAGTTGGGTTCATGTGCGGTGCGTTGGCGGTTCGAGACGGCGCCTTCGGCGCCTCCTCACCGCGAACGGTGGTCGGGGTTCGAGACCAGCGTCAAGGGGGTCGTGGCGGTTCGAGACGGTGCCTTCGGCACCTCCTCACCGCGAACGGTGACCCTCCTCACTGTGAACGGTGGCCGGGAATCGCACCGCGAACGGTGGCGGAGGGGCCGGTGGCCGGCTGTGCATCGGCGACCGGCCGGTTCTTGATGCGGGCTTGCTGTTCGAAACTACCTTGCCCGTTCGTGGTGAGGAAGCCCCGGGTCCGGCGCAGCCGGATCCGGGGCTGTCTCGAACCACCGGCCTCAAGCCCCCGGGGTCAGCTCACTTGAGCTTCATGTCGTTGCTGACCGACTTCACGCCCGCCACGGTGCGCGTCAGCGCCACCGCGCGATTGATGTCGGCCTGGGAATTCACGAAGCCGCTGAGCTGGACGCGGCCCTTGAAGGTCTCGACATTGATCTCCGAGGACTTCAGGTCAGGGTCGTTGAAGATTTCGTACTTGACCTTGGTCGTGATCACGGTGTCGTCGATGTACTCGCCGGTGCCGGCGGTATGGGCGGTGGATGCGCAGGCGCCGAGCATGGCGATGGCCATGAGCAGGGCAAGCAGGGAGAAACTCGATCTCGGTCGAAGGGCGATCATGGTGTGCTCCGGGCGATTCGGTGGTGGTCGTGGCGCCTGCAAGCGGCGGAGCACGGGGGTGCGACTCCCTTTGCGGATGCATCCGATTCGCTGGGGACCATGGCATGCAAGCGGCGCCTGCGTCGGTACGACGCCGCACACAGGCGAGCCCCCGAATGGCGATGCCGCAGGACGCCCGATGCCGGTGCGCGTCAACCCGACTCAGCGGCGCTGACGCCGTCGCGGCATCGACGCAGCGGACGGCCGCATTCGGCCGCCCGCTGCACGCGGCGGATCAGCTCGGGTTGAGCTTCTCGAACTCCGCGATCTGCTTCTCCGCTTCTTCCTGGGTCAGCCCGTAGGCCTCCTGGATCCGTCCGGCGAGTTCGATGCGCCGGCCGGCGATGACGTCGAGCTGGTCGTCGGTCAGCTTGCCCCATTGGGTCCTGACCTTGCCCTTGAACTGCTTCCAGTTGCCTTGCGCGATATCCCAGTTCATTGCTTGCTCCCACGCCCGCGAATCGTGGCGGCGGCTCCGGCGACGTTGCCGGTGCGTCCGTCCGCAACGTCGGTGCTGAGCCAGCGTGCGGGGATCGGGCCGGAACTGTCGGTGCGCTGCACCACCCAGCGATAGCGCCGGAGGGACTCAGGTTGCACAGTGTGTGGCAGCGCACAGAAGCGGGGTTGCGATCCGGGAGACAGTGCCTGCATGAACCTCCATTTCCATGGGTCCGTGGCCGCGTCGGTCTCCGGCATGGAGTCGCCGTCGTGCTGGTCGCACCTGCGATTGCCGAGCAGCGCATGAGTCGTCTCGTCCTGTTGCTGCTGGTATTCGTCGTCGCTTGCAGTGGTACCTCCTACCGGCCGGTGCAGGAAGCCCAGCTCGACCGCGTCATCAGCGATGCCTGCAAGCGCAAGGGCGATCGCTTCTCGGTCGACGCACAGATCAACAGCGCTTCGCGCGAGACCGTGGTGTTGTGGGACGGCTACGACGGCTCGCGCACCATCGCTGTCCGGCTGCCGGCGCAGGCAGTGGTCTCGAAGCTGGGCGGCGTGTTCGGCAAGAGCCGCTACGAACTGGCGCTCGAGCGCCTCAATGAGCTGCGCCAGCGCGGCGACACGGTGACTTTCACCATGCGCTGCGAGGGCCCCGGCCAGGCGCCCATGGCGGACCGTTTCAGCTACTTCGAGCAGGGCAGACGGGTGCAGTTCGAGTTCTGAACTGCCGCCACCACGACGGCGCCGCATGTGTGCTATCGCACCGACGCCGCGCCCGAGGAAACGTAACGTGGCAGGTGCTTCAGGAAAGCGCCCGTGCGAGTGCCGAAAGACCCTTCGATCGCTCTCGTCGCGACACCCGGACTGAGGCACGAATCGCCACGTCGCGCCTTGCGCCGTGGTCTGCCCACTACCGCAATGGAGCTCCCGCCATGCTGCACTACGCCGTCATCTTTCTTGTCATCGCGCTGATCGCCGGCGTGCTCGGTTTCGGCGGCATCGCCGGTCCAGCCGTGGGCATCGCCAAGGTTCTGTTCCTGATCTTCATCGTCCTGTTCGTCGTCTCCCTGTTGATGGGACGGCGCGGGCGGCTTTGATCCTGGCGCGCAATCACGCGCCACCCCTGCCCTCAGCATCCACCGGAGCATCGCCATGAAACCCCTCACGCTTGTCGGCATCGTCCTCATCGTCGCCGGGGCCATCGGCCTCGCCTACGGCAGTTTCACCTACACCAAGGACAGCCACGAGACCAGCATCGGCCCGGTGGCGCTGACCATCACCGAGAAGGAGACCGTGAACGTTCCGGTCTGGCTTGGCGCCGGCTCGATTGTGGCTGGACTGGTCCTGGTGATGGTCCGCAGCAAGACCTGATCGGAGGCCGAAATGAAACCGTACAGAACATTCCCTTCGCGGATCTGCGCTCTGGCGCTCGCTGCATTTGCACTGGCTGCGGCGCCGGCTTCGTTTGCGGCCTATGCCGATCCTTCGGGCCGTGTGGCACGTCTCAGCCACATTCAGGGCGACGTCAGTTTCGCGCCGGCCGGTGAAGGCCAGTGGTACAACTACATCCGCAACCGTCCGCTGACCCGCGGCGACCGTCTGTGGACCGATCGCAATGCCCTGGCCGAAATCCAGGTCGGCAGCGCGGCCATCCGGCTCGGTCCACAGACCAGCTTCGAGATCCTCGACCTGCACGATGGCATCGGCCAGTTCCTGGTTACCCAGGGCACGCTCAGCATCACCGTGCGGCGGCTGTATCCGGGGCAGGTCTATGAGGTGGCGACCCCCAACCTGGCCGTGGTCATCGACAGCCCCGGACGCTATCGCATCGATGTCGACCCGCGTTACGACGAGGCCACGATCGTCATCTGGGAGGGCGCAGCCAGCGCCTATGGCGATTATGGAAGTTTCGCCATGTATCGCGGCGAGGCAGTGCGCTTCTACGGGGCCGATCTGCGCGATTACGATCTGTTCCGCTTGCCGCGTCCGGATGCCTTCGACCGTTACGGGCTCGATCGCGACCGTCTGCTGGCCCGTTCCGGTTCGCTGCGCTACGTCGGCGACGACCTGCTCGGCTATGAGGATCTCGATCGCTACGGCGACTGGCGCCAGGTGCGCAACATCGGCGTGGTGTGGTTTCCGAGCAGAGTCGCGTCCGGCTGGGCACCCTACCGCGATGGCCGCTGGGTCTGGCAGGAACCCTGGGGCTGGACCTGGGTGGATAACGCGCCCTGGGGTTTCGCGCCGTCGCACTACGGACGCTGGGTCCATGTGTCCAATCGCTGGGGCTGGGTGCCAGGGCCGCGAAACGTGCGCCCGGTGTATGCGCCTGCGCTGGTCGCCTTCGTCAGCGGCCAGAACTGGAGCCTGTCCCTGTCGCTGGGCAGCAGTTCGCCGATCGGCTGGTTCCCGCTGGGGCCGCGTGAGGTGTACGTGCCGCCCTACCAGGCCAGCCGCAACTACTTCACCCAGGTCAACGTGAACAACACGGTGGTGAACAACACCACCATCACCAACATCTACAACAACGTCTATGCCACGGGCGCGACCACCGTGACCCAGGTCGGCTACGGCAACCGCAGCGTGGTCGGCGCGGTCACCGCGGTTCCGGCCGAGGTGTTCACCGGCGCCGGTTCGGTGCAGCAGGCGGCGCTTCGCGTCGACGGCGACATGCTGGCCCGGAGCGAGATCAAGCGCATCGCCACGATCGCTCCCAGCGCGCGCAGCGTGACCGGCGCGGCCGAGCGGGCCAAGGTCGCGCCGGCACAGGGCGCGTTCGAGCGGCCGGTGGTCGCACGGCATGTGCCGCCGCCCGCCGAGCGTTCCTTCGCGGCGCGCGAGCAGCAATTGCAACGCACCCCCGGTCAGGCGCCGGCACGGGAGGCAGCTCCCGAAGCGCCGCGCCGGCAGGATGCTGCCGCGCGCAATGTTAGGGTGGTGCCGGACAAGGCGGCCGAAGTCGACGCCCGCGCGGCGGCGGCACTCCGTCAGGCCGATGCACCGCGTGGCCGTACCGAGGCGCAGCGCACGCCGCCGGTTCTCGACCGCAGCGCTGAACCGGCGCAGCGACGCGGTCCACCCGCACGCGGTCGCGATGATGCGGCGGCCGAGGGACCGCCCGATGCGCTACCTCAGCAGCGTCAGCGCCAGGCCGAAGACGAGAAGGCGCAGGCCGCCGAGCGTGCCCGGCAGGCCGAAGCGCAGCGGGCGCAGGCCGCCGAACGCGGCCGTCAGCTCGAGGCGCAGCAGGAGCAAGCCGCCGAGCGTGGCCGTCAGGCAGAAGCGCAGCGGGCGCAGGCCGCCGAGCGCACTCGCCAGGTCGATGCGCAGCGGCAGCGCCAGGCTGAAGCAGAGAAGGCACAAGTGGCCGAGCGCGGCCGTCAGGCCGAAGCACAGCAGGCGCAAGCTGCGGAGCGTGCTCGCCAAGCCGAGGCGCAGCAAGCACAGGCCGCGGAGCGTGCCCGGCAGGCCGAAGCACAGCGAGTGCAGGCCGCCGAACGCGCCCGCCAGGCCGAGGCGCAGCAAGCGCAGGCCGCCGAGCGCACCCGGCAGGCCGAAGCACAGCAGGCGCAAGCCGCCGAACGTGCGCGCCAGGCAGAAGCTCGCCAGCAGGCCGAGGCCGCCGAGAAGGAAAGTGCCGACGAAAGCGCGCGCCAGGCCGCCGAGGTTGCACAGCCGCCTGCCCGCCGGGTTCCGAGCAAGGCGCCACCCGCACGCAGCGATGCCGAGCGTGTCGCGCCGGTGCCAAGGCGCGATGTGCGCCAGCAGGCCGAGGAATACGATGAGGAGGACGACGAGGACGCCGAGAATGACGACGACGTCCGCCGCGATTCCACCGGCTCCAAGGCCGATCCACGGGCTCGCCCCTCGCGCCAACCACCGGTTCCCGAATAGCTCCACATGAGGTATCCATCATGAACATCCAGTTCACGCTTGCACCGCTGATCTCGCTGATCGCCGGGATCCTGATCCTGATGATCCCGCGCCTGCTCAACTATGTCGTGGCGATCTACCTGATCATCATCGGGCTTCTGGGTCTGTTCGGCGCCGCCGGCATGCGGCTTGGATGAGGCCCGCCTGCAGCCACGTAAACACCTGACCCGTCCCGGCGACACGCCGGCCTCGGCCCGCCTCCACTCCTGAAGGAGCAACGCCATGTCTGTCGGTACCATCCTGTTGATCGTCCTGATTCTCATCCTTATCGGCGCCTTTCCCACCTGGAAGCACAGCCGCTCCTGGGGCTATGGACCCAGCGGCCTGCTCGGCGTCGTGCTGGTGGTCGTGCTCATCCTGCTGTTGACCGGCAGGCTCTGAGGCGGCGTGCGATCCCCGATTGGCTCACTACGCCACGTCACGAAGCGTAGTGAGCCATGCGGGCTTTTCCTGCCGGGGCGCTGCCGCCAGGGCCAGACTTCGTATGTGTGCTGGCGCACATTGCGAAGCTTGTGCGAGGGTGTAGACTGAACGGTCGGGAGAGGCTGCTCTCCGAGGCGAGCGCCACGGCCATGCAGATGACATCGACACAAGGCGTTGTCGAGACGCCGACGCCGGAACAGAACCATCTTCTCGCTGCACTGACGGAGGATGTCTGCTCGCGGCTGTTCCCGCACCTCGAACTGGTGGCCCTGCCGCTCGGCAAGGTGCTCTACGAGTCCGGCGACAGGTTGCGGCATGTCTACTTTCCGACCAATTCCATCGTCTCCCTGCTGTACGTGATGGAGGACGGCGCGTCGGCCGAGATCTCGGTGGTGGGCAACGAGGGCCTGATCGGCATCGCGCTCTTCATGGGCGGCGAGAGTACGCCGAGCCGCGCCATCGTGCAGAGCGGCGGTCATGCGTTTCGCCTGCGCGGGCAACTGCTGAAGGACGAGTTCAATCGCCACGGCGAACTTCTCGACCTGATGCTGCGTTTCACCCAGGCGTTGATCACCCAGATGGCGCAGACCGCGGTGTGCAACCGTCACCACTCTATCGATCAGCAGCTCTGCCGCTGGCTGCTGCTGTCGCTCGATCGCCTTTCGGGCTCGCAGCTCACCATGACCCAGGAGCTGATCGCCAACATGCTCGGCGTGCGCCGCGAAGGCGTCACCGCCGCCGCTGGCAAGCTGCAGGACCAGGGTGTGATCATGTACAGCCGCGGAACCATCACCGTTCTCGACCGACCGGCGCTGGAATCGCTGTCCTGCGAGTGCTACGCGGTGGTCAAGCGCGAGACCGATCGACTGCTGCCCTACGTGGTTCACGGGCCAACGTCCTGACCGGATGTTGTAGGAGCGCACCTTGTGCGCGACCGTAGCGCAGGGGTCGCGCACAGGGTGCGCTCCTGCAGACCGGCGCTGTGCGCGCCAGCGAACGGAATCGGCCACCTGCGGGGTGTACACTCCGTCCTTGGAGATGACCCGTACGCGCGCGGTCGCGCGTCACGCCCAAGTCCCGGGAGGAATCTGGCCCCATGCTGCGTCCATCCGAGTCGCCGGTTGCCAACGGACTCATCGCCGGACTTCCATTCAGAGTCCGTGATCGTCTGTTGCGGCAGGACGATCCCGTCGAGCTGGTGGCCGGAGACGTGCTCTCCGAGCAGGGCCAGCCATACAGCGATGCCTACTTTCCGCTGACCGGGCGCATCTCCCAGATGGTGCTGGTGGCCGGTCATCCGCCGCTGAGCGTCGTGTTGATCGGCAGCGAGGGCATGCTCGGCGCCACCCTGCTGCTGGGCAGCGACGTCGCGCCACTGCGCGCCGTGGTGCAGGGATCCGGCCGTGCCTGGCGCGTCAGCGCCGTGCGGCTGCGGCGCGCGCTGCGAGACAGCAGTGCCCTGCGCGCAACGCTTGGCCGCTACCTCCTCGTACGCATGGAGCAATGGGCCCAGGCCACGGCCTGCGCGCGCTTCCACGAGGTCGGGGTGCGCCTCGCGCGCTGCCTGCTCCTGGTGCACGACCGCGCACATTCCGATCGCTTCCACATGACGCACCAGGCCCTGGCGGACATGCTGGGCGTGCAGCGCAGCGCCGTGACGCTGGCCGCCGGCGCCCTGCAGGCCGGCGGAGTCATCCGCTACAGCCGCGGCGGGATCGACATCCTCTCGCGCGACGCCCTGGAGGCGGCCTCGTGCGGCTGCTACGCGGCGGATGTGGATGCCTTCGCGCGGGGTTTCTCCAATGGCGGGGCGAGGTCCGGGAATTATTGACCCGGTGGGAATGCACCTGAATGTGAAACCCGAAACCGTTCGCCCTGACAGCTCCTCACCACGAACGGAGCTATCGGTGCTTTCCCGGCGGGTCAATAGTGGCGCGTACCGGTCCGGCGCCAGGCAGATCCGTCGCTCCAGCCCTTCGACAGGCTCAGAGCCTGCCACGAACTTGATCCTGGGACAGGCTGCGCTACGCGCGAGCTGGAGGCCAGTGTCTTCAAGGCGCTGGGTCCAGCGTTCGCTGGGACGACGGCACGTCCGGACCTTGGCCGGTGCGTCGGAGTTCGCGGGGCGAGGTGCTGGATACGTGCTTTCGGTCAAGGCAGCCGCAATGTTCGCTACTGCACCGAACTGGCCGACGCATGCTGTCATCATGGCCTCGGGTCGCTCGTCCCCTTCCTCTCCCCGGCGGGGCCGGCCCCAAGGGACGGGTGGAGGTTCGGCCGAAACGGGGGCTTCAAGTTTCGGTTCCGATCCTTCACCCGCATCCCTTTATGTGCGCTGGCGCACGGAGAGACCGACAGCCGGTTGCGAAAATGCCAGCCGGGGCGCGCCCGGATCCCGGAAAGCGCCATGGCTCTCCAGCATGCAGGACCGCACCCATGAATGTCAGAAAACGCCCATTCGGGCAACACCCCGGTCGCATCACCTGTGCAAGTCGATCCGCCACGGTTCGCCGCTGCACGGCAGGCGGCATCGGCCTGATGATGCTGATCGTCGTCGCACTGCCGCTTTCCGCGCAGAATGTGGTTCTGGGGACGGCCGCGGATTTCGGCGTCCTGGCCGGCCAGGAAGTGGCCAACACCGGCCCCACCGTGGTGACCGGCAGCGTGGGCGTATCGCCCGGCTCGTCGATCACCGGTTTCCCGCCGGGCACCATCGAGCCCGGCAGCGGGACGTTCCATGTCGCCAACGCCGTGGCCCTGCAGGCGCAGGCCGACCTCACCATTGCCTATGACGATGCCGCCGGCCGCGTGTGCGATACCCCTGTCGTCGGCGGTCTGCTGGGTGGCCTCACGCTTGGTCCCGGCGTCTATTGCATGGATGCGGGCAGCCTGGTCGGTACCCTCACGCTGGACGGTGCGGGGGTCTACATCTTCCAGATGGCCAGCTCCCTGATCACGGCGCCCGGCGCTGAGGTCGTTCTTCAGAACGGCGCCGAAGCCTGCGGCGTCTGGTGGCAGGTCACCAGCTCCGCCACCCTGGATACCACCACCGACCTGGCGGGCAATATCCTGGCACTGACCAGCATCACCCTGAACGACAGCGCCAGCGTGAACGGGCGGGTGCTGGCCCGCAACGGCACGGTGACGCTCAGCAACAATCAGGTGACGGCGTGCAGCGGCGGACCTGACCCGCCTGTGGGGCCGCCAGGACCGGGACCGGGGCCGGGACCGGAGCCGCTGCCGGAACCGCGCGCGATTCCGGCAGGCCACACGGGTTCGCTGCTCCTTCTGGGCATGCTGCTCGTGATCGTCGGCCTGATCGCCGTGCGGGGTCGGCACACGTAAGGGCGCAGTCTTCGTTCGCCCCGGGAACAGATCGGGGCGAACGCGGAGAAGTGCTTCTGGGAGTGCCTGGTGTTGTGTCCGGTGGTTCGAGACGGCGCCCATGGCGCCTCCTCACCACACGAACGTTCGGCTTGAGTCGGGGTGGTTCGAGACCTGTCCTGAGGTGTCCGCGAAGCGGACGTCGCGAAGGGCGGCGCCTGCGGCGCCTCCGCACGACGAACGGGCTTACTACTTGCGCTGGCCGTTTCCGCTGCGGGGCCGCGGGCTTGCCGGCAGCGCTTCGCGACTGCTGTCGTGCTCGCGCGGCAAAGCGGCCGCTGCCGGCTTGTTCCGGCTCATGGCGCGATCCGACACTTCGAGGAGCTGGACGAAATCCTTGCCGTCGGAGGGAAAGACAGCCAGCCCGGCGCTGGCGCTGATGGTGATTGCGGTGCCATCGATCAGGTAGGGTTCCACCAGTCGGTTGCCTATATGGTCGAGCGCAGCCGCCGCTCCGTCCCTGCCCTCGACTCCGGTCAGCAGCAGGACAAACTCGTCGCCGCCGAAACGGCAGGCGGTGTCGCCGTCGCGGATACCGTCGGCCAGGCGCTGCGCCACCATTTGGAGGAGTCTGTCGCCTGCGGCGTGTCCAAGCCTGTCGTTGACCTGCTTGAAGCCATCCAGGTCCAGGAACGCCAGCGCCACTGTGCTCGGTGGAGTCAATCGCTGCGCCGCCGCACGATGGAAGCGATCCATCAGCCGTCGGCGGTTGGCAAGCCCGGTCAGCTCGTCGAAAAGGGCCAGTCGGCCTACGGCCGACAGCGTTTGCCGTAGCGCGAGGATCCGCTGGTTGAGCTGGTCGTTGCGGCGCAACAGCTCGCTTACCTGCGTCAGTGCGTCGCGAAGTTGCTGCCCAGGGTCGGCGGACTCGAGGGCGCGGTAGCGTTCCGGCGTTTCGGAAGGACTGGACGGAGGAGGAAGGGCGGGTTGCCCGGAAGCGGGATGAGAGCCCACGGCGATGTCGAATATCGTCGCAAGCGTTTCGCGGTCGCAACCGTTGATGGTGCCCTGCTTCATCCTCTGCGTGCGCCCTGGTTCCGGTCGCTCGCGCTCAGTCGACCACGAAGCTCACGCGCATGATCACGCGGTAGCTGGTGATGCGGCCCTTGTCGATATTGAGCTTCTGTTCGGCGATCCAGGCGCCCTTGACGTTCTTGAGCGTCTGCTCGGCCCTCGCGACGCCCTGCTCGATGGCGTCCTGGAAGCTGGTGTCCGAGTCGGAGGAAATTTCGATGATCTTGGCGATGGCCATGCGCGCCTCCGTGGGCGGGTGGTGGATGCGGGTCGGAAGGGGCCGGGCGATCGGCTTGCGGTCGCCCGGCGGGGGGGCAACGGACAAGGCCTCAGTCGCTGCGCGACCGGAAGCGACGACGCAGGCCAAGACCCAGACCGGCCAGCAGCGACAGCGTGCCGCCGAGTGCGATCAGGGGCAGCGGGCCGGCAGTGCTGGGCAGCCGGTAGGCGGTTTCGGTCTGACGCGGCTCGGCGCGGGCCAGTTGCGCGGGGGCCGGACGCGGTGCGGCCTCGGCCGGCGTCTCAACCACGTTGACCAGTTGCTCACGCGGGGCACCCGGCGCCACCGAGAAGGCGTACATCCCTTCCGGGACGTAGAAGTTCAGCGTCTGTCCACGTTGCAGCTCGGAGAACCGATAGGGACGACCGTCGAGCGAAACGCGCTGGTCGGGCCCCGGCATGAGCGCGATGTTGCCGCGCGACCTGCCCTGGCGATTCTTGAAGTCCGAGGTGATCGAGCCGTCGCGGTTCATGCGCTGGAAATCGGCCTCGAAGCGGGCCCATTTCTGGCCGTCGATGACGATGACCTCGTGGCAGGCATCGGCGACCCACGGATACTTGCCGAGGAGGTCGCGGTGCCAGTTGACGTCGGCGCAGCTTGCGCGGTCGACGTCCGGGGCCGGAATGTCGCCCGCGGCAATTTCCTGGCCGACGGCGCCATGCGCCCACAGGAGCCCGGCGAGCAGCATGGCTGTGCCGGTACCGTTCATTGCTTTGGAATGGATGTTCATGATGCGTGTCCTCAAGATGAAGCCAACGGAGTGTCATTCCTGACGGATGTCGTCCCTGGGTGGTCGGACAGGCCTGTCCGGGGCCCGCGACGTTCAATCCATGGCAAGTGCACGCACGATAAATCGTTGCGGTGCATTGCCGATGAAATGAAACGGATAGCAAGTGATAAGCGTGACCGCGGCATCTTCGGTCGCAGCCAGCGAACTCACGTCCTCAGGCTCGACGATGGCAAGCGTTGTGACGCGGTAACTGCGCTCGCCGGTGAGGCTTTCCAGCACCACCACGTCGCCTACTGCGACGTCCTTGAGCGGCCGGAAATGGCGATCGCGATGACCGGCGATGGCCATGTTGCCGATGTCATGTGGGGGCGCGGTGCCTTCGACCCAGCCGGCGCCGCGATTCAGATTGCGCTCACTGGTGTCGGCGAACACAGGGACCTGGAGCTCGATGCTGGCGATGCGCAGTACGGCGATGGGCAGCGCGGATGTGTCGCCAGAGTCAGGTGCCGGATCCGGCGCGCCGCTGGCGGCCAGGGGCTCCACGCCCTCGTCGGCGAGCGGATCGAATGCCGGTATCGCGGGAACCTCGGTCCTGGCCTTGGCCGCGACGCGCGCTTCGCCGAAGCTGACCAGAGCCCGGTCGTGCTGCCAGTCGCCGCTCACGCGGGCTGCGAAGAACAACAGGATCAGCCCGATGCCAATGAGCCAGCAGGCGAGCTCGACCGAGGCGCTCGGGTCCCATCGAGTCATTGCCCAGGCCTTGCGTTGACGTAGGTCTCGCAGAACGTGGTGGATGCTTGCCGGTGCATGGCGTTGGCCTCGCGACGGTGGACGCTGTGGAGGACGATCACCAGCCTATGCCCGCGTGGGGTACTGCGTCTGTTCGCAACCGCACGCAAACGGCAATGACCGTCCAACCTCGGCCTGCATCGGCTTGGCCCCCGTCCCGCTGGCGGAGGAGGGTTGGGGAGGAGGGTGGTTGGCTCCCTCCCCCGTCTGCGGGGGAGGGTAGGGGAGAGGAGAGGCCAGCCAGCGCCCTCCCCCGCTTGCGGGGAGAGCGTTGAGGAGGGGGACTCAGCCGGCCCGGTTGTGCTGGCGCATCACGCGCTGCTTGTCGCGCTGCCAGTCGCGTTCCTTCTCGGTGGCGCGCTTGTCGTGCAACTTCTTGCCGCGCGCCAGGGCCAGTTCCACCTTCACCCGGTTGTTCTTCCAGTACATGGCGGTGGGGATGACGGTGTAGCCGTCGCGCTCGACGGCGCCGATCAGGCGCGCGATCTCGCGCTTGTGCAGCAGCAGCTTGCGGGTGCGGCGGTCGTCGGGGCGGACGTGGGTGGACGCCGAGATCAGCGGCGTGATCTGCGCACCGAACAGGAAGATCTCGCCGTTCTTGATCAGCGCATAGCTCTCGCTGAAGGCGATGCGTCCTGCGCGCAGGGCCTTGACTTCCCAGCCCTCGAGGGCCACGCCGGCCTCGAAGCGGTCTTCCAGGCTGTACTCGAAACGGGCACGCTTGTTGAGGGCGATGGTGCTTCCGCTATCCTTGTCGCTCTTTTTCTTCTTGCTCATGTTCTGCCCGGATATTCGGCGCAGACCGGACCGATCCGACGCCCTTGACCACGATACAGCGCAGCGCCCTGGTGGGCCATACGCCGGCACAGATGTTCGACCTGGTGAACGACGTGGAAGCCTATCCGCGGCGCTTCGACTGGTGTTCGGGCGCCAGCATTCTGGTGCCCGGCAAGGACGAGATGATGGTGCGACTCGACCTCCGGCTGGGCGCGCTGCGCGCGAGCTTCACCACGCGCAATACGCTGGTTCACCCCGAGCGCATCGACATCCGTCTGGTCGAAGGTCCGTTCCGTCACCTTCGTGGCGAATGGCGGTTCGATCCGCTTGGCGAGGCCGGTACCCGTGTCGGACTCACCCTCGATTTCGAGTTCGCCGGCCGTCTTGTGGGCAGCGCGCTGGCCAGGGGCTTCCAGGGTACCGCCAACCGCATGGTCGACGACTTCTGCCGCGCCGCGCGTCGTGTCTATGCAGGCTAAAGCAGGCATCCGCGTGGAGGTGGCCTATGCCACGCCGCAACGACAGTGGTTGCTGCCATGCCAGGTGGCGCCCGGCACCACGCTGGCCGAAGCCATCGAGGTATCCGGCATCCGCGACAAATGTGCGGATATCGAGGTGGTCGAGGGCCAGGTCGGCATCTGGAGCCGGGTCAGGCCGCTCGCCACCGTGCTGGAAGACGGCGACCGGGTGGAAATCTACCGGCCGCTGAAGGCCGATCCCAAGGAAGTGCGCCGGCGCCGCGCACGCCAAGCGCAGGGCTGAGCGGCTCAGCCGCCGCGGCGCTTGTCGCGATCGCGCGGCAGGTTGCCGTACTTGCGCACCGACGACAGCAGTTCCTTGTTGTCGCCCTCGAAGTAGTCGCCTTCCATGCGGACCAGGGCATCGCGCTCGAAGTACAGGCTGAACGTGCGCACCTCGGGCTGACCGCGGCGCTTCTGCACCGATGCGGTGTAGTCCCAGCGGTCGGCGTGGAAGGGGCTGCTGATCGAAGGCGAACCCATCACCAGGGTGACCTGGCGCTTGGTCATTCCGGGGCGCAACTGTTCGATCTGGCGCGCTTCCAGCAGGTTGCCCTGGTAGACATCGACGCGATATACCACGCATCCGCCCAGCAGCGAGGCAGCGAGACCGGCAAGGATGAGACGCTTGATCATTCGGGGTGGTTCACCGGGTGAAGAGAGCGGCCGATGGTACACTACGCGGCCTTCGACGCCATCCGTGGCGTCCTGTCACGTTCAGCTTGCGGAGGATTTCAACGTGGAATCGCAGGACCTGCGCAAGGCCGGTCTCAAGGTCACCCTGCCGCGCATGAAGATCCTCGAAATCCTCGATTCCGCCGAGGGATCGGGCAAGCATCTGACCGCCGAGGACATCTACCGGAAGCTCCTGGAAGCCGAGGAAGACATCGGTCTTGCCACGGTGTATCGGGTGCTCACCCAGTTCGAGGCCGCCGGTCTGGTAGTCAAGCACAATTTCGAGGGTGGCCAGGCTGTCTACGAACTCGACCGCGGCAAGCACCATGACCACATGGTGTGCCTGGATACCGGCAAGGTGATCGAATTCGTCAGCGAAGAGATCGAACGCCTGCAAAAGGAAATCGCCGACAGGCACGGCTACGTGATCGAGGATCACTCGCTGGTGTTGTATGTGAGGGCGAAGAAGAAGTAGGCGGGCTTGAGGGCTTTGGGCCTGCCATGGCCTAGGGCTTGGGGCCTAGGGCCTGGGGCTTGGGGCCTAGGGCCTAGGGCCTAGGGCCTAGGGCCTAGGGCTTGGGGCCTAGGGCCTAGGGCCTAGGGAACAGCTTGCAAGCGTGAACCGCATTATGGGATTTGATGCTGCGGTACACCGACAGGCCTGGAAAGAGTACCTTCGCTCCGAACTTGTCGCCCTCTAGGCCCTAGGCCCTAGGCCCCAAGCCC
>DAOMOD010000017.1:21817-32570 GCA_035444205.1 Lysobacteraceae bacterium
CCAAGCCCCAAGCCCCAAGCCCCAAGCCCCAAGCCCCAGCAGGCCCTAGGCCCTAAGCCCCAACATCCTCCGCGCCAGCGCCCGCGATTCCTCGCCTACCTTGACGCCGCCCAGCATGCGGGCGATCTCTTCGATGCGGGCGGGCTCGTCCAGCGTGTCGATATGGGTGCGGGTGTCGCCCTTGCGGGTGGCCTTGCTGGCGCGCAGGTGGGCGTGTCCCTGGCTGGCGACCTGCGGCAGGTGGGTGACGCACAGCACCTGGCGACTCTCGCCCAGACGCCGCATCTTGGCGCCGACCACTTCGGCCACGGCGCCGCCGATGCCGGCGTCGACTTCGTCGAACACCATGGTGGGAACGTCGTCGGCATCCAGCGCGGCTACTTCGATGGCCAGGCTCACGCGCGACAGCTCGCCGCCCGAGGCCACCTTGCGCAGGGGGCGCGGTGTCTGTCCCGGGTTGGCGCTGAACTGGAATTCGACGCGCTCGGTACCGAACGGGTCGGGCTCGTCCGAGCCGGTGGGTTCCAGCGTGGCCTCGAAGCACGCGCCCTTCATGCCGAGTTCGCCAAGCACGGCGCCCACCGCCTTGCCCAGCTCTCTGGCAGCTTCGGCGCGCAGCCTGCCCAGCGCGTCGGCGGCTTCCCGCCATGCCTTCTCGGCGGCAGCGCGGGCGCGTTCGAGTTCCGCCAGACGCTCGCGCGCGCCGGACAGGCGCTCGCGCTCATCGGCGAGCGTGTGTGCATGCGCCAGCAGATCGGCCTCGGCGACACGGTACTTGCGCGACAGATCGTGAATGCGCGACAGGCGCGCCTCGGCATCGGCCAGGCGCTCGGGATCGAGATCCAGCGCATCGACATAACGGCGCAGCTCGCCCGAGGCTTCGCCGAGCTGGATGGAGGATTCGTCGAGCAGGCGCGCAATGGGTTCCAGACCGGGGTCCAGCGCTGCAAGCTTCTCCAGGTGCTGGTGTGCCCTCGCCAGGACACTCAGCACCGCCAGTCCGCCTTCGCCGTCCAGCATCTCCATGACTTCGCCGCTGCCGCGCAGCAGGCTGCCGGCATTGGCCAGGCGCCGGTGCTCCTCGCCCAGCTCGGCCAGGGCCTGCGCCGACAGGGCATCGCGCTCGATCTCGGCGATCTGGTGGTCGAGAAGGGCACGGCGGGCGGCGACGTCCTCGCCGCTGCCGGACAGTGCTTCGATTTCCTGGCCAAGTGCACGCCATTCGCGTGCCTTCCGGCTGACGCTGGTGAGCGCCGGTTCGTGGCTGCCGAAACGATCGAGGATGGCGAGCTGGTGCGGGCGCGCCAACAGCGCCTGGTGTTCGTGCTGGCCGTGGATCTCGACCAGCATTTCGCCCAAATCCTTGAGCTGCGCCATGGTCACCGGCCGCCCGTTGATGAAGGCACGGCTGCCGCCTTCGGTGCGCACCACGCGGCGGACCTGGCATTCGCCGTCTTCATCCAGCGCCTGCTCGCGCAGCCAGTCGAGGGCGGGATGGGGCGGGACCAGCCTGAACTCGGCGTGCAGTTCGGCGCGCTCGGCACCCTGGCGCACCACGCCGGCATCGGTGCGGGCACCGGACAGCAGCAGCAGGGCATCGACCAGCAGCGACTTGCCGGCGCCGGTCTCGCCGCTGACGACGGTGAGGCCGGGTCCGAAGTCGATGGCCGCTTCGCCAACGATGGCGAAGTCCTTGACCAAGAGGTGCGCCAGCATGGGAGGTCCGGGATCGGGGGCGCAGAAAGTAGCATGGGGCCGCGTGGTCGCCAATGACAGACATTGGTTGACCGTGGTTGCGGGGGCTTGCTAGCGTCGCCGGCAGCCCCCATGTCGGGGGTAGACCGGCCACCGGCAGAGCCATGCAACGTCACCCCACCGATATTCTCGATGCCCGCGCGCGCGGGTTGCTGCGCGCGTTGATCGCGCAGTACCTGCGCGACGGCCAACCGGTGGGTTCGCGTACGCTGGCCAAGGCTTCGGGGCTGGACGTCAGCCCTGCCACCATCCGCAATGTCATGGCCGACCTGGAAGAGATCGGTCTGGTGGCGGCGCCGCACACCTCGGCCGGGCGCATTCCCACCGCCCAGGGCTATCGATTGTTCGTCGACAGCCTGTTGCACGTGGAGCCGCTGCGCGAGACCGAAGTGGAACAGGTGCGCCGTGAACTGGCCCCGGCGGCCGGCACCCACGACCTGCTGCGCAACGCCTCGACGCTGTTGTCGGCGATGACCCATTTCGTCGGCCTGGTGACGGTGCCGCGACGAGAGCAGTTCGCCTTCAAGCTGATCGATTTCGTCGCACTGGACGACCGCCGCGTGCTGGTGGTGCTGGTGTTCACCGACAACGAGGTGCAGAACCGCGTCATCGAGACCCAGCGCCCGCTGTCACCCGCGGAGCTGGAGCAGGCCGCCAATTACCTGAACAGCCAGTTCGCCGGCCTGACCCTGGTGCAGATCCGCAAGCGCCTGGTCAGCGAGCTGCGCGAGGCGCGTCGCGCCATGGACCGCATGATGGCATCGGCCATCGATCTCGCCGAAAGCGCGTTGGCCGAGGACAGCGACCAGGACATGGTGGTGGCCGGGCAGACCAACCTGATGAACATCGGCGAGCTGGCCGACATGCAGCGCCTGCGCGAACTGTTCGAGGCGTTCGCCCGCAAGCGCGATCTGCTGGAGTTGCTGGAACGCTGCATCCACGCAGACGGCGTGCGCCTGTTCATCGGCGAGGAATCGGGCATGGCGACGCTCGACCAGTGCAGCGTGGTCACTGCGCCCTACGGCGTCGAAGGGCGCACGCTCGGCGTGCTGGGCGTGATCGGCCCGACACGCATGGCCTACGAACGCGTCATCCCCCTGGTGCAGGCCACCGCGAGCATCGTCAGCCGCACCTTGAATCGCCAGGGATAGCCCCCAGTTCGCCTGCACGGGGCGCCGTGCAGCGCCCGTTTCCATATTCATTTCCCCGGGGTTTTGCCGATGCAGCACGAGCCGTCGCGAAAGGACGAAGGACCAGACACGCCCGAAGGGCAGCCACAGGCACAGAACGGGTTCGAGCCAGGGTCGACCGACGCGGAAGCCGCTGGCGAATTCGACGACATGGCGCAGCGCCTGGCCGAGGCCGAGGCTGCACTGGCCCAGTTGGGCGAGCAGATGCTGCGTGAGCGCGCCGACCTCGACAACCAGCGCAAGCGCATGCAGCGCGATCTGGAGAACTCGCGGCGCTTTGCCAACGAGAAGATCCTGGCCGACCTGCTGCCGGTGATCGACAGTCTGGAGCGTGGCCTGAACGCCGGGGGTACTTCCGCGGACGCGGAGGCCCTGAGAGAGGGCACCGAACTCACCGTGCGGCAGCTCCTGAAGACGCTGGCGGACCACGGTGTCACCGTCATCGACCCGCAGGGCGAGCGCTTCAACCCGGAAAAGCATCAGGCGCTGAGCATGGCCCCGGCCACCGGCGTCCAGGACGAGCATGTACTGACGGTGGTGCAGAAGGGCTTCCAGCTTCACGACCGGCTGTTGCGGCCGGCCCTGGTGGTGGTCGCCCGAAACAGCGACTAGTGGCCTGTGACAGGCCACCTGCGGCCTTGAATTCGCCGGCAGCACCCATAGTTAGGCGACATCGCGGCCACGTTGGGCCGCCACAAGACTGAAAACCGGAGTAGAGAACATGGGCAAGATCATCGGCATCGACCTCGGCACCACCAATTCCTGCGTCGCCGTCATGGAGGGCGGCAAGGCACGGGTGATCGAGAATTCCGAGGGCGATCGCACCACCCCGTCCATCGTCGCCTTCACCAAGGACGGCGAAGTGCTGGTCGGTGCGGCGGCCAAGCGCCAGGCGGTGACCAACCCGAAGAACACCCTGCACGCGGTGAAGCGCCTGATCGGACGCAAGTTCGAGGAGCCCGAGGTGCAGAAGGACATCGGCATCGTGCCCTACGGCATCGTCAGGGCCGACAACGGCGACGCCTGGGTCGAGGCCAACGGCAAGAAGATGGCGCCGCCGGAGATTTCCGCGCGCGTGCTGATGAAGATGAAGAAGACCGCCGAGGACTATCTCGGCGAGCCGGTCACCGAGGCGGTGATCACCGTGCCGGCCTACTTCAACGACTCGCAGCGCCAGGCCACCAAGGATGCCGGGCGCATTGCCGGTTTGGAGGTCAAGCGCATCATCAACGAGCCCACCGCGGCCGCGCTGGCCTACGGCATGGACAAGACCGGTGCCGACCGCAAGATCGCCGTGTACGACCTGGGTGGCGGCACCTTCGACGTGTCCATCATCGAGATCGCCTCGGTCGATGGCGAGAAGCAGTTCGAGGTGCTGGCCACCAATGGTGATACCCACCTTGGCGGCGAGGACTTCGACAAGCGCCTCATGGACTATCTCATCGAGGAGTTCAAGAAGGAGCAGGGCGTCGACCTGCGCAACGATCCGCTGGCTTTGCAGCGCCTGCGCGATGCCGCCGAGCGCGCCAAGATCGAGCTGTCGTCCGGCCAGCAGACCGAGGTCAACCTGCCCTACGTGACGGCCGATGCGTCCGGTCCCAAGCACCTCAACATCAAGGTCACCCGCGCCAAGCTGGAGGCCCTGGTCGAGGAACTGGTGAAGAAGTCCATCGAACCCTGCCGCGTCGCCCTCAACGACGCCGGCCTGCGTGTCTCCGACATCGACGAAGTGATCCTGGTCGGCGGTCAGACCCGCATGCCGCGCGTGCAGAAGGCGGTCACCGAATTCTTCGGCAAGGAGCCGCGCAAGGACGTCAACCCCGACGAGGCGGTGGCAGTCGGCGCGGCCATCCAGGCCGGCGTGCTGTCCGGCGCGGTCAAGGACGTGCTGCTGCTCGACGTCACTCCGCTGAGTCTCGGCATCGAGACCATGGGCGGCGTGTTCACCAAGCTGATCGAGAAGAACACCACGGTGCCGACCAAGGCGGCGCAGATCTTCTCCACCGCCGAGGACAACCAGAACGCGGTCACCGTACACGTGCTGCAGGGCGAGCGCGAAGTCGCTGGCCAAGTTCGACCTGGCCGGCATCGAACCGGCTCCGCGCGGCATGCCGCAGGTCGAGGTGACCTTCGACATCGATGCCAACGGCATCCTGCACGTGTCGGCCAAGGACAAGAAGACCGGCAAGGAGCAGCGCGTGGAGATCAAGGCCGGGTCCGGTCTTACCGAGGAGGAGATCCAGCGCATGGTGTCCGACGCCGAGGCGCACAAGGAAGAGGACCGCAAGTTCCACGAACTGGTCGATGCCCGCAACAAGGCCGACCACCTGGTGCACAGCGTGCGCGGCATGATCACCGAGCATGGCGGCAAGGTGCCGCAGGACCAGATCGGCGCCGTCGAGAGCGCCCTGGCCGATCTTGAAGGCGTGATGAAGGGCGACGACAAGGACGCCATCGCCGCCAGGACCACGGCTCTGGAGCAGGCCGCCCAATCGCTGGCCGCAGCCGCTGCGGCCGGTCAGGCGCATCAGGCCGAAGCGGGTTCGGAGCAGGCACAGCCTGCCGGCGACGACGTCGTCGATGCCGAGTTTACCGAGGTGAAGGACGACAAGTGATGCTCAGGGGTGCGTTGCACCCCTGAGAGGGCCTAGGGCCTAGGGAGAAGCCGCCAAGACCGGCGCGCTTCTCCCTTTGTGTTTCGCGGCGGTAGATCGAGGACTACATGAGCGGTCAAAGCGCTTCAATCTTGCGAACCCTAGGCCCTAGGCCCTAAGCCCTAGGCCCTATCAAGCCCTAGGCCCTGAACAGCCCCAACAACCCATGTCCAAACGCGACTACTACGACGTCCTCGGAGTCTCCCGCAGCGCGTCCGCCGACGAGCTCAAGAAGGCCTACCGGCGGATGGCGATGAAGTTCCATCCGGACCGCAATCCCGACGACGCCGAGGCACAGGAGCGATTCAAGGAGGCCAAGGAGGCCTACGAGGTGCTGTCCGACGGGCAGAAGCGCAGCGCCTACGACCGCCATGGTCACGAGGCCTTCCGGAACGGATTTGGCGGCGGCGGCGGACCGGGTTTTGCCGATGTCGGCGACATCTTCGGCGACATCTTCGGCGACATCTTCGGAGGTGGAGGCGGCCGCCGTCGTCAGCGCCGCGGTGCCGATCTGCGTTATGTCATGGAACTCGACCTCGAAGAGGCCGTGTTCGGAGTTCAGCGCGAGATCACGGTACCGACACTGGTCGGCTGCGCCCACTGCGCCGGCAGCGGATCCGAGGACGGCAAGGTGTCCTCCTGCGAAACCTGCGGCGGCCACGGCCGCGTGCGCATGCAAAGCGGCATCTTCTCGGTGCAGCAGACATGCCCGCATTGCGGCGGCTCGGGCAAGACCATCAGGAATCCCTGCGCCGAGTGCCATGGTCGCGGCCAGGTGGAGCATGAGCGCAAACTGTCGGTGAAGATCCCCGCCGGCGTCGACGACGGCGACCGCATCCGCCTGGGTGGTGAAGGCGAGGCCGGTCCCAAGGGCGTAGCAGCGGGCGATCTCTATATCGACGTGCACGTCCGTGAGCACGCCATCTTCCAGCGCAAGGGCCGCGACCTCTACTGCGAAGTGCCGATCCGCTTCTCCACCGCGGCGCTGGGCGGCGTACTCAAGGTGCCGACCCTGGACGGCGAGGCCGAAATCCGCGTGCCCGCCGAGACCCAGACCGGCAAGCTGTTCCGCCTGCGCGGCAAGGGTGTGAAGTCGGTGCGCGGTGGTGGCGAGGGCGACCTGCACTGCCGCGTGGTGATCGAGACACCGGTTAAACTCACCAGTCGCCAGCGCGAGATCCTGGAAGAATTCGAGGCGACCTTCGAAGGCGACAGCGCCAGCCGCCACTCGCCGCGCACCACGTCATGGATGGACAGCGTGAAGAGCTTCTGGGAGCGCATGACCGGGTAGCGCTTGTGGCGCTTGTCCTGGCTTTCTTGCCCCTACCCAAGGGCCGAATACGCTGATCGCGGCTTTCGCCGCTCCTGCAGGGCATTGCGTTTGTAGGAGCCCATTCGTGGGCGACCCGGCCGCGGCATCGGTGCGATGGGATGGTCGCGCGCAGGGTGCGCTCCTACGGGGCGCTTCAGGCCTTGGGTAGGAGCGGCGAAGGCCGCGATCAACGCGACGGCACGATGAACCCTCGATCGCCGTCCCGCGCCCCGATGGGACAGAAGACCCGGAATCCGCCGGCCGTGTCTGCATGGCGGCCGGTGATTGTCGCGGCATGGACCGGGTGCGGACATTGCAGCGCTTGCCGCCGGTGTCGGCGTTCGCTAACTTGCAATCATGAGAACAGTGAAGATTGCCGTACACGGCGCCACCGGTCGCATGGGCCTTGCCGTGCTGCGTGCGGTGATGGACGCAAGCGACGTGGAGGTGGCGGCGGCCCTGGTGCGTCCGGGTTCCCAGTTTGATGGTGAGCCGGTGGAAAAGCTGCTGGGTCGTTCCGGGCCGCACCTTGAGTTCTCGTCGGTACTCGACCCCGACCTGCACCTCGATGTCCTTGTCGACTTCACGGTGGCGCAGTCCTTCGACGCCGGACTGGCGCTTGCGCGCGCCAGGGGATGTGCGTTCGTGAGTGGAACCACGGGGCTGGATGCCGCCCAGCAATCGTCGCTGGATGCCGCCGCGGAATCCATCGCCGTTCTCTGGGCGTCGAACTTCAGTCTGGGCGTGGCTGTGATGTGCCGTCTTGCCGCGCATGCCGCGCGCGCACTTGGCCGCGGATTCGATGCAGAGATCGTCGAACTGCACCACAGGCACAAACAGGATGCACCTTCGGGCACCGCGCTGACATTGGCGGAAGTGGTGGCTGCGGCGCGTGGGCGCTCGATCGATACCGTGGGGCGTTTCGCCCGTCATGGTCACGCCGGGCCGCGGGCGGAGGACGAGATCGGCGTGCTCGCCCTGCGTGGAGGCGACGCCATTGGTGAGCACAGTGTGCTGTTTCTCGGCGACGGCGAACGTCTGGAGCTGAGTCACCGTGTCAGCGATCGTGGCATCTTCGCCCGCGGTGCGGTGGCAGCGGCACGCTGGATCAGCGGGCGCAGCGCCGGTCGCTACGACATGGCCGACCTGTTCGGCTGAGTCCGCCCGCACCACCCCGGCGCGGGCGCGGCATCAGCTTTCAAAGCCGCTGTTCAGGATATCCAGCGGACGCGGGCCTTCGCGGCCTTGCAGGCGCAGCGGTGCCAGGTCCAGCGGATCGAGCCAGTCCCTGAGGCGGCTGCCGGAATCGGGTCCATCCCAGGCCTGCGCCAGTTTGCCGTAGCAGTCGCCGTACTGGTTGGGCATGGAACCGCTGCATGCCGAGCTGCCGCCCGACAGCACACCGGTCACCAGCCCACCGCCGCCGCTGGCATCGCCGTCCGGCACCAGCAACATCGAGCCGGACGAGCCCGGCCGGGTCACGCCCTGCACATAGGCGCTGGTGCGCCAGTGCGTGGATTGCGTGCCCGACATGATGCAACTGTTGGTGGTGTGCAGGGGTGCGGCGTTCTCGACGATGGACTTGACCCGCCCGAGCGGATGGTCGATGCCGATGCTGCCGACCGGCACCTCGCCGCTGCGATCCCAGCCGGCATAGTAGACACGCAGGGACTGTGCCGGCACCTGGCTGAGTTCCAGCAGGCTGGTATCGACATCGGCGCGGGTCGCACGCAGCACGGCACCGCCGGTATGCGCGGCCGGCAGACTGTCCTGGCGGTCACCGCACATGGCGGACTGGTAGTTGAAGTACAGCACCACGGTCGCCGCCACTGTCGCGTCGGTTACGCAGTGATGCGCGGTCAGCAGCAGCGGGCGCAGGTCGTTGGCGGTGTTGGCGATCATGCTGCCGGTGCACAGGTAGGTAAAGCCGTTGCGCCGATAGGTGTAGCGCGCCACGGCGCGGGCAGGATCGCTGTACGACTCGCCGATCGGGCAGACCACGTCGACCAGGCACTCGTCGCCGCTGCTCTTCAGGCTGAGATCCTCGTTGGTGTCGAACAGGTGGCGGTAGCCGGCGCCGACATAGCCAAGGTGCAGCGCACCCGGTGTCCAGGTCGCGCCCTTCGGCAGCCAAAGGACCAGCGTGGCGACATCGCCGGGCAGCAGTGCCGGCCAGAGCGTGCCGGTGTCGTTGCCGGCATACGAGGCGGCGCCACGCTTGTCGCGCTCCGGGATCAGGGTCAGGCTCGCGCCCTGCGGCAATGCAAAGCGCTCGAAGCCAAGATGGAGTTCGGTGGCGCCCGGTACTTCGATCGACAGCATCCAGCTGCGGCTGCCGTCGTCGAAGTCGAGCCACACGCCATCGCGGTCGGCGTCGATGTCCACCGCAAAGCCTTCGGCCACGCGCAGGTCCTTGCGCTGGTCACCGGATTGCTTGGCGTGGAATGCGTCGCGCTGGCGCAGGGCGATCGCGTCGATGCTGCCGATCGCCAGCGTGGGCATGACACCTTCGCTCCTGGCGATGGTGTTGATCTCTTCGGCGAAGTCGATGGATTCGCGCGCCTGGGTGGTGCCGGTGGCGGCGATCAGGGCCAGAAAAAAGGCCGCAAGCATCCGGGCGCGTGCGGAACACGCGCAGGTGGTATCCAACATGAGTCTGCTCCTCGCGCACCTCCCTGTGCGCTTGTTGCGGAGCGGGGTGGTGTGGGTGGGCTCCGCGCATCCTGCACGACACATGATCCGCGACGGGGCGACCGCGACCTGTGGTGTGTCTCACGATTCGAGAGGCCCCCGGCGCCGTTCGCGAGAGGCCTGTCACAGTTCGGGAAATTGCCTGCTGCAACGCAGCGTGACCGGGGTCACAGTTCGTGCATCCGGCGCCCCGGACAGCGGATGTGTTGGACAGCGACCCGCCGCAGCCCTATCATCCGCGCTCGCCTGATCCCCTTTTTTGGCCCTCGGACCGGCACATGCCGGGCCGCGGGTCTGCGCGTACCTCAAAGGCGAGCGAAGTGAAGCAAAACGCAGTTCTGGCGCTGGCCGACGGCAGCGTGTTCCACGGCGAGTCCATCGGTGCCGACGGCAGTACGGTCGGCGAGGTGGTGTTCAACACCGCCATGACCGGCTACCAGGAAATCCTCACCGATCCGTCCTACGCGCGGCAGATCGTCACGCTCACCTATCCGCATATCGGCAACACCGGCTGCAACGCCGCCGATGCCGAGTCCGTCGGCGTGCAGGCCGCCGGCCTGGTCATCCGCGACCTGCCGCTGCGCTCCAGCAGTTGGCGTGAGGAGGTCACGCTTCCCGACTACCTGCGCACGCACGGCGTGGTGGCCATCGCCGGCATCGACACCCGCCGCCTGACCCGCATCCTGCGCGACAAGGGCGCCCAGAACGGTGCCCTGGTCGGCGGCGCGGACGCCGCCGACATCGAAAAGGCGATCCAGCAGGCGAAGGCCTTTCCCGGTCTGAAGGGCATGGATCTGGCCAAGGTGGTGTCGGTCGTCAGTCCCTACGCCTGGGGCGAAGGCACCTTCGACCTGGATGCTTCACGATTCCGTGAAAGCGCGCAGCGCTTCCACGTAGTGGTGTACGACTTCGGGGTCAAGCGCAACATCCTGCGCATGCTGGCCGACCACGGCTGCCGCATCACCGTGGTGCCGGCCGAGACGCCGGCGGCCGACGTCATGGCGCTCGAACCCGACGGGGTCATGCTGTCCAATGGTCCGGGCGATCCGGAGCCCTGCGACTACGCCATCGCCGCCATCCGCGAACTGCTCGCCGCGAAAGTGCCGACCTTCGGCATCTGTCTCGGCCACCAACTGCTCGGCCTGGCCGTC
>DAOMOD010000018.1:0-570 GCA_035444205.1 Lysobacteraceae bacterium
TCGATCACGATCACCGTGCGCGCCGACACGTCGATGGGCGCACGCTCGCCGCGAAACAGCCGTTCGCGCCGTGCCAGCTCCTCGCGTTCGCGCGCAAGCACCCGCTGAAACGTGTCGGTGTCCACCCCGGCCAACTCCAGAACCTCGCTGTTCAGCACCTGCGCCCCGCCTGATGCGATGGCGCCCATGGCGAGTTCGGGCTGCCACGGCAGGCCCAGCTTGCGCACCACCAGCACATCGAGTTCGGCACCAAGCGCCCTGGCAACTTCGGCAGCCACCGGCACGCCACCGCGTGGCAGACCCAGCACCAGCAGGCCCGGCGTGCGGGCGTGATGCATCAGGGAGGAGGCCAGGCGGCGACCGGCATCCTCACGGTCTTCGAACAGCGCGGACATGCATGGAGCATACGCCGGGCGCGGCCCGGTCGTCCGCTTCCGGACGGGCGGGCGCGCAATGTTCCTCGCGCACATGGTGGACTCGATGATTCCGTTGCAGCCCAGGCCGGTCCCAGCCGGCTATACGGCGGGCCTCACGCCACGAACAGCCACTCGCAACGCGGGGTCTGCGCGG
>DAOMOD010000018.1:580-4022 GCA_035444205.1 Lysobacteraceae bacterium
ACGACTGGATTTCCGCACGCGCACCGCGACGGCCCGCGGCCACCAGCAACAGCACGTCGTCATTCAGGCTCGCCAGCCACTCCGGACCATGGACCGGGTGCCCTCGCTTGCGTCCACCGTGGCGCCGTGCCGCAGGATCGACGAAGCCGCGCACGCTCACATCGTGCGGCTGCAGCACATCGAACAGCAGCGCGCCGGTGACCGAGGCGCCGAGGATGACCAGGTCGCGACCACGCACCCGCGACGACACCAGATAGCCCGCCTTGCAGCGAAAGAAGGCCTCGCGGCGGTAACGCGCATCGCTACGGGTGAGGCGGCCGTCGTGGTCGCGCCAGCGCAGCAGCATGCCCTGCGGCTTGCCCATGCGCAGTCCGGCTGCGTCGGCGCGCAACAGGAGTTCGTAGTCCTCGGGTCCGTCAAAGGCGCGATAGGGTGCGCGGCCGAGCGTGTCCAGCGCCCGCCCGCGCAACATCAGGCTGGGATGCGCCAAGGGGCTCTCGATGTACATCGCCGCGGCGATCGCCTCCGGCGAGGTCAGGGCGTTGAGCCAGTCGCCATAGCGGTGTGCGCCCTCGCCTGCGGCCGCGCCGAAGATCTCGACCTGGGTCCCGCACAGGTCGACGCCGGGATGGTCTTCAAGATAGGCAACCTGACGCGCCAGTCGTCCCGGCGCGGCGATATCGTCGGCATCCATGCGCGCGATGAAGGCCCCGCGCGCGGCGGCCATGCCGGCATTGCTCGCTGCGACCACGCCGGGCGCGGGGGAGGACAAGACCCTGAGGCGCGGATCGCGACGCGCCGGCAGCGAAGCCACCGCGCCGTCGCGCGAATGATCGTCGACCACGATCAGCTCGATGTCCTCGAGCGACTGGCCAAGAATGGAATCGACCGCCTCGCCCAGCCAGGCGCCGCCGTCGCGCACCGGCATCACCACGGAAACCAGCGGCGCGGCCATGGAAGTTGTCAGCGCGCTCCGCCGATGTTGATGAAGGCGAGGAACTCGGCGCGGGTTCGCGCGTCGTCGCGGAAGCTGCCCTGCATCTGGCTGGTGACCATGCTCACCGCGGTCTTGTGAATGCCGCGCGTGGTCATGCACTGGTGTGCCGCCTCGATCACCACGCCGACGCCAAGCGGCTGCAGCACGTGATCGATGCATTGTGCGATCTGCGCGGTAAGCTTCTCCTGCACCTGGAAGCGCCGTGCGTAGGCTTCCACCACGCGCGCCAGCTTGCTGATGCCGACGACCTTGCCGCTCGGCAGGTAGCCCACATGGGCACGGCCGATGATGGGTGCCATGTGGTGCTCGCAATGCGACTCGAACTCGATGTCGCGCAGCACGATCATCTCGTCGTAGCCGGCGACCTCCTCGAAGGTTCGCGCAAGGTATTCCGCGGGATCCTCGCGGTAGCCGCCGAACCAGTCGCCGTAGGCGTCGACGACGCGGCGCGGCGTATCCAGCAGGCCCTCGCGTGCAGGGTCGTCGCCGGCCCAGCGCAGGAGCACGCGCACCGCTTCCTCGGCCGCCTCGCGGGTCACCTGGGAGCTGCTCTCGGTCATGGACGGTCTCCGGGTTCGCGAAAACGCCAGACTACTTCAAATGCGACAGATCAGGCGACGCCGTCCATGCGCCACGAGGGCGGCTCGGAGAAGTACTCGCCGATCGGCTGCGGCCGGCCGATGGCATAGCCCTGGATGTAATCCACCTCCAGCGCCTGCATCTGTCGCACCAGGGACTCGTTCTCCACGCACTCGGCGATGGTCTGCTTGCGCATCACCCGGGCGATTTCCGCGATCGAACGCACGATGGCAAGCGCCAGCGGCTGCCGATGCGCCTCGCGCACGAAGCTGCCGTCGATCTTCAGAAAGTCGACGTCCAGCGACTCCAGGTAGGCGAACGAACAGAACCCGGTGCCGAAGTCGTCCAGGGCGAAGCGGCAGCCCATCGACCTGAACTCGCGGATGAACTCCAGTGCCCGATTGAGATCGCGCACCACGCTGGTTTCGGTGATCTCGAAGCACAGACGCTCGGGGGCGAATCCGCTTCGGGCCAGGCGATCGCGCAGGAAGTGAACGAAATCGACATCCATCATGGTTCCGGCCGACAGGTTGATGGCGCACATGCCGACCTGGGCAGCCTGTTGCGGGTGCTTATCCAGCCACCCGAGGGTGCGGTCCACCACGTAACGATCCAGACGCACACCCAACCCGAAACGCTCGGCAGCCGAAACGAACTGCCCCGGCATCAGCAGCTCGCCGCTGTCCGGGTCACGCATTCGGAGCAGCACTTCGAAATGACGTTCACCGCCATCGGCGGATTTCAGCGCGGCGATCGGCTGGCAGTGGAGGTGGAAGCCGTCGTGCTCGAGCGCGCGATTCAGGCGCATCACCCAGCGCATGGCCACGGTGCGCTCGTGGACCTCGCCACGTCCCGGATCGGCAACGACGACGCGATTGCCGCCAAGTTCCTTGGCGGTGAAGCAGGCGGCGTCGGCCTGGGCCAGCAGCGCGTCGAAACCGAAGCGTCCGGCGCGGAACGGAACCGCGCCGATGCTCACCGTCACCGCCATGAGATGCTCGCGGCTGGCCAGACGGAAGCTGCCCACCACCTGGCGCAGGCGCTGCAGCCTGCCGTCCACCTGGCCGGGCGAGCAGCGTCGCAGCAGCAGCGCGAATTCATCGCCACCGGTGCGCGCCAGTACATCGGCTTCGTTCAATTCGGCGCGCAGCAATCCCGCGATCTCCCGGATCAGCTCGTCGCCGGCGGCGTGGCTGGCAATGTCGTTCACCACCTTGAACTGATCGAGGTCGAGGTAGGCCAGCGCCATCGGCTCGGCGCGACGGAAATCGAGCAGTGCGCGCACCGAGTCCTCGAACGCGGTGCGATTGGGCAGTCCGGTAAGCGGGTCGGTGGTCGCGCGCCTGAACAGCTTCAACGCCGCCACCCGGTTCTCGTGGCTGGCCGCCGCCACCAGCTGCGGAATACCGGCATTGACGCAGATGAAAGCGAGCAGGATGGCGCTGTCGATCAAGCCGGCGGGCGGGGTGAAACCACCCAGGCCGAGGCCGGCCACCGAGGTGACGAACAGGGCCAGGATCATGGTGGCGACCGCGGTGTAGATGGCCTCGAAGCGCAAAGCGCTCCACAACAGGAGCGCCAGCGGGAGGCTGGCCAGCCCCAGCGCGTAGGCCCCGCTGAAGCGGCCGGCGAAGACCACCACGCCAAGCGACGCCGCCAGCACGATCGCCCAAGGCGCCTTCTCCTGGATCCCGGGGTAGTCGAACGCCGGCGGCGCCGGACGCCGAACTCGGAACGTCTGCACGATCAGCATCGTCGCTGGCGTGACCGCGATGCAGCCGAACAGGTCGCCCAGCATCCACTTGCCGGCCGCCACCACCAGCTGGTCCGCTCGCACCATGCCGGAAACGTACAGACCGGCACTGC
>DAOMOD010000018.1:4038-32027 GCA_035444205.1 Lysobacteraceae bacterium
GACCGTGGCCAGGAGGATGGCGCCGCCGAGCACGGCGAATCCGTAACGCACGCGCAGACTGGTGGGAGGTTGCGGGTAGTAGCGCCGCACCCACCATGCGCCGAGCAGCGCACCGGCCGAATTGGCGGCCATCGAGAACGGAATGAACGAGGCCGGCACCGGCGCCAGCAACAGATGCAGCAGCAGCGCCGACACCGCAATGAACGGCCACCAGCGCAGTCCGTACAAAAGCAGGACCGCAAGCGCAAGTCCCGCCGACGGCCAGATCAGGGTCACCTGGTCCGGCCCGTCCAGAAACAGCGTCGCCAGCCACGCCCCCGCGAGGTAGAGCCCCACGAAGACAACAAAGCGTAACGTCGGCGCGGCCCAAACCCCCATGGGCACGAAGTGTACGCCACAAGCTGGCGGTGGGGCTTGAGTGGCAGGCGGTGCCCTCGCCGCAGCGCGGCAGGTCGGCACCGCCCCACATGCCAAGCCGTCCATTTCCGCGAGGAATGCCCCTCGATTGCGGCAGTTTCTGCCCTTGGGCATGATTCGGCGCAGTGCACAAACCTCGAATACGGAGGGTGGGCGAATGGGGATGCGGGAGATCGCAATCGGCGTGGCGCTGCTCGTGGCGCACACCGCCGCACTTGCACAGGGCCGCAGCCCCGTGGGGTGGGCGCTGGACCCGGTCTACGTCGAAGTCGAAACGGAAGCACCAGAAGGCGAGTTCCGCCGCCTGTTCGTGCTCAGGGGCGAAACAGCCGAGGACTGGACCGAACGTATTCTGATCGAAGGCTTCCCCAACGCCGGGTCACAGTCGCCCTCCGAACTGCTCGACCAACTCGCGGCCGAGTACCGCGAGGCGTGCCCATCGCTCAGCGATCACCGCGTGAGCTTGCCCGACGAGCTGCACCAGACGGCGCGGCCATTTCCTGACCATGCCCGATGATGAAGGGGGCGGCAGCGTCTACTTCATCCCCGAACGGCGACGCGGCCAGGCCAAGGCGCATCGCGTCGACGTGCAGCCGGACGGCAGCTTCCGTCTTGGCGCCCGCAACGTAACCCTCGACGGCGAGGTCGCACGCCGATACGCCGCGCTGCGCACCGCCCTTGCGCAGAAGGATCTGAATCTTTGCAGCCAGAACGCAAACACCGCCGTACTGCCACGCGAGGACGGCGACGGCTGGATTGTCTATGTTCTGAGTTCCACCACCGAACCCGGCAAGGCGTTCATTGGCGGCCACAACCGCATCGAAATCGCGGCAGACGGCACCGTCGGAAAGGTGGAACACTCCGCGCGAAGCTGTATCGGCATCGACGCCACCGCCACCGACGGCGATGGCGAGAAGTTCGCCTACCAGATGGTCACCCACATCGTCTCCGACATGCCCTGGGAGACCCACGTTTTTCAAGCCATGACGCTGGATGTCCAGATGTTCGTGCCGACCGAGCGGGCTATATGGCGGATCGAGGGCGGGCGGTTGTGGAAGTTGGCGGTGGAATGAGGGGAGTGGATGCCGGTTTGGCTCTCACCGGTGATCGTATTTGTACCCAAGAGTGTATTCGGGGATCTCCTGTCAGGTTGGCTGGGTGCCTGGGTGGGATTCGGGTTTCTCTCCGCGGTGGGGGCGCTGGTCTACTGCTTCCTGCTCGATCTGATCGTGCGTCCCGTTGACTTCACGTTCCGCACGTACTTCTGGGTGTGTACTCTCTGCGTCATTGCGGCCATTCCCCTGGTGGCCGCCGGTGCCTTCGGCGAATGGTCCATCTCCGTTCACAAGGCAAGCTGGTGGATGCTGTTCGCCGCAGGGTTGGCACTTGCCGCCAACGCAGAGCGAACGCGCAGCGCAGCCCGTCGACCTCCGTGAGCAGGCACGACGCATGGTGGATGCCATGCCAGGAAGAACGTGAGAAGCAGAAGAGACTCGTCAATGCAATCTCCAGCTACCCGGTTCCCCGGACGCACCATCGCATTGGTCTTCCTGCTGTTGATGTTTCTCTACGTGATCATGGTGCTGCTGTGGTCGGTCACGCACCGCTGCGAGCCTGCCACGGCATTCTGGCTACGCCCTCCCTGGCCTCTCTTCCTTTCCTTCGCTTTCGCATTTCTGCTGCTGCTCCATTGGACAGTCTTCGCATGGGCCGCGGCGCTGCTGTTTGGAACGACCCGCCGATCGGACCACGCCATCTTTGCCTTCATCCTGTTCGGCATGGCCATGGTGACGCGGTCGCTTGTCGGATTGTGGGGTTACATCGAGCACGAGCAGCGCTACCTGGCGGGCTTGCGCTTCGGTCCGATAGCCGCCGATGTGCAGCCTGGCCAATGGCTTTCCTGGTGGGAAAGTGCCTTCCTTGGCTGGGAGCGGTGCAATTGCGAGCCAACGCTCGGCTACGAGCGCTACGAGCCAGCCTTCACGGCGTGGCCTTCAAATGGACATCGCGATGACATTGCGACCTGGGACCTGCATTGAGGCTACGACCGATGCATGGCCCAGCGTCCTTGCTCTGTGCGGTTGCCGGCCGCAGGGTGGTATTGCAAGATCGGTCTGTGGCAGTTACAGAGAGGAGCATTACGAACGCTTTGTGCTTTCCGCTGCTTGGACCGAATGCCTCCCTGGTTGGCCTGCAAATGGCTGCAGTGTCGCTTCAAGCATAACCAGCACGGCGGCATCAGAATCGAAGGCTGTGATCCAGTCACGGGAGCAAACACAGGAATGATGATCGCCACAGGTTTCCGCTGTTCGCTACGCGTCACGCCCGGATGGTCCCTCAAGACCTTCGGACTTGCGATGCTCCTTGTCGCCAATACACCCGTTGTCGCCTGCACGTGCCCAACAATGGCCGCCGAGGATGCATTCGATGAAAGCACCCAGGTCTTCGTGGCATTCATCAAGGCGGTCGAGGACAAGAGCCCATTGTCGTTTCGTGAACGCCTCCATGCGGCAATCGTGCCCCCGGAGGAAGACGGCATTCGTGTGACGTTTGAGCGACTGCACCTGATCAAGGGCGACGTTTCGCCACAGGGAGCGCTTCATGCTCTGTACGGGAGCTGCGCGCCACAGGTGATGCCCGGCGCGATCCTGCTGATCGCGACCGACGACGCGCTCAGCTTCGGGTACTGCCATCTGTATCGGGAATTCAATCTTGTCGATTGCCGCCACGTCCATCTGATCGACCGCATGCGACGGAGGGCTGCGGACGGCGAGACGCCACTGCATTGGCTGTCCCTGACGGGACCACCGGACGACTTCGGCTTCGAGGTTCTTGTGGGCGGCTACAAGCTCCTGAATGCCGGCACGGTTCTCCCCGGGGATTTCGTAATGGCCGATCTACGGGCGTACCGCGCCCAGCCGCCGAAACGGGGCGACATCGTCGTGTTCCGATACCCGGAAGCACCGCAGGAAATGCGGATGGCTCGCATCGTTGCGTTGCCTGGTGAGCGTATCGAAGTGTACGGCCAGATCGTCCGAGTCGGCGGTGCGCCCCTGCAGGAGCCGTATGTCCATTTCAGCAGGACGCTCTCGCCGCGACACCTGCCAACGTCCCTGCTTCTGCCGGACGACGCCTATTTCGTGATGGGCGACCACCGCGACAACAGCATGGACAGCCGCATGTGGGGCCCGCTTCCTTCAGATCACCTGCATGGGCGCATCGAACTCATCTGGTTCTCGTGGGATCCCAAGTCGGGAATCCGCTGGGATCGGATCGGCAGGAGCCTCAGGCTCTGACCCCGTACCTTTTCGGGTCAGCGTCCGTCCCACGTGGCCGCGAAGGCAGGGTGAAGGATCGGATCTTGTCCTCCCGCTACCTGCCCTTCCGTTGGTCTTATCGTTCTCGTAGGTCAACTTTCGTGGGACGGAGGGCTTGGGCTTGAATCGCGCACGGGGAAGGCTTAGGATCAGCTAGAATAGACCGGTCGGTCTAGTGAGAAGCGAGAGACCGCTGCCGAGATGCCGCCAGCCCATGCAATCCAATCTGCCAGGGAACGTCTGCTAGACGAGGGGCTGCGCCTGCTGCTGATGCACGGCTACAACAGCCTGGGCGTGCAGACCCTGCTGGACGCAGCAGGAGTCCCCAAGGGCTCCTTCTATCACCATTTCGAGAGCAAGCAGGACTTTGCCCTCAAGGTCATCGACCGCTACATGGAGGAGGTGCACGCCGGGCTCGACGCTTGTCTGAACGCTCCCGATAGCTCGTCATTGGAACGGATTCGCCGCTTCTTCGAGCTGTCCCGAGACAAATACGGACGGGAGGGCTATCTCGGTTGCATGCTCGGCGGACTCGGGCAGGAGTTATCCGGCGTCAACGACACCTTTCGCAGCAAGATCGAAGGCTGCTTTTCGCACATTGCAGAACGCTTGGCGGCGTGTCTCGCACAGGCGCGCGAGGCGGGCGAAGTGCCCGGAAGTGTTGAACCGCGTCAAGCTGCTGACCTGCTCTTGAACTGCTGGGAGGGAGCAGCGCTGCGCAGCCGACTGTGGCGTGATCCGATGCCTCTGGACGCCGTTCTCGACTTCTGTTTCAGCGCGCTGCGCTCCGGCGCTGCCGCGTCAGGCGCTGGCGCGCCTGAAATGCGATCCGGCGCTGCGCCGGATCGCAACGTTGTGCCGGGCGACGACAACGCGCACGGCAAGACTCAGCAATGGAGGTAAGACATGAAATACGAAAATTTCGATGGACGTGCCGGGCAGACTGCACTGTATTGCCTGCTCTGGTGCGCAATGGTTGCGCTGCCTTTGCCGGTACTGGCAGACGGCGAAGCCTTTACCAGGGAAGCCGGATCACCGGAACTGGATTGGGGGCCTTGCCCGGAATTTTTTCCCGAGGGCTGCGCCATCGCAGTACTCCAGGGCGACCCGGCGCAGCACAACGCCGACATCCTTATCCGCTTTCCAGGGCAATCCGAAATTCCGCACCATTGGCATTCCTCGGCAGAACGAATGGTACTGATATCCGGCGAGTTGCTGGTTGATTACGACGGCCAGGAGCCTGTGGTGATGCGTGCCGGCACCTATGCCTACGGGCCGGCGCGGCTGCCACATGATGGGCATTGCCGCTCGGAAGAGGACTGTGTGCTCTTCATAGCCTTCGAAGGTCCGGTCGACGCGATCTCGAGCAGCACGGACTGAACTTGATGCCCTCGGTGGCGGGCATGGCATGTGCCACGCCCGCCGACGTCGGTGATTGTGCGCTGTTCAAGGGAATCCAGACGTCCGCACTTCCAAACGCGAACGGTGTTGGTGTCCCTGTTTTCCGAGGCCCCGTGTACTGGACGCTGCGGTCACCGTCGCCAAAGAACACCTACCGTCGGTCAATGTACACCTTGCAAGCCGAGGGCAGCGTTCGTACCGGCGCCACGTTCGACATCACATCGGACGACAAGCCGTTCCTGAGGTCGGTGCGGATCATCCTGCCGCTCGATGCCGAGTCGCTGCCCGCCGACGAGAACGTCGAGTGGATGGCTCCGTATCGACGCGCTGCCGACGGGCAGATGCAGCGGGTTGGCGTGTTCTACGGATTTCAGCCGGGATACGGCATCGTGGTCGATGCCGAACGCGGGCGCACGACGTTCTTCACTACACGATTCCAGCCGGCACCGGTCGTCCAGGATTGGGTCAACAATGAGGACACCAGGCGGGCCTACGGCCCCTGCGCTCACCAGGAAATCGGGAAGAAGCTCAGCGTCTCGGTGTACTCGGAGCGGGACGGTTGGTTATGAAACACATGGCCCATCACGAAGACGGGCTCGGACGCAGCCACCAGCAGGCAACCCAAGCGCAGATCGTCCGGGAAGGCGATCCATTGCAGCGTAATATGCCTCAATGAGCCGGCGGCAAGCGAAAACTCATGCTCATGAACGGGGGTTCCAGACATGCACGAATTGCCTGGGAAGCCCACGACGGTCACTTGGGCGGATGCACCTGAAGGCGGCGCAGCCGGATTGAACACCGACAATCGCGTGCTGGTCCAGATCAGGTCATTCGCGAACGTCGTCCAGCGCGACACCCATTGTGTCGCCGGAACCGGACCCGCGGGCCCTTGGGGGCCTTCAGGTCCAGGCTCGCCTGCGGGGCCAATCGGCCCGACAGGTCCGACGTCGCCCTGCGGCCCTACGGGGCCGATGTCTCCTTGCGGGCCCGATTCTCCCGCAGGCCCGGGTGGCCCCGTTTCGCCTTGCGGACCGGGGTTGCCGTCGAGCGCAAAGGTCGCGACCGGTGCGGCCGAAATCGCCTGGCGAGGCGACAGCACCTCGCCATCGACTTCGATCTGCAACCAGCGCTGTTCACCGGCAAATGCGCCAGGAAAGTCGAGATCGATGGTGAATACACCATCGGCGATCGGGTACGCCACTGCGACGATGGGCTCGCCGATCGGGCTTCCGCCGGATTCGGCGTCATACAGCGTGAACACCAGATCGCGCTCACCGGTGACGCGGACTCCATGATGAAGCAGCTCGCCCTGATAGGTGAACGCGCCGCTCTGGGGTGCGGCCATCGCTGTGCAGGCCAGGGCAAGGCCTGCGATGCAGGCGGCTAGAACCAAACGGATGCTGCGGATCATTCCGGGCCTCCTTCGAATCCATCGGAAAAGATCGATGCGGTGCGCGGTGGGCTCCGCCAGAAGCCGCCTCTCACCTGATACGCGTTGCCGGTGAGCGTTTGCGTCGCGGGCTGGCCCAGGGTGCCGCTGAGGGTGTGATCGGTGCCGGACAGGCCTTGAGAACCGCCCCCGGCGATGACGCTGGTCGGAATCGTGTGCTGGGCGATCGCGGTAGACGCTATCGAAAGGATCGTCACGATCACTGCAGCGACGATCGAACGTGGGAACGATGTCGTTAGCGTGCAGCGTTTCGCTTGGCGCGACCTGTGCATTCGGAGCTGCAACTCGCCGTCGTAGGAAGGACAACGCACTGCCTAGCCGTTTCAGGCTACTCCCGAGGCGGACGCCGCGGCTTGATCCAGATCAACTCCAGGAGCGACGGTGTCCCGAACCTGGATTGCGCCGGTGAGGACCTGAGCGCGACGAAGGAATGAGGTGCAGGGCCGAATGGCGCTTGCTTTGGGAGGTTCCTGACCGATTCACCACGAATCCGTTGTGCCTGCGCGAGCTGGAACCCAGCGTCTTCAGGACTTCGCGACGGAGCGGAAGGCACTGGATGCCTGCTTTCGCAGGCATGACGACGACAAAGATGCGCCATTCGGATCAGGGCCGGTTCCACGTGCGAAGGGAACCGCACCACGAAGCGAATCAGGCTGCGGCCGCGTGCAACTTGACGCCGGGTACGCGTGTCACTTTGAGGATGGTCGCGAAATCCGGGCTGCGCTCGCATGACAGCGCCCTGTATCGGCTCTCACGTGAGAGCCCGGCATCCTTCGCTACCTGTGTCATGCCCCTGGCACGGGCGATGTCGCCAGGCGCCTTGGCGATACGCCCTTGCCTTGCGATGTCGGCGCGGTGGTGCCGACCTACGGGGTGCATGGACGTGTGGGGCGGTATCACCATGCCGCCGTTCCGCGATGTGGCATCGATCAAGACGTCAGATGATGGCCTGCAAACCCTTGTCGGCGATGACGTTGAGCAGCTTGAGCGCCGGGCCGGAGGGGCGGGTTTCGCCTTGCTCCCATTTGCGCACGGTCGATGCGGTGGTGTGCAGATGGTGGGCGAACATTGGCTGGCTGAACTTCAGTTTTTCGCGCAGGCGCTTGATGTCCTTGGCGTCGAACGCTCGCACTGGCGGCGGGCAGATCGCGTCGAACCCGCGCATGGTCACCTTGCTGATCGCGCCCGCTTCATGCAAGGCGGCCAGATCGTCACGTAGGGATTCAATGATCTTCCTCACAATGCACCTTCGTCGACGCTGGCATCCGTAATCCCCGACTCCCGAAGAAACTCATAGGTCGAGTCATATAGCTTGGCCATCCGCGTGGGATCGTCCGCGCTGCCCTCCGGCACCACGATCACCATGCCCTGCCGCGCCCGCGTCAGCAGTACACGGTAGGCGTTCTCCAGGTAGCGCTGGCGGTGCGCTTTGTGGATGCGCTGCCACTTGCTGCCCTTGAATTCGTGGTGCTGCCAGCCGTCCGCGCTGTGGCGCAGGTCGCCGTCCCAGACGACGCAGGTCCAGTCGAGTTCGAGGCCCTGCACCAGGAACTCGGTACCGACGTCTTCCAGGTGGTACGAGGAGCGTACGTCGTCCCTGCCGTGCAGGAACCAGTGCACGGGGTCGACCTTGGGGCGGACGTCGATGGCGTGGGGCTTGAGACGCTGGGCCTGGGATGAGACGACGATGCCGTAGCGCTCGTGGCCGCGGGCACGGATGCGCAGCCACCGCTTCGCCTTATCCAGGCTGCGGGTGAGGACGATGGGGTAGCGGTCGGCGAAGCTGCGGTAGACGTCGCGGGCGGCTTCGACTTCCTGCTCCAGCACCAGGCGCACGAATTCGCTCAGGCGCTCGGCGCGGAAGGAGCGCATGGAGGTGGCGAGGTGCAGGGCCTCGTGATCGATCACCTTGCGGCAGGTACGCAGCCTGGCGATGCCTTCCTCGGCGCGGTACTCGCTGCCGCGAAGCTGCGGCGAGATGTGCACTTCCCACTCGGGAAAACCGCGCAGCATGGCGTCGATCCATTCGCTGACGCCTGCCTCGCCGGTGTTGATCTCCTGGCCGCCGCCGATCAGGCAAACCACCACGGCCCAGTCGGGGTGACGGTCGAGGCAGGAGATCAGAAATTCGGGTTCGGACTGGGCGAAGTCCGGCAGGTTCTTCTTGCGGCGCATGAAGAAGCTGGTCTGGGCGAGGTCCCAGGCGCGCTGCGCTTCGTCGAACAGGGTGACGTGGTCGACCGGCGGTTGGGTGGGATCGCGAAGGCATTCGTCGCGGAAGTGGTGGACGTTCTGGATGAAAGCGCTCACCAGTCGCCGCGCTTCGCCCTTGCCGACCTTGTGCCCCTTGGCCTTCTGGCGCTCGATGTGATCCAGCGCCAGCGCCTCGCGCAGCACTTTCACCAGCGGACCGTTGCCGGACAGGAAGACGCTGTGCAGCGCGCTCTTCTTGTCGCGGTGTCGGGTGGCCACGTCGAGACCGACCAGGGTCTTGCCTGCGCCCGGCACGCCGGTCACGAAGCAGATGGCCTTGCGGCTGTGCGTACGGGCGTCCTCGATGATGTGGTCGATCACGCGCGAGGTGCGCGTCAGGTTGACGGCACCGGCGTCGCTCCGCGAGATTTCGTCGACCGAGTGTCCGGCGTACAGGGCGCGCGCCGCCTCGATGATGGTGGGCGTGGGCTGGTAGCGGCCGCGTTCCCAATGGTCGGGAATGAGAGTGTCACCTTCGAGGAATTCGAGCGTGCGTTCGATGGCCTCGCGGATCTGCGTGTCGCCGATGCAGATGGGCGCTGCCATGCGCGGGTCGTTGGCGTTCGTGGCGATGGCGAATTGAGGGGGCAATGCGCGGGTGGCAACCAGCATGGGCGCGATGGGAATCGCGTGGCTGGTCTCGTGGAAATTGCGAAGGTCCAGCGCGTAGTCCCAGGCCTGGTCGATGGCGGTGCGATGGAACTTCACCTCGCCGACCTTGAACTCGATGACGAACAGCACGTGGTCCAGCACCAGCACGGCGTCGATCCATTTGCCGAGGCGCGGCACCGCGTATTCGAGATAGATGCGGCCGCGGCCTTCAAGGCCTTGCAGGGCATGGCGCAGCAGTTCGATCTCGGCGGTCCAGGCACTGCGCTGTTCCAGACCCACGTCGAAGTGCGAGGCTTCCACCAGCGTGCCGAGTACGGCTTCGGGCGCACGCGCCAGGAAGCTGCCGATGTCCTCGGCGTACAGGCTGCGGCGGACGCGGTAGCTTGCGCGTGCGTCGCGGGTTCCCGGGCCTTCCCCTGTCATTGCATGGTTGCCGTCACCGGCCTTGTGGTCGCCGGTTCGGGGGGATTGTAACGGGGAGGGGTGGGTTCGGCGGGAAGGTTCGACAGGCGGCTGGTCTGAGGCGCGCCCCTTATCCGTCCTTCGGGCACCCCGGATCAAATCCGGGGCAGGCACTTTTCCCCGCGACGGCGGGAAGCAGGGAAGACGTGATGTGAAGTCGCCGGTTCGCGAGCGGTGGATGTCGGCACAGTGGTACCGACCTACGGGGCGCGGGTCATGGTACGGCGGGTGTTGGCGTGGTGATGTCGGCCAACTGGGTGCGGGCCATCGTAGGGCGGCATCACCATGCCGCCGTTCATGCACCATGTGGACCAGGGGAAGGTTCGCCACGCTGCCAGTTTGAAGCGCGCCCACGGGCCTGACGGCTCACCAGGAATCGCCCCCAGCCATGTTGGGGCACGGGCAACCAACCAGAGCTTGGCGCACAATCGGAGCGTATCCGGCCGTTGGTCGTTGCCATTCACTCGACGTGTGTACTTGATGGATCGATTCTCCAGATTCGGTGCTTCTCAGAGGTCGCGCGGGTCCGCTGGGAGCGACCGGCAGGGCATTCAAGGTTCGCGAAATTCTCGATGCGCTTGCCCATGCCGAGGCGGACTACGTGGTGGGTTGCCTTCAAGTTGCTCGAGTGGTCCCGTTGACACGCCGACCTCACGTGATCCTGCTGAGATGCCGATGGATGCGAGATGCTTTCGTGCCATTTCAGAGAAATGGGCGTAGTGTGGGTAGCGGACGGCTGCATGCGCCCGCTGATGGGCGATGTGCCCCGCGTTGCGCCCAGTTCGCTCTGTGCGCACAGCAATCGATCGAATTGCGTCCGTGAGCGATGATTTGTCGGTCGTCCGCCCGACTGCAGGAGCCTGTCCCGCGGCTCTCCTTCCACGGTCGATCGGCAGCGACGAAAGCGCGTGCATGACGCGCAGAGGGACGACGCATGCCATCCAGGGTGACGCATCGCAGGGTCACAGATCTTCAGCACTTTGCGGATTCTCGAGCGGAGCTCTTCACTCGTGCGCTGCTGCGACTGACACGCGAGGTCTGGCATCCAGACTGCACGTTCGAGACTGCGATCTCCGCCATTTGCAGCACGGCATCGGAGGCGCTCGACGTCGAGAGGGTAAGCGTCTGGGCATATGAGCCAACAGCGAGTCTGCTGCGCTGCATTCACGTGCACCAGGCTTTGGGCAGCGCGGACATGAAGGTGGACTGTCGTGACCGTCTGTCCCTTGATGGCGACGACTACATGGCCGCCCTCAAGGATGTACGCGCACTCGACACCAGCGACTTTGATGCCACCCCGATTACAGCGCCTTCGCATTTTGCACTGCGGGACTATCTGCAGCGGCACAGGATCCACGCGCTGCTCGACGCGCCGGCCTGGGTCGAAGGTGAGTTGCTGGGCCTGATCTCCCACGAGTGCATCGATCGCAGTCGCGACTGGAAGCCAGAGGAAGTGACCTTTGCGGGCAGCATGGGTGACTACGTGTCGATGGCCTACGAAATCGCACGTCGACGCGACGCCGAGAAAACGGTGCAGCACATGCTGTTGCACGATACGAGCACCGGGCTCCCCAACCTTGCCTACACGGAGGAACTGCTGCGGCAACGCCTCACCATCCCGGGCGCACGCTGCGAATCGCTTGCGGTGGTCCATGTCCGGATCGATGCTGCGGCGGGCAGAGCCCCGTCCTCCGACGCTCCCACCGAAGATCAGGTGATGGCCGACGTCGCGCTCAGGCTGCGCGAATTGAAGGCACCCGACATGACCCTGGCACGCGTGCACTCCAACGGCTTCGCCTTCGTCCTGAACTGTCGTCCTGTCCGCGCCGCAGCGGCACGATTGGCTGCGCGCTGCCTGGAACTGGTACGTGAAGTCGGCGATCGCAGCCCGCATATCAATCCTGGCGCCGCGGTGGGCATCGCCTTCGCAGGCGAAGCAGCAGAGCACGATGTCCCGCAAACCATCCTCCGCGAAGCCGAGGAAGCGGCAGATCGGGCCGGACAGACGGACAAGTTCGCCATCCAGGTGTTCGATCAATCGGTCCACGAAGAAGTTGCAGCGCGTTTTCGCCTGGAAAGCGCGCTTCGATCGGCCTTCCAGAAGGATGAATTCGAGCTCCACTATCAGCCTGAATTCGACGCTCAGGATTGCCGCTGGATCGCTGCAGAGGCGCTGTTGCGGTGGCGCACCGAAGGTGGACTTCTCAGTGCCCATGAGTTCATCGACGCTGCGGAATGTTCAGGGCTGATATTGCCGCTCGGAACCTGGGTGCTGCGCCGTGCCTGCGACGATGCCGCGCATTGGCCCGCGACACATGCCGGCGTACTTGCCACGGTGCGCGTCAACGTCTCGGCACGGCAGTTCGAGGATTCCGCCATCGTAGATGATGTGGCGACAGCACTTGCGGATTCAGGACTTCCGCCGCATCGGCTGTGCCTGGAAGTGACCGAATCCACAATCATGGGGGACGTCGAGCGAGCCTGCGACGTGCTGACCCGGATCAATTCCACCGGGGTGCAGGTTGCCATAGATGATTTCGGCACCGGCTACGGCTCGCTGGTCTACCTCAAACGACTGCCCGTGGACGTGCTCAAGATCGATCGCAGTTTCGTAGCGGGACTTCCCAGCAACACCATCGACGCAGCCATAATCGCGGCACTCGCGGGATTGGCGAAGGCCATGGCCATCGAGGTTGTCGCCGAAGGCGTGGAGCGCGTCGAGCAGCAGCATGCGCTTCAGGCCGCAGGCGTACAGCGCATGCAGGGCTGGCTCTACGCAAGGGCACTCGACCAGAGCAGTATCAAGCACCTGCTTGCCTCGGCGGTGCCGCAGCCATTCACCGAGGCAAGTACCGACATCGAACTTGCACTGACGTCCTGACGATACCGACCAGCCGGCAGTCCACGTTCACGGCGACTCGAAGCCGTCCCTGAACAGATGATCCGCCGAGACGGTCACCGTGACCGTCGCCGGGCTGAAGTTGCCCTGCCCGTCGCTGGCCCAGTAGCGGAACCGGTCGATGCCGACGAAGTCGATGTCGGGCCGATAGGTCAGGCCGCCGGATGCATTGACAAAGACCAGTCCGTGACGTGGCGGCACGAAGCCGTCGACCTCCAGCGGATCGCCCTCCGGATCGCTGTCATTGGCAAGCACGTCGATTGCAACATCGATCCCCGGTGCCGTCACCACGGCATCGTCGACGGCGATCGGTGCGGCGCTGTCGAGATCGATCGGGCCGCGCTCGAAGGCATCGCGCCAGGCGTGAAACGGGTTACCCAGCAGGGCTTCCACATCGGGCCCAAGTCGCACCACAAGCCCCACCTTTTCAATGCGGCCACTGGCGCGATCGGAAAAGTACTGTTCGACGATGGCATAGGGGTGGCCCTCGGCGCTGCGCACATAGCCATCCTGTGCGCAGATCGCGATCATGTTGAAGCTCTCGATGCCGAGCCAGTCCGTGCCCGGTGGGAGCGGGCCGCTGCCGATGCTCTCGGTCTTGGTGCCGATGAAGTCGATGCCGACGCCGGCGTTGGTGGCGGGGTTCAAGTACTCCAGCGGCTGCCCGTCGTTCAGCACGATCTCGAAGCGACCCGGCACCAGGTCGCCAGCGCTGAGCAGCAGATCCAGATCGGGATCGAAGTCTTCGTAGTGCTGGGCCACGTTGTCGAACTGCACGTCGATCAGCGCGTACTGGTTGGTCTCCGGCGGGTACGGGTCGGTGAAGTCCTTGCCCAGACGGATGCCCTGCGGCACATCGGCGATGCGCGCGCGATGGACCACCATGTCCGAGGTGTTGGTGCCGAACTCGATGCCGAAAGCCGCAGTGCTGAACGGCTCCGGCGTCTTGCCGATGATGTCGAAGTCTTCCACCAGATAGTGCGAGGTGTACTCCATGGCAGCCCCGCCGCGCACTTCCCAGGCGCGGAAGTCGGAGAGGTGGGTGTGGATGTCATGGCCCTGGTTGGGATTGGCCTTGACCACGAACAGCCCGACGGCGCTGGCAAAGCCCTCGTTGTCGTGGAAATTGAGGATCGGCGGATGATCGGGACTGTCGAGGCCGGTGCGCCGCAGGGCTTCGGGCATGGGAAACACGCTGCCGGGAAAGCCACGCATGCGCGTGCCGCGGTGCAGGTAGACGAAGCCCTGGTTCACGCTGGCGGCGACGTTGCCGACGCTGCGCACCATGCGCCCCTGAAACCAGAAACCGGTGCCGGTGCGCGCCATGTCATAGGTCGCCACATCGACACCATTCTTGGGGTTGAAGGCGCTGTTGCCCTTGGCCTTGATGGCGATGTTGTTGGTCCAGGCGCCGATCTCGTCGCCGGTCTCGGCCACATAGCCGGCGCCGTGGGTATCGAAGCTGGCGTTGTCGTGGAACACCGCGTTGCTGGCGTGATGGACAAAGCCCCAGCCGGGGCTGTTGAACACTGCGTTGCCGACCACCATGGCCGGATGTTCCGGCGTGTCGATACCGGTGATGTGCAGATGCAGCGGGTAGCGACCGCGCAGGTTGCTTGCGGGCGTAAGCGTGCCGATCTGGTCGAGATCAAAGCTCTCGACTTCCTTGTCGGTGCGTCCGAGCTGCTCGAAGGCTGCGAAGCGCACATCGAAGCCGGTGTGATGCATCAGCATCACATGTCCGCGACGGTGCAGCGGCACGCTCTCTCCGTTGTCGGTCAGGAAGGTGATGTTGCGGGTGAAATTGGCGACCGAGGCCTTCAGGTCGGCGCGCGGCGAGCCGTGGTCGTATTGCAGGGGCTCGGCCAGCGTCACGCTGCTGCCGCTGACCGAGGCGATGGTGAGCACTTCGTCCTGGGTCTCGTGATAGCGCACCGCCCCGATGCTGTTGTCCCACTTCCAGCCGGAGTATCGCGTTCCGGTCAGCACCAGGGTATCGCCCGCGCTCCACCCCCGGGGGGCATCGGCGAGCTGCAGCGTGGTCTGGCCCTGCAACGCGTCGACCGCGAGCTTGGCGTGCACGGTCTTGCGCTGGCCGTGAATGCGGACCTCGCCATGCGCGATCAGGCCGCGACTGATCAGCGTCGGATCCCAGACGATATCGATATCGCTGTCCGAAAGGAACACGATGCGCACCTGGACCTGCGGTTGTACCGGATCGTCCAGCGTGCCGATGCTGAGCTCGCCGGACATTGCAACTTCCAGCGTGTCGACCACCAGTTCGCTGGAAACGTCGGTGGCGAAGTGCAGACCGCCATCCACACGAATCGCCTGAACCGGCGTCGCCGCCAGGCCGTCGTACACCACGTTGAACCCGACCGGCACCAGCGCGATATCGCCATCCCCCGGCACGCCGTTGTCCCAGGTCGCGGCATCGAACCAACTGCCGTCGGCGACGGCGCGGTGGGTGATCTGTGCGTCGACGATCACCGTCATGGCGTGTGCCGGGGGCACCAGTCCCAGCGCAAGCAGACACGCGCAAAGCTTGTTCTTCATCAGTCCCTACTCCGAGTAGTCGCCAATGGCGCCGCCGCCCCATGACGATCCCTCGAATCGCCCACCGGCCCCGGACAGGGCGCTTCACCAATGCGCCCGATCGCGCAGGTTAGTCTCGGCCGTTGATGATGTCCAATCACAGCAGGATGGTGTTGGAGGATGCGCGCTGAACGGGCCATCCATCCTTGCCGGCGTCCGGGTCATGGCCCACTCAGCCCCATGGCTCTCAGGCCCGTGAGCGACGGACTGCGAGCACAGTCCGGGCTCCGTCAGACTCGAAGGATTCGGAAGCGACTTCGGCACACCCGGAATCCGACGGCTCTTGGAAGAAGGCGCCCGAACTCTCAATCCCGCGGCCGAACGCTCTGTGCCGGTCGATGCCGAACCGAGCAGCCGCGGCGAGATTCATTCCGCGCCAGTGCCGCTCACCTACCCCGCACGTGCGGTTATCATCTTCTGCGCTGGAGCCAGACGGACTGGCGGACCAGTTCTTTTCCAGGGGACAAGGCAAGATGAATCCAAGACGCAACGCTCCCGCTCCGCAGGGCAAGGTCACCTACCGCCAGCGCAGGCTTGGCAGCGAAACCAGCTTCGCGTTCGGTCAGGACTCACTGAAGTTCACGGTGAAGGACAAGACCGGCAGCAACACGGTCAACACACAGTACGGCAATATCGGCACCGACCACGACTTCCTGGTGGAACGCAACACCTGGTTGGAAAACGTCGGCTACCTGTGGCTGGCACTCGGCGCCGTGTTCACGGTGCTCATCTACCTCGAAGGCCGCTTCATGCCGTCCATCTGGCTGCTGATCGGCGCCGGCTGTGTGTTGGTCGCGCGGCTGCGCACCATTCGATACACCCGGATCCATACCGACAACGGCGCCATTCTGGTGATCGACGATGCGCAGAAGCGGACCATCCTCAAAGAGATCAGGGAGCGCCGTATCGAGCAGCTACGGCGCTGGTACGACTTCATCGACGCCAACGAGGACATCGGCCGCCAACGCGCGCGTTTCGAGTGGCTGCATGAAGAGGGGATTCTGTCGGCCGAGGAACTGAGCGATCGCCTGCAGAAGATCGAATCCATGCCGCGCCCGTCGGAGATCCCTGGCGAGTTCGTGGCGCTCCCGCCCGGCGAATCGGGCACCGTGCTGAATTGATCACGCAGGCTCGGCGCGTCTCCCACGCCCCGTAGGGCGGCGCCACCGTGCGCCGCACCCACCCCGCCCGGCTTCGTCGATGGCGGAGTCCGCTGTGCCTGGGTGGAACAGGGCAGGATCCTTGGGCGTCGAGCAGTTACCGGCTACGGCGGCATCTGCATGATGCGCATGTCGCGGAACCGCCAGCCTGTATCCGTCCGGCTCAGTAAAGCAAACACGCGGAAGGTGCGGAGTCGAATGCCATCTGCGCCCGCTTCGGCGGGCTGCCGAAGCACAATGACCTCGCTGTCCACCGCGAGCACACCGTGGGCGACGGCCTGCACGCGTTGTACGGTCGATTGGTGCACAAGATCGGGCGGGAAGGCGTGGAACCGTTGCGCGAAGACTTCCTGGATGGCCGTCCTCCCGGTCATCGTCTCCTCGCGGTCGACGAAACTCATGATCGCCTCGTCCGTGAACAGCGCAGCGAAACGATCGGCGTCGCGGGCGTTCCAGGCGTCGTCACCGCGGAACTTCGGCGAACTGCGCAGGCTGATGCCGAGCATCTCGCAGAAGGTGTTGACCGAACAGCTTCGCGAGATGGCGGCTGACGCACTGGTCGAGCGCCATCGCACCGGCACCACGCCGGCTCCAGTTCGCTATTCGCTTACCGAGTACGGCCGTTCGCTCATCCCCGTCGTGGAGGCGATACGCACCTGGGGTCGCGGGCACATCGAGCGATTCAGCGAGTGACGGTTGCCATGCGACTACCGCGCACCTGCCCGCTTCGACGGCGGCGCGTCGGGGGAATGATTCGTTGCCCTTGGTGTCTTCGGGACGGGGCAATCGTGCGCCGCACCTCAGGTGCATGCGCGTACATGCCGACAGGTGCGTCGTTTCCACGCGAATGAGGCACCGGAACCGCGCACCCTTCCTTGACACTGGTCCCTTCGGATGGCATGAAAGTATCGTCGCGTGCTTGGCGTCAATGCAGCGACAGGGGGCATGGTATCGCGACGAACCTTCCGGGAATCCAACAGGAGTCGCAACCATGCTTTCCATCGCAAGCCCCCAAGGACTCTGCGGACCTATTGTCGTCGCCCTGATGTTGGGTGTGAGTCTGATCCTTGCCGGCAGCGCGTCACCGGCGCACGCGCATTTCGAAGAGGACGTGCACGAGCTCGCGGAAACGCAGGGACTCGAGGTCTCCGCCAGTGCACGCGAACGCTGCACCACCGTCGCGAACGGGCTCCATCTTTGTCAGCCGATGCGTGTGCAGCGTGCCTCACAGCCCGATCCCGCAGCACGTCGAGCTGCACTCGCGGTGCTGGGCGAGCAGGGCATCCTGATGATTCCCGACTCCACCAACAAGCGCATCATGGCGTTCGACCCGGTCAGCGGCGATCTGCTCGACGCGGACTTTCTCGTTCTGGAAGACGAACCCACCGGCACTGCCATCCACGCCCTGCTGGGACCGGGCGGAAACATCGTCATCTCCGACCAGACGCGCCATGTCGTACACGCCTATTCGCTGGCCGGCACCTACCTCGGTGTGTTTGCGCCGGCGGGCGGCGCCGACACGTCGATCATGCAGAACATCCGAGGCATGGCGCTGCGGCCGAATGGCAACCTGCTCGTTACCGTGGGCACCGGCACCAACGCCAACGCAGTGGCCGAGTTCGACGCTGCCGGCAACTTCGTCGGCAATTTCGTCGCCAACGACAGCGGCGGTCTGGACAGCCCTTACGACATTCTGCCGCGGGGCGGCAGCGACTGGCTGGTCAGCAGCATCAATTCCAATCAGGTCCTCCGCTACGCCTTCACTGACGGCAACCCGCTGGGCGCCTTCGCGTCGGTGACCTCGTTTCCGCAGCAGATCGCGCAGATTGCGAACGACAACATTCTGGTCGGAAACTTCAGCGGCGCGCAGACCGGCGTGGTGGAATTCACGTCGACGGGCACCCTGGTGGACGTGCACACGGCGCCGGGATTGTCCGGGTTTCGCGGCGTCCACGAACTTCCCAACGGCAATCTTCTCACCAGCACTTCCGGAGGCGTCTTCGAGATCGACCGCGCCGGCAACCTGATCGACACCAAGTACACCGGCCAGTCGCGCTTCATTTCGTTCCTGCCGCCGGAGCAACTCCTGCTCGAGGTTACCGTGGGCCCGAATCCCGAGGAGCCCGACGAGGATTTCTGTCCCACAACGAACGAAACCACGGTGCCGCCGGGCACCACCGTGCGCTGGTGCTACCGCGTCACCAACCTGACGGGGACGGCACGCAGTTTCCACGATCTCGACAGCGACACGTTGGGGCCCATCCTGAGCGGGCTCCCGTTCACGTTGAATCCCGGTGCTTCGGCATTCCTCTGGCAGACCTCGGTGCTGGAGCAGACCACCTTCGAGTCGGCGACCTGGACCGCCTACAACGCGGGTCCGGTCGATGTCATCCAGGGTACCGACAGCGCGGTCGCCCGGCTTCCGGACGAAGTGTTTGCGGACGGCTTCGAAGCGGAGGGTTGAATGGGACTCGGAGGACATCGGGACGCCGGCACAATCGAACGCTCAATCAGTTCGACCTGATGGGCGGAAGCGAAACCGAGATTCCGAGCCAACGCAAGGGAGGTGACCGGATCATCCGGGATACCCGCTCCTCAGAAGCGACGCACGCCAGACCGAAGCCCAATCACGGCGTCTGCCATTCGCCAGGTCGTCCAGAATCGTGCGGGCACGGATCGCGGCGAACCACTCCAGTCTGGCCTGCATGAATCCTCCGCCAAACAGCAGTTCGCGGCAGAGACGCTCGGCATCGCACCCGGCCTGAGGATACGGCGGAAGGCCCAGCAGCCTGGATCGTCGGTGGAGCCGATGCACGGCGCGCCTCGATGCCGAGAAGTAGTCGCCGATCGCGCGGCCGACAGGGCGTCCGGCATCGATGCCATCAAGCACGCACCATGCCAGTGCGGTCCGGCTGGTCGCTGCCCGATGGCAGGCGCAGCGCAGGATGGCGGTCAGGGCCAGTGCCTGTGTGCTCCACGCATGGCTCCTTCGATCCCGCACTGGCGCCGGCGCCCATGGCGCCGAGAGATAGCAGGCATGCGCCAGTGGCGATTCATCCATGGCGGCCCCGAAGAATCCGTAACCCTCACCTGAGCTGATCGCCGCGATCTCCGCGCTGAGGTTGAATGCCTTGTCGCCCGACGACACCGCACTCGCTGCCCGGAATCGCTGCACCCATGACTGAAGGCTTGAACCGCCCGCTTGCATGCAAGCCGGCAGCCTGATCTCGAAAAGCTCGGCTGCAAGGCGACGGCGTTGCCGAGCGTAGACGATGGGGTAGAACGCTTCGAGCTCACATCGCGCCACGCCGCGCAGCGTCTGCCACGCCTCCTCCAGGATGCCGATACGGCCCCCCTCACCGGCACGCAGCGGTTCGGAGTTTGCAACTACACCCATGCCTGCATGCACGATGGCAGGGATCACCGCACTCTTCGTGCATTGGCTGTGCGCACGTTCACACCTTCAACGCCGCAGGCAAGGGAAATCCCGGCTGGAGCTGGTTCTTCCCATCCTGTCGAATCAGCCCTTTGTCCAGCAGCCCCCGCATGTCGCGCTGACGGGTCTTGTCGGTCTTCTTGAGGTACATCGCCTGATAGCGCGGATCGGCGCGCAGCGTGGCCAGCAGCAGCGGCTGGCCGTGTTCGAGCACGTGGCGGACGATGGCGTACTGGCGCGCATTGATCTCCTTGCGGTCGAGGTGCTGGCGCACGACCGCTTCGAACAGCAGTCGGTCGACCAGAACGTTGACGCGGCCGTGCAGGCGCTCGATGACAGTGCGTAGTCCCTCCAGATGGAACTCGATGAAGGGCTGGTGCGGGTTGGGCTCGTCCCTCGATGCCGCCTTGCGGCAGGTGTTGAACAGCGTGAAGTAGCGGTGGATCTGTTCCTGGTAGAACTTGGCCAGGGCGAACGGCGCGTACTTGTAGCCGGCGTGGCGCAGCAGGGTGGCCTCCAGCACCCGGCCGACGCGGCCGTTGCCGTCCCGGAAGGGGTGAATCCATTCGTAGTAGAGGTGCACCAAGGGTGCACGCACCAGCGGCGAGATGCCGGACTCGATCAGTGCGGTATGCCACTCGACCAGACCATCCATTAGGCGCGCGATATCGCGTCCAGACTGCGGCGGCTTGTACACACCGCCATGAGCGGCATCGCCGACGACGGTAGGCCGCGCCTTGTCGTTTTCCCGGAACAGACCCGGCAGATTGTCCGGGTCCGGCAGGTCGCGACAGATCTCGGCATGGATGGCCCGCACGTAGTCGATGGAGAAGCGCCAGGCGGGGTCTTCGGAGGCGCGCACAGCCAGGTCGTAGGCGGTCTTGATGTTGCGAACGCGGATGTCCTGCTCGGCCTGGACGCGCTCCGGATCCAGGTCGAGTGCGCGGCCGGTTTCCTCCTCGGTGAGGTTGGCGCCCTCGATGGTGTTGGTGCCGAAGACCGACTGTACCAGCACTTCGCGCTGAAGCTGGTTGGCGACTTGCGCCAGCGGCGAAGCGCTGAACATCCGCCAGGCGTCGGCGACGCGAATGAGTGGGGCACCCAAGGCTTCAAGGTCGACCCCTGCCTGGAAGGTGAAGGGGCCGAAGCGGTCAGTCTCGATGCGCAACACGGGAACGGACATGACGGCGATCATGTCGCAAAAAATGTCCCAGTGCAAATCAATATATGTAACTGTTTATACGCGTTTATGTGTGCATACAAGTGCACATGATGACCTTTAAAATGTCGCCCGTGCGCAGAATCCTTGGCCATCGGTTGTGCGCCATACGGGCTAGGCAAGCGACCCCCTGTCCGACCGCGCCAGAAGCTCGCCCAGACCAAGGTTGGATGTTGTCGAAGACTCCGTCGCGGATTTCCTTTTCGGTGGTGGCGAGAAGGCGCTCGACCGTGCGACGATTGGCAGACGAGTCCTCGAGTGCCGTCTGCTCGCGACAGCGCTGGCCGCGATAGTAGAAGCATCCCGGTCTCGGGGCGGACGCGGACGATACTCATGGGGCACCCCCCTGCCATCGGGATCGCGATGCCGCGCCCCGCGGACACTCACCCGATATCCCGCTGGATGGCCTCCCAGATGAACAACAGCTTCCGGCCACCGATTCCCGCCGGATTCCTCCAGTGCTTCGGTTCAAGCTCAAGGAACTGATAGCGGAAAAGGAGTTTCGCGAGCGCAGACGGATCACCGTTCAGGAGGTGGCTGAAGCCACGGGCATCACCCGGAACACGCTCTCGAAGATCATCAATCAACACGGTGCCAGTGTGAGATCCGACAACCTGGACCGCCTGTGCGCCTTCTTCGACTGCCGGATCGACGCACTGGTCGAGTACGTTCCCGACGCGAATTCGAAATGAGCCTGTGGACGCGTTAGTCGCAAACACCCAGCCTCTTGGGGGAGCAAGTGCTCGCGGATCCGGCCACGCATCTTGTGACCACCAGGAATGCTCAACAGGCAGTGCTTGGGTAGAAAAATCGCCTTCCGAAACCTCGGTCTTGGTCACAGGATGGTCGCAGGACGCCGGCGCACAATATTTTCTTGGTCCGCGCGCGATGCGCGCGTCGCTTTGCTGCTCGACGGGAGCCGTTCGTAAGCTGCTGTCCCGGCACCAGAAACGAAAAACCCCGCAAGCCATGTGCGGGGTTTCGGAAGGTGGTGGCTATGGGTGGACTCGAACCACCGACCTCAGCATTATGAGTGCCGCGCTCTAACCGGCTGAGCTACATAGCCTTTGCAGCGAGCCGGCAATTGTCGTCGTGACGCTCCCTGACGTCAAGCCGTTGTTGCTGCCGCTATCCCCGCGGGGCGGTTGCCGGTATTGCCTCCGCTGTCACCAGCCCATCGACCGCCCGGCGCCATCGCAGCGCCCGCAACGCTCAGCCAGGCGTCAGGGGGCGCGGCTACAATAGCGGCCTCATCGCCTCGGATTCCCCCCTCCATGTGCGGCATCGTCGCGGGCGTCGCCCCGCACAACCTGGTTCCCGTCCTGATCGACGGCCTCAAGGCCCTGGAATACCGCGGCTACGATTCCGCCGGTGTCTGCGTGGTCGATGCGGGCGCGCTCCAGCGGCAACGCACGCAGGGCAAAGTGCGCGACCTGGAGGCGTTGCTGGCGGATTCACCGCTGGCCGGGGGCACGGGCATCGCGCACACGCGCTGGGCCACCCATGGCGCGCCTAATACCCGCAATGCGCATCCGGTGGCCTCGCGCGACACGGTGGCGCTGGTGCACAACGGCATCATCGAGAACCACGGACCGCTGCGGGCGGCGCTGGCAGCACAGGGTTTCGAGTTCGCCACCGATACCGACACCGAGGTGATCGCGCACCTGATCGAATCTTCGCACGGCCAGGGCGTGGCGTTGCTGGAGGCGGTGCAGCGGGCCCTGGCGCAGCTTCAAGGCGCCTATGCCCTTGCCGTGGTGTCCACCCGCGAGCCGGGTCTGGTGATCGGCGCGCGGCGCGGCAGTCCGCTGGTGGTCGGAATCGGTGAGGAAAGTCACTACATCGCTTCCGATGTGCATGCACTGCTGCCGGTCACGCGGCGCTTCATCTACCTGGAGGAGGGCGATGTGGTCGCCATCCGTGGACCGTCGTTCGAGATATTCGACGCCGACGGTGCGGCCGTCGAGCGCCCGGTGAAGACCACGCAGTTCAGCGCCGACGCGGTACAGCGCGGCGAGTACCGCCACTACATGCTGAAGGAGATCCACGAGCAGCCGACCGCCATCGCCGACACGCTGGAAGGCCGCATCATGGGCGGGCGGGTGCTGCCGGGCATCTTCGGGCCGGGCGCCGATGAAGTGCTGGAAAGGGTGCGTGCGGTTCAGATCGTCGCCTGCGGTACCAGCTTCCACGCCGGCAGCGTGGCGCGCTACTGGATCGAATCGCTGACCGGGTTGCCGTGCAGTGTCGAGATCGCCAGCGAATACCGCTATCGCGACCCGGTGGTGATGGCCGATGCGCTGTTCGTCAGCATTTCGCAATCCGGTGAGACGGCCGACACCCTGGCCGCCCTGAAGCAGGCGCGGGGCGCCGGTTACCTGGCCACGCTGGCCATCTGCAACGTGCCGGAAAGCTCGATCGTGCGCGAGTCGCAGTTTGCCCTGATGACGCGCGCCGGCCCGGAAATCGGCGTGGCCAGCACCAAGGCCTTCACCACCCAGCTCGCCGCGCTCGGCCTGCTGACGCTCACGCTGGCACGCATGCGTGGACTGGACGAGGCGCGCTGCCGGGCACTGGTCGGCGAACTGGAGGCCTGTCCTGCCGCGGTGCTGGAGATTCTCGCGCTGGACGACAAGCTGAAGGCGCTCGCCGAGCACTTCGTCCATCGCCAGCACGCGCTGTTTCTCGGCCGCGGCGTACATTTCCCGATCGCCCAGGAGGGCGCACTCAAGCTCAAGGAGATTTCCTACATCCACGCCGAGGCCTACGCCGCAGGCGAGCTCAAACACGGCCCGCTGGCCCTGGTCGACGAGAACATGCCGGTGATTGCGGTGGCACCCAGCGACCGCCTGCTGGAGAAGGTGAGATCGAACATCGAGGAGGTGAAGGCACGCGGCGGCGAGCTGTTCGTGCTGGCCGAGGAAGGCGTGGGCCGCGACCTGATCCGCGAACGCGGCCATCTCATCTCCATGCCGGCGGTGGGCGAGTTCGTGGCACCAATCCTGTTCACCGTGCCGCTGCAACTGCTGGCCTATCACGTGGCGGTGTTGCGCGGCACCGATGTCGACCAGCCGCGCAATCTGGCCAAGTCGGTGACGGTGGAGTAGCGGCGGCCGGCGTCATCGTCCTGCGTTTCGCAGCATTCACTGCGGCACGCGGCGAAAGGGGTGGGCTGGCAGCCACTGCGCCCGTGTGCTGATTTGGTCTGCAACCGCAGGTTTGATACATCTGGCAGCGCAGGCGGCCCTCCCACGCCGCTGGAGAGTCGTTCATGAGCGGACGCCTGGTGCAGGGTCACGCCACCGAACTCTGGCAGCAATTGGTCCATGAAGGCGGCGCGCGCGTCGGTGCCGGGCTGGACGAGGAGCTGGAAAGCTATCTGGTGTTCCTGCTCATGCGCCATCAGAACGACGCACCGCTGCTCGGCCGCGTGCTGGCGATCGAGTACCTGCAGGCACTGGAACTGGGTGGACAGCGCAGGCTGGACGAGTTGCGCGATGTCGGCGATCGCTGCCTGATTCTGGCCGGCCTGTTTCCCGAGCAGGCCAGGCGGCGGCGGGTCGACGACGACTACTTCATCGTGCTGGGACAAGGCGCCTACCACGCCGTGGCGGAACAGGCGCGGGCGGCCTATGCCGCACTTTTCAACAGGCTGGCCGAAGCCTATGCCGCGTTGGTCAGTGTGCTGTCAGGCATGCGCGCCACGTTCGACGATCACGGGCCGCGTTTGCAGCGGATCCCGCTGCCGGCCTGGCCGGAACCTGCCGGTCGCACGCACTGACTCTTAGTCTTCGTCCGGCAGGTGCTCGGGATCGCTGCCCGACAGCTCGTCCTCATACCCCTCCGACACCCGGGTCACCACGTCGCCGATGGGGCGCGCATTGGCTGCGGCGGCGATATCCTCGGCGGCGTCGAGGGCGCGCAGGAGTTCGGCGCGTCGCTCGTCGGGCACGTCGGTCCAGTGGCAGTCGCGCAGGGCGCCCTCCATCGACCAGAGCAGGTTGAGGCTTGGACGGAAGCCGGCGCGCTTGACCTTGAGGAAGGTCTCCAGGACTCCTACGCGTTGTAGGTCCTCCATGCTGCGCACGCCGACCTGGCGCAGCCAGGCGGACGATTTCGGCCCGATGTTGCGGATGGCGGCGCTCATGCCGCGACCGCCTTGAGGAAAGCCTTCGCCAGGGCCTCGATGCCGCACCGGTCCTCGTCGTCGAAACGCGCCACCTGCGGGCTGTCGATATCGAGCACACCAAGCAGGCTGCCATCGGGCCTGTGCAGCGGCACCACGATTTCCGAGCGCGACGCGCTGTCGCAGGGGATATGGCCGGGAAAGGCATCGACGTCGGCAACCACCTGGGTCCGACCGGTGGCGGCGGCCGCCCCGCACACGCCCCTGCCCATGGCGATGCGCACGCAGGCCGGTCGCCCCTGGAAAGGGCCCACCACCAGCTCTTGCCCATCCCACAGGTAGAAGCCGGCCCAGTTCACGTCGGGCAGGCCGTGATAGAGCAGGGCCGAGAAGTTGGCGGCGTTGGCGACCAGGTCGCGCTCGTCCAGCAGCAGCCCCTCCGCCTGGCTCAACAGGCTGGCGTAAAGATCGGGCTTGCTCAGACCTTCCACGGTTTGGACTTCGAACACGACAACCTCGTTGGCATCCGGCGTACGGCGATTCTAACGTGTGCGGCTGGCGGGCAGGATCCCGGGCCCGTCATTGCTCACCACGCTTTCCGGATTCGAGTACGGGCGAGGCAGTGCGGCGGAGCATGGCATGTGATGCGGGTGGGCAGCCTTTGGCGTCCTTGCCAAGCGCCGAACAAGCGGGAATGCTGCGCCCATGACCACCCAAGCCAAGGCCACACAGCACGGAGTCATCAACCGCGGCAGCGAGATGACCCGCACCGAAACCTTCGTCGACGCCGCCTTTGCCTTTGCCGTCACCCTGCTGGTGGTCTCGGTCAGCCAGGTACCGGGCAGCGTGGCCGAGCTGCGCGAAGCCTTCAAGGCGGTGCCGGCCTTCGCCGCCAGTTTCGCCATCATCGCGATGTTCTGGTACCTGCATCATCGCTGGAGCCGACGTTTCGGGCTCGACGACGGTCTGACGGTCCTGCTGTCGCTGACGCTGGTCTTCATCGTACTGGTCTACGTCTACCCGCTGCGCATGCTGGCCGCCTCGGCCCTGCACTGGATGAGTGGCGGCTGGTTGCCGGCGGGGTTCGCCATCACCGGGCCCGCTGACCTGGTCGGACTCTACGTCGGCTATGGCATCGGCTTTGCCCTGCTCGCCAGCGTGCTCTGGTGTCTTTACTTCCATGGCTGGAGGCAGCGCGATGTGCTCGGCTTGAACGGCGAGGAGCGCATCGCCACGCGTGTCGACATGCTGGCGATCGGCATGATCGCGGCGTCCGGAGTCGCGTCTGCGTCGATCGCACTGTTGTTGCCGGCCGAGGCTTCGCCCTGGATGCTGGCCATGCCGGGCCTGGTCTACAACGTACTCGTCCTGTTGCCCTGGCTGACGCATGTCTACGCGCGCCGGCTGCAACATCGCCCTGAGTACGCCGAACCCATGCTGTCGCCCTCCGATTCGTCGCCATGAGTCGATGCTGGTTCGTGACCGGCACCGACACCGGCATCGGCAAGACGCATGCCTGCGTAGCCCTGCTCGGCGCGCTGCGCGCGGCCGGCTGCCGGGCCATGGGCATGAAGCCGGTGGCGAGCGGCTGTGAACCGGTCGATGGCGCCTGGCTCAACGACGATGCGCAGCGCCTGATCGGCGCTTCCGCCGTAGCCGCGCCGTATGCCTTGGTGAATCCCTACGCGTTTCCGGAGCCGGTATCTCCACATATCGCCGCCGCTCGGTCGGGGCAATCTATCGACCTGGCACGCGTGATCGAGGCCGCGCGCGCGCTGCTCGAGATGGGCGAACTGCTGGTGGTCGAGGGCGCTGGCGGCTGGCTGTCGCCCGTCGCCAAGGACCTGTGGCAAGCCGATATCGCGCGCGCCTTGCAGGCGCCGGTCATCCTGGTGGTGGGGCTGCGGCTCGGCTGCATCAATCATGCATTGCTCAGCGCTCGCGCCATCGAGGGCGACGGCTGTCGTCTCGCCGGCTGGATCGGCAACCACATCGATCCGCGTCTCGACGCATCCGACGAGGTCATCGATACCCTCGCAGGCAGTCTCCGCGCGCCGTGTATCGGCGTGCTGCCTTGGGGTGTCGAGGATGCATCCGGCGCGCTGAATCTCGCGAAGCTTCAATACTGACCGGGAAGATCGGGTTTCCGCGCTCGACGAATTCATGCACCTCAAAGCAAAACGCCCCGCTCGGATGAGCGGGGCGTTTTGTCTGGATAAGGCCCCTGGCGGTGACCTACTCTCACACGGCTTAGGCCGCACTACCATCGGCGCTGGCGCGTTTCACTGCCGAGTTCGAGATGGGATCGGGTGGTTCCACGCCGCTATGGCCGCCAGGGAAGGGGTGCAGGCCGCGCAGTGGTGCGCGGGCCTGGCATAGGGTGGGATGTAGCAAGGTCTTGTACGTCCTGTGTCGGACGTGCCTTGAGGGTTTTGCCGCTCCGTCCTGTTGCCAGGTTCATGGAGCTGCTTGGGCGTTATAGAGTCAAGCCGCACGGGTCATTAGTACGCGTTAGCTCAATGCATTACTGCACTTACACACCGCGCCTATCCACCAGGTGGTCTACCTGGGCCCTTCAGGGGAGTCAAGCTCCCGGGAGATCTCATCTTGAGGCGCGCTTCCCGCTTAGATGCTTTCAGCGG
>DAOMOD010000019.1:0-31595 GCA_035444205.1 Lysobacteraceae bacterium
GCCCCAGCACTTCGATGAACTGCGCCCGATCCGCATCGTCCTCGTAGATCGCCTCGCGGCGGTTGCCACGCGACGTCACGTGATAAAGCGCACCTTCAAACTCGATTCGAAGAGGCCGTGCCATGCCGTGTAGCGTACCAGCAGATCAGCACTGATGCTATGATGCTAGACCTGACCCCCTTCTTGTGCGCCAGCGAAGCTGTCCACTGTGGTCCTTGATCGCGCGCGGGGTGTTCAGGTGGTCGCTGTGCACGTAGAAGGGGACGCCCTCGTTGAACACGGCGATCGGCGTGTCGTCCAGCCAGACATGCTCCTGAATGGGCTTGCCACCGAGCGTGTATTCTCCGAAGACGTGGGGTCACGTGAAGACGTGGGGTCTAGCATCGTAGCATCGCCGCCATTCCGCTGGTCTTGGTCATCAGACACCAAGCATGGACCACCCAGTTGAAATCCGCGGCCACCTGCCCCAGCACTTCGATGAACTGCGCCCGATCCGCATCGTCGTAGTAGTTCGCCTCGCGCCGGTCGCCGCGCGACATCACGTGATCAAGCGCACCTTCAAACTCGATCCGCAGAGGCCGTGCCATGCCGCGTAGCGTACTGCGTGCCAGCGGAATCGCGGCGATGCTGCGATGCTAGACTTTCCCCCTCCCCCTTGCAGGGGAAGGCCGGGATGGGGGCGCGTTTGATCTCGACTGGATTGCCGCCACACCGGCTTCGGGCTGGCCCCCTCCCCTACCCCTCCCCCGCAGGCGGAGGAGGGCAAAGAGAATGCGGACCGAAGGCTGGTTGGGGCGCTCTTGCGCTCTGCTTTCATCGAGGAAGCCCAACGGCAGAGCCAGGCACTCGGAATCGAGGGTCAAGCCTGTCATATCTCTCGATGCGCGCCTCGAAACCAAGCCCCGCTCGGTTCGCCCGCGCGATAGCACACAGCGTGCAAGGTTTTACTGCCATCTGCTCCGGATTGCCAACCTCGGACCCGATGCGCCGGACAAGTTACACTCCGCTGCCCACCGTGGCTCAATCGTTTCAGGTACCCGCGATGAAAATCCTGGTCATCGGCTCGGGCGGGCGCGAGCACGCGCTGGCCTGGAAGCTGGCGCAGTCGGCGCGCGTTGCCGAGGTGATCGTGGCGCCGGGGAATGCCGGCACCGCGCGCGAAGCCAAGTGCCGCAACGCTGCGGTGGCGGCGGACGATCTCGATGGGCTGCTTGATCTGGCCGAGCACGAGGACATCGACCTCACCGTGGTCGGCCCCGAGGTGCCCCTGGTGGCCGGCGTGGTGGACCTGTTCGAGGCCGCCGGGCGGCGCATCTTCGGGCCGCGCAAGGTGGCCGCCGAGCTGGAGGGCTCCAAGGCCTTCGCCAAGAATTTTCTCGCCCGTCACGGCATTCCCACCGCCGCCTACGGGGTGTTCACGGACCTCGATGCGGCGCGCGCGTTTCTCGCCGAGCACGGCGCGCCGATCGTGGTGAAGGCGGATGGGCTCGCCGCGGGCAAGGGCGTGGTGGTGGCTCGCACGGTGGAGGAGGCCGATGCCGCCCTGGTCGACATGCTGGCCGGTAACCGCTTCGGCGTGGCTGGCGCGCGCGTGGTGGTCGAGGAATTTCTGGAGGGCGAGGAAGCGAGCTTCATCGTCATCGCCGCCGGCACGCAGTTCCAGGCGATGGCCAGCAGCCAGGACCACAAGCGTCGCGACGATGCCGATCTCGGCCCGAACACCGGCGGCATGGGCGCCTACTCGCCGGCGCCGGTGGTGACGCCGGAGGTGGAGGCGCGCATCCGCGCCGAGGTGATCGAACCCACCCTGCGCGGCCTGCTGGCCGAGGACCGCGGCTTTACCGGCTTCCTCTATGCCGGCGTGATGATCGCCGACGATGGCACACCAAGAGTGCTGGAGTTCAACGTGCGCTGCGGCGATCCGGAAACGCAGCCGATCATGCTGCGCCTGCGCTCCGATCTGCTGGACCTGATCGAGGCGGCGCTCGAGCAGCGCCTCGACGCCTTTGCTCCGGCCTGGGATCCGCGTCCTTCGCTGGGCGTGGTGATGGCGGCATGCGGCTACCCGGACAACCCGCGCAAGGGCGATGCCATCGCCGGTCTCGATGCGCCCGATGGTGCCGATACCAAGGTGTTCCACGCCGGCACCGCGCTCGACGGCGACGGCCGCGTGGTGAGCGCCGGCGGACGGGTGCTGACCGTGTGCGCGCTTGGCGACACCGTGGTGGAGGCGCGCTCGCGCGCCTACGCGCGCGTGGACAGCCTCGCGTTCGAGGGCGCCTTCTGCCGGCGCGACATCGCCTGGCGCGCGGTAGCGCGGGAAACCGCCGAACCCTTGGCCTGAAGCGCACCACGGCAGCATCGCTTCGCGTCGCGAGGGGCGACGAGCGGCATGTTTTTCGGTATAAGGGGCACTTCTTCGGGGCGGGGCGGTTCCATCTCGATGCCGGACGCGAACTTGCAGCCGGCTTCGGGTCTTCCACACAACACTTGAGATCGTCGCCGGCACGCGCCCATGTGCGCTGCTGCGCACGGGCGCATCCATGGCCGGCGATCGACCTCAGCCCCTGACCCGAAGACACCCCTGCCGGCGGTGACGCAAGGATGTTGCCGGCGCATTCCCTTTCAGCACGAGTGCCCATCCGTGACCCGATCCTGCCTTGTTCTTCTTCTGCTGCTTGGCCTGACCCACCCCGCTGCCGCGCAGTCCGACTCCGCCTGGCTGCGCGTCGACCTTGGCGACCCCGCCACCCGCACCAGCCTGCCGCCCGGCTCCATCGACTACGGTCGCTTTGCCTGGCTGCCCGCGGCGGATGCGCCGGCGCTTCTGCAACGCCAGGGTACGCGCGTCGAGCAGGCGTTCCACATGACGCTCGGCGGGCGCCGTTTCGATCCGGCGAGCGGATTCCCCGCCAGCGCCGACGGCTGGTTCGCGCCCGCCGCCACCGATCACGCGGATTTCCGGCTGGTGCAGTTTCACGGCCCGATCAAGCCCGAGTGGATCGCGGCGCTGCGTGGCAGTGGCGTGCAGCCGGTGCAATACGTGCATCCCTTCGCCTACATCGTGTGGGCCGAGCCGGCACAGCTTCAGGCGACACGCGCGCTGCCCGAGGTGCGCTTCGGCGGCGAGTTCCTGCCCGCCTTTCGCGTCCCTGAGGCAAGCCGCGACAGCGACTCCCGCCACGGCCAGGCCATGGCCCTGGTGTACCGCGCACGCGAGGCGGACGTGCTCGCCGCGATGGCCGCAGCCGGCGTGCCGGTGATCGCCGCGCACGGCATGACCGAGCGGCTGAGCGTGGTCCAGCTCCAGGCGCTGCCGGAACGCTTCCTCGATCTGGCACGGATTCCCGGCGTCTACACGGTGCAGGAGATCACCCAGGACGCCGGGCCGCGTGGCGAGATGTCGAACCAGTCGGTGGTCGGCGGCTACGATGGCTCCCATGTCATCTTCCCCGGCTATCTCGACTGGCTGACCCCGACCGGCCTCGACGGCCGCGACGTGGTGGTCGGCATCGTCGATGGCGGCATCCGCACCAGCCACCAGGATCTTTCCGACCGCATGGTGGCCTGCGTGTCCGCCGGTGGCTCGCCCACCTCGTGCACAACGTCCAATGATTCCCATGGCACCCACGTCGCCGGCGCGGTGGCCGGCACCGGCGCCAGCGGCATCATGGCTTCAGGCTTCCTGCGCGGGCAGGGTGTGGCGCCAGGCGCCTCGCTGGTGCAGCAGCGCTATTCCGCGTTCATCAGCGGCGGCGGGCCGGGCGGGATGATTCCCAACGGCATGCTCACCATCTTCAAGGAGTCGGCGCTGAGCGGCGCCCTGCTCACCAACAACTCCTGGGGCCCGTCCGGCACACCGCAGGGCTACAACATCCCCACCATGCACGTCGACATGATCTCGCGCGACGCCAACCCCGACCTGCCCGGCCAGCAGCCGGTGCTCGCGGTATGGTCGGTGATGAACGGCAACGGCGACAGCGGCGGCGCCTGCGCGCCGAGTTCGCTGGGCTCGCCGGACGAGGCCAAGAACCTGCTCGGCGTGGGTTCCACCAAACTGCAGAACACCGACGGCTCGCAGATCGCCGCCATCTTCGATGTCTCCGCCAACAGCGGCCATGGCCCGGCCTGCGACGGGCGCCTGGTGCCGCATATCGTCGCGCCCGGATGCCGCACCGACAGCACCAGCAGCGGCAGCGATACCGCATTCGGTCTGGCCTGCGGCACGTCGATGGCTTCGCCGGTGGTGAGCGGCGCGGTCGCCCTGTTCGCCGAACAGTACCGCAACACCCACGGCAGCGATCCCAGTCCGGCCCTGGTCAAGGCGGTGTTCACCGCCGCCGCCCGCAATCTGGTCGGCATGCGCAATGCCGACAACGGCATCATGGGCCACCGACCGGACCGCTTCCAGGGCTGGGGGCGGCTCGATCTTGACCGCGTCATCCAGCCGGGCACCGAGGTGTTCCTGCTCGACCAGACCGAACTGTTCACCGCGAGCGGACAGGAGTGGACGAGGACGCTCGGCCCGTTCGATCCCGACCAGCCGATGCACATCATGCTGGCCTGGACCGATGCGCCGGGTGCCGGCACCGGCGGCACCACGCCGGCCTGGGTCAATGACCTCGACCTGGTGGTGGAGACCGACGCTGCCACCTTCCTTGGCAATGTGTTCGATAGCGGCACCGGCTTCTCCGCCAGCGGCGGTGTGGCCGACCACCGCAACAACCTCGAAGGCGTGGTGCTGTCGCCGGCGCAGCATGGCGGTGCCGAACTGACCCTGCGCGTGCTCGCCGCGAACATCGCCGCCGATGCGCTGGACCCGTGGACGCCGGATCATGGCAACCCGCGCCAGGACTTTGCGCTGGCCTGCATCAACTGCACCACAGGGCCCGATTACAGCCTGGCCGTAACGCCGGACGCGGCGGAGATCTGCATCCCGGACAGCGTGTCGTTCGACATCGAGATCGGCTCCATCCTCGGCTTCGACGAGCCGGTCGACCTCGACGTGATCGAGGCGCCTCCCGGCGTGCTCACCGACATCGGCGCTTCGCCGCTCACGCCGCCGGATGCGACCACACTCGCGGTGACGGCGCCGGCCGGCGTGCTGCCGGGCCCGGGGACGCTCGTGCTGGAAGCCAGTTCGACCACCGGCGCGCGCACGCGCAGCGTCGCGCTCGACCTGTTCGACACGGCGCCGGGCGCGCCTGCGCTGCAATCGCCGGCCGATGACAGCAGCGGACACCCGACCACGCTCACCCTCGAGTGGGACGCCGGCACGCAAAACGGCAGCTTCCTGGTCGAGGTCGCCAGCGATGCCGGTTTCGCCGACATCGTGTTCGACACCGTCACCACGCAGACGACGGTGCAGATTCCGACACCTCTGGCGACCGGCACGCGCTATTGGTGGCGCGTGCACGCCGCCAACGCCTGCAACACCGCCAGCTCGGTCACCTTCTCCTTCCGCACGGCACCTGCGCCCGGCGATTGCGACGAGGGTGCAGTGGCCGTCCAGCTTTTCGAGGAAGACTTCAACGGTGGTGCCGGTGGTTTCGTCGCCAGCGGCAGCGGTGCCGGCGGCTGGGGGCTGTCCACCGCGCGGCCGAGCCCGTTGTCGGGCGGCAACGCCTTTTTCGCCAGCAACCCCGCCACCATCTCGGACCACCGACTGACCTCGCCGCCGATTGCATTGCCGGCCGACGCTCTGCCCATCACGCTGGCCTTCCAGAACTGGCGCCAGATCGAGCAGCGCGATGCGACCCGCTGCTGGGATGGCGGCATCCTCGAGGTGTCGGTCGACGGCGGTGCCTTCACGCAGATCGACAACGCGCACATGCTGAACGACCCCTACCGCGGCCTGGTGCAGTCGGCAGACGGCAATCCGCTGGCCGGCCTCGACGCCTGGTGCGACGACCCGGCGCGGCCCTATGCCGATACTCGGGTGGATCTCAGCGCATTCGCCGGCAGTGAAATCGAGCTGCGCTGGCGCCTGGGCACCGACAGTCTGGTCGGCCGCGAGGGCTGGTATGTCGACGACATCCGCGTGCAGTCCTGCCAGATCAGCGGCGCCGATCTCTCGGTGGACAAGCAGGTCGATGTGAGCGGGCCGGGGCCGGGCGACACGGTGGTGTTCACCATCACCGCCGCCAACGCCGGTCCGATGGACGCCACCGGCGTGGTGGTGCTCGACCTGCTGCCGGACGGCTACCAGCTTCTGGGCACCACGGTCAGCAGCGGCGATTACGACGCCGCAAGCGGTGAGTGGAGCATCGGCGACCTGGAGCAGGGCGCGAGTGCGGTGTTTACCCTGGAGGCAAGCGTGCTCGGACAGGGCGAGTACCTGAATACCGCCACCATTGGCGGCGACCAGGACGATCCCTTCCCGCTCAACAACAGCGCCAGCGCCACGCCGGAGCCGGTCATCCCGGCGACGGTGTTCGCCGACGGTTTCGAGTAGGGTCGCTCACCATCGACCCGTGCGGGCTTCGTTGCGCCCGCGCGGGTCGGCCCTTACCAGGTACGTTCGATCGACAGGCCGAAGCTACGTCCGGGCGCGTCGAGGCCGGAACCGTGTTCTCTGTAGCGACGGTCGGCGGCGTTGTCCAGGCGCAGTGTCGCGCGGAGGTTGTCTCGGACCGTCCACACGACGCGCGCATCCAGCGTGGTGTAGGCCGGGGTGCCGCTCGGGTCGATGCGCGGATCGAGGATGTCGCGCGCGCTCAAGCGGTCCTGGCGCGCGCCACGGCGCAAGCTCAGGTTCCATTGCACGGCATCGCCGGCCTTGCCGTCGAGGGCGAGGCTGCCGGCCAGCGGTGGAATGCGGTCGGCGGGCTGGAACGGCCCATCGAGCTGCTCCTCGCCACGGGTGAAGGTAAGCGCCGCGGTCAGGCGCAGGTCATCGCGCAGGGCCCGCCCCAGTCCCGCCTCGACGCCGTGCAGACGCATCCGTGCGGCGTTGCGGTTCTCGACGATCTGCCGTCCGGCCGCGTCGGTTTCGCCGGTGAGCACGCTGGTGATCCTGTCGCGATAGCGCGTGCGGTAGACGAAGACCTCGCCGTCCCAGCCGGCGCCCCGCCACTTGACGCCAAGATCGACGCTGACCAGGCTTTCCGGCCCGAGATCGGGATTGGGGCGGTTGAAGCGGTTGCCGGGCCGCTCGCCCAGGGTGCCAAGGTCGAACACGTTGGGCGGCCGGAAGCCGCGACCGACGTTGGCCACCAGGTTGAGCCCGTCGCTGAGCGCGTGCACCACGCCGATGCTGCCGGTGACGTCGTCGAAATCGAGCCGCACACCGACACCGCGGTCGGCCGGCGGCAGATCCACCCGGTAGCGGCTGTAGCGCAGTCCGGCGATCACTTCGGTCGCCTCGCCAAGCGCCACACTGTCGTTCGCGTAGACGGCCATGCTGTCCATGCTTGAGCCGTCGGGAAAGCGGCTGGTGGCGGGCTGTGGTGGCGCACCGGTGTCGATGTTGCGGCGTTGGCGCGCGCTGCGCACCACGTCGCGGTTGAACTCCCAGCCGTATACCAGTTCGTGGCGGTCGCCCAGGGCGCGGCCCATCTGGCCGCTGAAGCTGTCCAGCGTGCTGCGGTTTTGCTCGCGACTCTCCAGGGGACTCCCGAAGTCGCGGCTGCGGCGGTCGTCGTCGATCACCTGCCGTGCCAGGTGCCACTGGATGCTGTCCCACAGCGCCGTGGGCCGCAGCCAGCGGTGGCGCAGGTGGAAGAAGCGGCGCTGGTTCGGCTCGAACAGGAACAGCGCGCTTTCCGGATCGGTCTGACCGAATCCCGGTACCAGCGCATCGTGGCGCGGCGTGCTCGGCTGGCGCGACAGATCGGCCGCCAGCAGCCACTGGCTCGTTTCGGCGGGCTCGACCAGGACGCGAAAGCTGGCCGCTTCGGCAGTGAAATCGGTGAAGGGCAGGCGTTCGCCACCGCCGATGCGGCGAGCGCCCACATCCTGCCGGGTGACCCCCACCGACACACCCAGGCCATCGCGACCGACTGCCTGCTCGAGACGCCACAGGCGCGACACGTCGGCCGAGGCGTAGCCGGCGCGGAACCGCCCGCGCGACGACCACGCCTCGCCCTCGAAGCGCGGCTCGGGGGTGAGAATGTGCACCACCCCGCCCATGGCGTCGCCGCCGTACAGCGTGGACGCCGGACCGCGCAGCACCTCGACGCGGTCGATGTTCTGCGCATCGACCAGGGCCAGGTACTGGTTCGGTGCGTTGCGGAAGAAGGCGTTGTTGACACGGGTGCCGTCGACCAGGTGCAGCACCTCGGAACCCTTGAGGCCGCGAACGATGATGTTGGCCTGCCCCGGCGTGGTCTGCTGGACATGCGCGCCGACCTGGCCGCGCAGCAGGTCGGCGACCATCTGCGGCGCCTGGATGGCGACCGCCTCGGCGTCGATCGCGGTGATGCCCGCGGCAGCATCGAACGCAGTCTCGGCGCGACGACCTGCGGTGACCACGATCTGGTCGAGACGTTCGGCGGCCGCGGCGTCATCGCCGGCCACGTCCACCGCGTGCACATGTTGCGCCGCAGAGAAGACCGCCCAGGCCAGCGCCAGGGTCGTTACGCGACCCGAAACGGAAATGCGCGGCGTCTTCAACGTGCCGGCGGCTGCATGCGAGTCGGCGCGTACAGCGGATGACCGGCTGGCCAGGGCAGCTCGGCCTTCTGCTCGGCCACAAAGCGATCGAGCAGCGCACGGCTGCGTTCGATGGCGGCACGCTGGTCGCGCTTGGCCAGCTCGAACAGCGCCTGGCGCTGCAGGTCCTGTGCGTCCTCCCACTGGCCGACGGCAGCCGCGGCCATGGCGGCGGCCTCGCTGCTGTGGGCGTCGGGCGCCGCCTGGTAGATCGCGTTGGCGAGCTGCACGGCCAGCGCCCGATCCTCATCGCTGGCGCTGGCGCAGCTCGCGGCGACGCGCACAAAGATCTCGGCACGCACGCCATCCCGCGGATGCTTCTCGCGCGCTGCGCCGGCGTCCGCCAGCGCCGTGCCGCAACGCCCGGCCAGGACTTCGGCTGCGACCAGGCGCGGCAGACCGATGGCGCGTTCGCCATCCAGCGCCGCGACCGCACGGTAATGGTCGGCCGCCTCGGCGAAGCGGCGCGCGCGCATCAGGGCGTCGGCCAGCATCAGTCGCGCCTCGGCTTCGCCGCCATCGAGCGCAACCGCGCGTGTGTAGAGTTCGGTGGCACGCGCCTCGGCGCCGGCCATCTCCTCCACCACGCCTGCCGCCACCACGGCCGCGGCCGCCTCGGGCGCCTCGCGCATGGAGCGCTGCGCCGCTTCGCGCGCTGCCGCGAAGTTGCCAAGGCCCGCCTCGACGCGCGCCAGCAGCGCGAGCAGTCGGGCATTGTCAGGTTCGATTTCGAGATACTCGCCAAGCGTGGCACGAGCCTGTTCAAGCTTGCCCTCCGCAATGAGGTTGAGCACGCCGTCGAGTGGGTCCTCGGGTGGCCCGAACAGGGCACGCCCCAGCGGATCGGCCAGGGTCAGTGGCCCGCGACCTGCACGTGCTTCGGCGGCCCTGGCTTCGGCTTCGTTGCCACGGGCACGCTCGGCTGCGGCGAGCTGGTAGTAGATCGAATCGGCCTCGGGATCGGCCTTCAGCGCATCGTTGAAATGCGCGACCGCCTGGCCGAATTGCTGCCGGTCCATGGCCAGCTGACCAAGTCGGACATGCGCGGTGGCTGCGTTGGCGTCCGCGGCGATCGCTTCGCCGTACATGCGCGCAGCCGCCTCGGTGGCACCGAGGCGCGCCAGCACGCCGGCCAGGTGAATGCGCGTGGCCGGATAGTCAGGCTGCAATGCCTGCGCCTGCTCCATGCGCTCGCGCGCCTTGGGCAGATCCTGTGCGGCGATGGCCACCAGGCCGGACAGGTAGACCATGCGGAAGTCTTCCGGGGTCAGCGCCACGGCATTGTCCAGTGCCACCTGCGCCGGCTCGAACAGCCCGTTGCGCGCATACAGGCCACCCATCAGTCCGAAGGCCGCGGCCAGCGGCGGCCCGACCAGCGTGCTGCGCGCTTCGTCGAAATCCGCGCGCTGCTGCCGGAGTGCGTCGGCGACTTCGGCCGGCAGGTGCGACAGGTCGGGCTGCGGCAGCGGCTTCAGCAGGGACTCACCACGCACGCCGAGGGCGAGCGCGACCATGAACAGGGCAAGCAGGAATCTCGACATGGGGGAAGGTTCGCGCAGGGGGGAGAAGCCATGGGACCATGGCCAAGCTCGACAGTTTCGCAGTCCCGCCGGGATGTCGCAAGGCGCGGGGCGGCTGCTAAGCTGCGCGCGGCCACCGACGCCGGGAGGGGCGATGTCGCACGAGAACCAGTTTGCGCTGCTCGGCCAGCGCCGTTTCCTGCCCTTTTTCCTGACCCAGGCGCTGGGCGCGTTGAACGACAACGTGTTCCGCAACGGCGTGGTGTTGCTGGTCGGTTTCCAGCTTGCGCTTGGCCGCGACATGGAAGCTTTCTATGTCAACCTGGCGATGGGGCTGTTCATCCTGCCCTACTTCCTGTTTTCCGCCTTCGCCGGCCAGCTCGCCGAGAAGTTCGAGAAGGCGCGCCTGATCCGCCTGATCAAGCTGGCCGAGATCTTCATCATGCTGCTCGCCGCGGTCGGCTTCTGGTTCAAGCAGGTGGAACTGCTGCTTGGCGTGGTGTTCCTGATGGGCCTTCAGTCGACCCTGTTCGGACCGATCAAGTACGCCATCCTGCCCCAGGTCCTGCACAACAAGGAGCTCACCGGCGGCAACGGACTGGTCGAGACCGGCACTTCGCTGGCCATCCTGGCCGGCATGATGCTGGGCGGCTCGCTGATGGCCATGGGTGGGGCAGGTCCATCGCTGGTGTCGGCCGTGGTGGTGCTGATGGCGCTGGCCGGCTACCTCGCCAGTCGCGGCATTCCGGCGGCACCCGCCACCGATCCCGGCCTGCGCTTCCGCTGGGAGCCGCTTGGCGCCACCTGGCAATGCCTGACATTCATGGCCGCCAAGCGCACCGTGTTCCTGTCGGTGCTGGGCATCTCCTGGTTCTGGTTCTACGGCGGCGTGTTCACCGCGCAGTTGCCGCTTTATACCAAGTACGTGCTGGGCGGCGACGAGTCGGTGTCGGTGCTGGTGCTCACCCTGTTCTCGGTCGGCATCGCGCTGGGCTCGCTGCTGTGCGAGAAGTTGTCGGGGCGCCGCGTGGAGATTGGCCTGGTGCCGTTCGGTGCCATCGGCATGACGTTGTTCGCGATCGACGTGTACCTCGTTCGTTCCGCCGAAACCACGCTCGAAGGCATCGGTTGGCTGGCCTTCCTGGCCGAGGCCGGCAACTGGCGGCTGGTGGCCGACTTCCTGCTGATCGGCATGTTCGCCGGCTTCTACATCGTGCCGCTGTTCGCCCTGGTGCAGAGTCGCTCCAACCCGGCGGAACTCAGCCGCATCATCGCCGGCAACAATATCCTCAACGCCCTGTTCATCGTGCTGGCGGCCGGCTTCGGCATCCTCATGGGGCGGCTCGGCTTCAGCGTGCCGGAGATCTTTTTCGCGGTGGCACTGCTGAACGCACTGGTGGCGGTGATCATCTTCCGGCTGGTGCCCGAGTTCCTGATGCGCTTCCTGGTGTGGATGATGGTGAGCCTGCTTTACCGCATTCGCGCCGAGGGCCTCGACCGTATTCCCGAGCGCGGCCCGGCGCTGATCGTCTGCAACCACGTGAGCTTCATCGACGCACTGATCCTGGGCGGCATGGTGCGCCGCCCGATCCGCTTCGTCATGTACCACAGGATCTTCCGGATTCCGGTGCTCTCCTTCATCTTCCGCACCGCGCGCGCCATTCCCATCGCGCCAGCCAAGGAGGATGCGGCGCTGATGGAAAAGGCCTTCGACGACATCGACGCCGCGCTCGCCGCCGGTGACGTGGTCGGCATCTTCCCGGAAGGCGAGATCACCCGCGATGGACAGATCAACCCGTTCCGGCCCGGCATCGAACGCATCCTCGAACGCCGTCCGGTGCCGGTGGTGCCGATCGCGCTCAGAGGCCTGTGGGGCAGCGTCTTCAGCCGTCGCGACACCGCGCTCGGCCGCATGCGTTTCCCACGCCGCTTCCGCGCCCGCATCGGCCTCGAAGTCGGCGCGCCTCGCGAAGCCGCCGATGCGACGGCGGCAGTACTGGAAGCGGACGTGCGGGCGCTGCGCGGGGAAGCGGCTTAACGCCGCCATGCGGCGCGTGGTCAGCCTGCTGCCCGGGTAAGGCCGAAGGCCGCACCCGGGGTCGACATGGCACGTACGCCCATTCCCCACCACCGCCCCGGGTGCGCTGCGCTTACCCGGGCTACGAGCTGCGGGGAGGCGCCGTTTAGCGCCGCCATGCAGCGCGTGATTAGGGGTTGGGGCGAAGCGAAGCGGTGATACGTAATCACCTACTACCTAATCCCCTAACCACGTCTGCTCAAGCCACCCACCCCGCCAGCACCAGCAGCGCCAGCACCGTCAGCCACACGATCAGAATGCGCCAGACCCGGCGCATCGCTTCGCCGAGTTCGGGCGGGACACCTTCGATCTCTTCCTCCTCGTGATCCTCACGGGTGGAGGCGACGCTGGCACGGGCAGCCGCCAGCAGAAAGCCGTTGTCGAGCGCGAACCAGCTGCCGCGATCGTGGTGCCATTGCTGCCAGGCGACGCGTACGGCGTCGAAGTCGGCGACCAGGGCGAGCGCCAGGGTCATCAGGTGCGCCACCGGCCAGTCGAGTATGGCGAGCAGGCGCTGGGCGGCGTTGGTCTGCGCGAGCGGCAGCGGACCGTTGGCCGGCTGCGCCTCGGCCAGCAACTGGGTCAGACGATACAGTGCGGCACCCAGGGGCCCCAGCAGCAGAAACCAGAACAGCACGCCGAACCAGCGGCGAATGGCGGCACTGAACACGGCGTGGATCAGGGCGCTGCCCTGCAGGGGAATGTCGACGCGCCCGGCATGCGGCGACAGCGCCTGCGCGGCGGCGCGACGTGCGGCCTGGTCGGGTGCCTGGCGAATGGCTTCGACATCGACATCGAGGTCGCGCGGCCCCCAGCAGTAGAACAGCAGCGCGACCGCGAACAGGAAAGCGGCGAGACCGTAAAGGGAACCACCGAGCAGGGTCTGCACCAGCAACACGATGAGCAGGGGCGGCGCCAGACTGAGCAGCAACCCGCCCTCGCCACGCCAGAGGCGGCCGAGCTTCGGTCTTGTCGCGAGCCAGTCGAGCCAGTGCCCGATCCAGCCGTAGCGCCGCAAGCGCCCCAGTTCCGGGGCCAGATGTCCCAGCGTCAGCGCCACCAGTACAGCGATCAGGACAACGGCCATGACGATCCTTGCGTTCGTTGCGTGCGACGATTGTAACTAACCCGGATGTTTCATGAGCATTCTGCTGCGGTCCCAGGTCGTCGCGTGGCTACGCCCCGACGGGCCGACCCCGCAGGCAGCGGCGTGCTGCCGCCGACATCTGCAGCAAGGGTTTCCTACAGCGACAGGCCCTGATCCTCGACCCACTCGCGAATCAACTGGTACGCCACCGACATCGGCGGCGAGATGCCGATACGGCGCGAGGCGACCGCCGCGACCAGCTCCTCGGCGCTGAACCAGGCGGCTTCGGCCAGCTCCTCGCCGAGCCTGAGCGCGGCATCCTCGGCGTGGGCACGGAAGCCGATCATCAAGGCCCCCGGAAAGGGCCATGGCTGCGAGGAACGGTAGTGGCAGGCACCTACGATCACACCGGCCTCCTCGGCCACCTCGCGGCGGACGGCATCTTCCAGGGTCTCGCCCGGCTCGACGAATCCGGCCAGTGTCGAGAATCGCTTGGGCGCCCAGGCTGGTTGGCGACCCAGAAGGCAGCGCCCTTCGTGTTCGACCAGCACGATGATGGCGGGATCGGTGCGCGGGAAGTGCACGCGTGCGCAAGCACCATTGCCGCAGACGCGGGTGCGCCCGCCCGGCCCCATCGCGGTGGCCGTACCGCAGGCACCGCAATGGCGGCTGCTGCGGTGCCACAAGAGCAGGGCTCGGGCATAGGCGAACAGGCTGGCCTCTGCGGCAGAAAGGCGCGCGGCGGCCTCGCGCAGGTCGATGGAGCGCAAGGCCTCCTGTGCGGAAGCGGCAAAGATTGGCGCGCCCGCCTCGATGCCGAGAAATACCTCGTCCTCACCCAAGGTCGTCGCCGGCAGGGGCAGGCGCAGCAGGCCGCCGTTTCCGTCCAGCGCGGCATGGCCCTTGGCGTCGATCAGGATCTGTCGTGCACGCGGGTCCTGGCGCTGCGCCTGTAACCAGCCCGGTCGTTCCAGCGCATCGCCGCCACGCTCGATGCCAAGCGCGGCGAAGGCATTCCGTCGGGAGCGTTCCTGGTCCGTGGCGGTGCGCGCCTCAGACGGTAAATGAAGACCCACAGCCGCAGGTGGTCCGGGCATTGGGATTGCGCACCACGAACTGGGCGCCGGTCAGGCTTTCCTGGTAGTCGATCTCGGCCCCAGCCAGATACTGCAGGCTGAGCGGATCGACCAGCACGGTGACGCCCTCCTGGTCGAGGCTGAGATCGTCTTCCTCGCGCGCTTCCTCGAATGCGAAGCCGTACTGGAAGCCGGAGCAGCCGCCGCCGCTGATGTAGACGCGCAGCATCAACCCCGGGTTGCCTTCCTCGGCCACCAGCGCGCGCACCTTGGCAGCGGCAGCCGGCGACACCGTCAGCGCCTGCCCACTGGCATCGAGATAGCTCGGCGTATTCATGGATTCAAGATGGGGGCGGGCACTTGCCGCCTCAAGAGGCTTCCTTGAGCGCCTCGGGACCGGTCAGTCGCTTGCGCGGCTCCTCGGCATGCACCAATTGTCCGGTCACCGTGGCGCCTGCGGCCATTTCCACCACCTTGTAGTAGATGTTGCCCTCCACGCGGGCATTGGCGGCAAGTTCCACCCGCTCCGCAGCCACCACGTCGCCCTTCAGTGTGCCGTTGATGATCACATGCGGTGCGCGCACCTCGCCCTCGATGGTGCCCTTGTCACTCACGGTGACCACGCTTTCGCTGCCGTCGTCGGCGATCACCGCCCCGACGACGGTGCCGTCGATATGCAGTCCGCCGGAAAAGGCGACGTCGCCGCGTATGGTGACCTTATGTCCGATCAGGGTTTCCACGCTCGTCTTCGGCCTCCCGTTCTTGCTGCGCTCGCTCCCAAACATCGTTCGATTCTCCTCGTGCCAGGGCCTCCTGCCATGCGATCTCTTCGACAATCTCCGCCCCGGATGCCGGCTTCACGCGAACGCGGATCCGATTGGGGACGAAATTCTCGGGCAGGATGAGATCCCCCCCGATCTGCTGAAAGTAGCGGAACTCGTAGTCCAGCGGCGGCGCCTGTGGATCCTGTCGCAGATCCGCCCAGGCAAGACTGGCGAGGCGGTTGTTCTGCACACCGTCCACTCTCAGCCGCGCCGTTCCCTTGAGTAATCTCGCGGTGTTCAGATTCTGCGTCAACGTGAGCTGAAAAGCGAATGCGGGACTTCCGGGAATCGGGCGCAGGGCCACGCTGTGCACGGCAAGGCCCTGTCGACGTCCCTCGCCACCGGTCAGGCGCTGGTAGAAGGCAAGGTCGCTGCGCAGTGCGGCCAGCTCCTCGTCGCGCTCGGCCAGCGTGGCCTGCAGCGCCGCGTTGGCGGTGCGCGCCACCTGTTCGGCGCGTCTCAGCACGGCGACGCGCTGGCTCAGCCGCTGGGTCTGGTCGCGCAGCTCGGTGAGCTCGCGGTGCGCCGAGTCGGACTGGCCCTGCAGCGCATGATAGTTGGGCACGGCATAGCGGCGTGCGGTTTCGAACGCCGCCAGCAGCGAGAGGATCCACAGCGTCAGCAGCAGGAGCACCACGCGGCGGCGACGGCGCGGATCGGTGCGGGTGACGACGAGCGGCGACTGGTAGGCGGACATGGAGAATCGGCAGCGGCAGAGCGGCTGCGATGCGGAGGGTGGACGGCGCTTATAGTCCCATGCGCCGAACCGCGTCAAGCGACCTGCGATCCGGATACACTGCGCCGCTGGCGCGGCCGCCTGCACTTCGGCCGCGCCTGCCACCCGTGTCCAATCTGCCGGCGAACGCCCCATGCTCTGGTTGAAAGCACTTCATGTCGTCTTCGTGGTCACCTGGTTTGCCGGACTGTTCTACCTGCCGCGCCTTTTCATCTACCACCTGGAGGCGCACGATCAGGCCAGCCACGAGCGCTTCGTGGTCATGGAACGGCGACTGCTGATCATCACCCATATCGGCGGCGCTCTTTCGGTCCTGTTCGGACTGTCCCTGCTGCACTGGTGGATGTCGGTGTCGCCCGGCTATCTGTTCCAGGGTTGGCTGCTGGCGAAGCTTGGCCTGGTGCTGCTGCTGATCGGCTTTCATCTCTATTGCATCAGGCTGGCACGCGCCTTTGCCGAGCGACGTCCACCGCACAGCGGACGCTGGCTACGGTGGTTCAATGAGCTACCGGCTGTCGCCCTCCTGGGCGCGGTCATCCTGGTATATGTAAAACCCTTTTAAATCAGTGGGCAGGGGGAAACTTCGGCTGCTATAGTTCGACTTCGTTACAATTTGTTGCAGACATGCGCGCCGCCCAGGAAACCCAGCAATCCGCTGAATTGCGCCAAGCCTTCCTGCGCCACCTGCCCAAGCGCATCGAGGTGCTGCAGCGGCGTGGCCGCAGGCTATGCAGCGAGGGCTGGGACATCAACGCCCTGAGCATGCTCTACCAGGACGCCCAGGCGCTGGCCGGCGCTTCCGGCAAGTACGGCGTGCTCGATGTCAGCGAACAACTGTATGCGCTGGAACTGCTGCTGGAGCCCTTCGTCCAGGGCGAGCGCCTGCCGGATGCCGAGGCGACAGCGCGCGCCAGGGAGCTTTTCGACCGTTTCGAGCTGGCTGCCTCCGGTGCCTCAACGCAAGCCCAGGACGCATCACCGACGGTCGATCCGGTCAGCGGTGTGGCCACCCAGCGTGTGGCGCCTCCTCATTACTGGCGGCGCTTCGTGGGCGATGCCGAACCTGCGCAGCCGGTCGAAATGCCCGCCAGTACCGGCGCCAGGAGCGAACCGGCCACGCCGGCGACCGAAACGACGCCCGCGACCGGCAAGGCGAAAAAGGCCGGCAAGCCCAGGACAGCAAGTCCGGCGAGCAGCGGCAAACGCGTTTTCGTGCTGTGTGGCGGCCACCCAGCGGTGACGGCCCTGGCCGAGCAGCTGGCAGCGGAAGGCCACAGCGTGGAGAGCCTTGACGACGCCGACGAGCTGGCCGAGGTACTCGGCGCACTGACGCCCGACCTGGTCGTGCTCGGCGCCGGCTTCGGCGACAAGCTCGACCTCATCGGCGAGCGCGTGCGCAGCGCACGGCAGAAGTCGAACCAACGTCTGGCATTGATGGCGCTGGCCGAGGACGACGAGCTGCCGGCGCGCCTGCGCGCCATGCGCGCCGGCGCCGACGCCTTCGTGCCGCTGACTGCTGACCCCAAGCTGATGCTGGATCTGGCAGGCGATCTCCTGCACGGGGAGCGCGCCGAGCCGTTTCGAATACTGATCGTTGAGGATGATCGATCCCAGGCCCTGTTTGCCGAATCGATTCTGCGCAACGCGGGCATGGAAACGCGGTCGGAAACCGATCCGCTGCGTGTGCTCGCGGTACTCGACGAATTCCGCCCCGACCTGATCCTGATGGATCTGTACATGCCGAATGTCGACGGCATGGAACTCACCGCCATCATTCGCGAGCGCGAACCGTTCGTCGGCACGCCCATCGTGTTCCTGTCCGGCGAGCAGGACCAGGACAAGCACTTCGCCGCGCTCGACGCCGGCGGCGACGACTTCCTGGCCAAGCCGATCCGGCCCAAGTACCTGATTTCCGCAGTCACCAACCGGGTGCGCCGCGCGCGCGCCAGCCATCGACGGGTGCGCAAGAGCAATCTGCGCGATCCGGTGTCGGGGCTGTACGAGCGCGCCCATCTGCTCGATCGCCTGAGTGCCGCACTGGCGCGCGAGCAACCGACCAGTGGTGGCGTCCTGTTCATCGAGATCGACGGCGCCCCGACGCTGCGCGAACGCCTCACTCTGTCCACGTACGAAACCCTCGCCACGCAGGTAGGCGCCCTGGTCGCCGAGCCGTTGGACGGCGAGGAGATGGGCGCGCGCTTCAGCGATCGCAGCTACATTCTGCTCTGCCCGCAACGCAACGAAGAGGAGCTCGAAGCGCTGGCCGAATCGATTCTGGCCCGCTTCGCCAAGCATGTGTTCGACTTTGGCCAGCATTCGCTGGCGGTACCGCTGTCGATCGGCGTGTGCAGCCTGTCGCTTGGCCTCGGCGATGCCGGGGCGGTACTGACTGCGGCAGAGCGCGCCTGTCGCCTGGCGCACGAAAGCGCGCGCAAGATCCACCTGCACCGCCCGGTGGACGAGGCGCAGGTCAAGGATCAGCGCGCCCTTGCCGCCGCGATCGGTACCGCCTTGCGCGAGGACGGCTTCGAGTTGCTGTTCCAGCCGATTCTGCCGGTGCAGGGCGAGTCCGAACAGCAGTATCAGGTTCTGTTGCGCCTGCGCGACGCATCCGGCAAGCTGCGTCCGGCCAGCGAACTGGTACCGGTGGCGGAGCGTCACGGCAGCATCGTCGAGGTTGATCGCTGGGTGCTTTCGCGGGTGTTGCGGACGCTCGACGACCGCAGACGCGAAGGCGCGCCGGTCACCATGTTCGTCAGCCTGTCGGTGCAGTCGCTGGGTCATCCCGAAATGGCCAACTGGATCGAGAAGACACTCGACGCGCGACGCTTGGGCGGCGAGCATCTCGTCATCGAGTTCAAGCCGACTCAGGTGCAGGACCGGCTGCGCGAGGTGACCGACTTCTGCGCCGCGCTCCACAAGCGCGGCGTGCGCTTCTGCCTTTCCTCGTTCGAGCCCACCACCAGCGCCAACCAGCTGCTCGACCGCCTGCCTGTACACTGGGTCAAGGTCAGTCCCAGATATGTGGGCAACCACCCGGAGGCGGCCAGCCTTCGCGGCGAGCTGGCCGCCATTGTGGAGGGGTGCCATCGGCGTGGGCAGCAGGTCATCGCGCCGCATATCGAGGATGCTTCAGGCGCGGCTGCGATCTGGATGGCTGGAGTGGACTATATTCAGGGGAATTTCGTGCAGGGGGCAGGACATCGCCTCGAGTTCGATTTCCAGGCGGCACTCTAGGGTGAGCGCGGGTGTGCCGCGTGACCCATTCAGGGTGACCGCGACCGGCGCAGGGTGAGAGCATGGCAACTGATCCAACCCAAAGCAGCGGCGCCTCCGAGGAGGGGATCGAGTCCCTTCACGGCAGCGCGCTGCGCTTTTCCCTGGTCGCGTTCCTCACCACGCTGCTGTTGACCGGCCTGCACTCGCAGGGTGATTTTTCCCGCCCCCAGCTGATCTGGCTGGGGTCCGCCCTGCTGCCGTTCCTTGCCATGGTGGCCAGCCGCTTCTGGTGGCATCGTCTCGACGCGGTGCGTCGGCTTCGCCACCAGGGCATTCCGCTGGGCGGATTTCTGGTGGCCGCCGCGGTCTGGGGATTTGGCGCCTTTCTGCTGCTTTCGCCCGATGGCCACCGCACCCTGATCCCGCTGACCCTGGGCTGCGCGGCGCTGGCCGCCTACGCGGTTCTGTCGTTGCCCAACCACGCGATCAATCTGGCGATCATTCTGGCGCTGCTGCTGGGCTCGGTGGTGCAGCATCTGGGCGGCGTCGACGGCATCGGTCTCGGCGCCGCCGCCGCCCTGATGCTGGCGCCGCTACTGTCGGCCCTGCATGTGTCGGGTGCGCGCCGCCATCCTGTTGCGGCGCGTCTGCGCATCGAGCCGCAACTCGATCGGGGCGCAGCCCTGGTGCACCCATCCGAAGCTGCCGACTACGACACCCTGGTGCGTGAACTGGAGAAGCACCGGCGCCTTGAGCAGGAGCTGGTCGACGCCAAGCAGGCCGCCGAGGCGGCCATGCTGGCCAAGGGCGAGTTTCTCGCCACCATGAGCCACGAGATCCGCACGCCGCTCAACGGCATCATCCCGCTGCTCGACATCCTGCTGTCGACCAGGCTGCAACCGGATCAGCTCGAATACGCGTCCACCGCGTTCCAGTCGGCGAAGGAACTGCTCAGCATCGTTGACGACATCCTCGACTACTCCAAGATCGAGGCCAACAAGCTGCAACTGGAAAGCACTTCGCTCGATCTGCGCGAGCTCGCCGAGTCGGTGACCAAGCTGATGGAGCGCAACGCCGAGTCCAAGGGGCTGAGGCTCAATCTCAAGATCGACGAGAAGGTCAGGGCCTCGGTGCGCGGCGACCCGGTGCGCCTGCGCCAGGTACTTACCAACCTGGTCAGCAACGCCATCAAGTTCACCGACAAGGGCCACGTCAGCGTCAGTCTTACCCGCCGCGGCGAAACGGCCAGCCACCATGAAGTGCTTTTCGGCGTGCGCGATACCGGCATCGGCATTCCGCCGGAAGCCGCCGATCGTCTGTTCCGTCCGTTTTCCCAGGCCGACGCCTCGACCACACGCATGCGTGGCGGCACCGGCCTTGGCCTGGTCATCTGCAAGCGACTGGTGGATCTGATGGGCGGCCAGATCGGCGTCAAGTCCGAACCCGGCCGCGGCTCGCTGTTCTGGTTCAGCATTCCCATGCTCAAGGCTGTCGGCGACCTGCCGCAGATGCGTCGCGACCTGCATGGCGCGCGTGCCCTGATCATCACTTCGCAGCATAGCTACGCCGACCGCCTGAGCGCGTTTTTCGGCAACTGGGGGTTGCAGGCACAGACCACCGCGGCGGCGGCCGACGCGCTGGCCAAGCTGCGCCGCGGCGCGCAATTGCGCGAGCGTGGCGCCTTCGACCTGGTCGCCATCGACCTGTCCAGCATGCGCACCACGGCGGTGGGTCTGGTGCGCAACGTGACCCGCGAACCTGCGCTCGACAACATCCGTTTCGTGTTCCTGGCCGGCGCCGATCCCGTCGCCACCGAGCTGCGCGACCATGATCGAGGCGCCCTGGTGGCACGCATGGCGCCTGAGCACGAGCTGCGCAAGGCGATGACCGAGCTGTTCCAGGGTGGAGGCGACGGCGCCCTGTCGGCGCAGGCAGAGCTCGCCGAAATCGCCGCGCGTCCGACTTCGGCACCGGTCGCCGCGCCGGTGCGCAGCAAGCTGCGCGGCCACGTGCTGCTGGTCGAGGACAACCCGGTCAATCGCAAGGTCGCGGAGAAGCTGGTATCGCTGCTCGGGCTCACCCACGATTTCGCCGAGAACGGCGAGCAGGCCCTGCAGAAGCTGGCACGGCAGCGATACAATCTGGTGTTGATGGACTGCCAGATGCCGATCATGGACGGCTACTCGGCAACCCGACTGTTCCGGGAAGAGGAAGCCCGTGGCGACGACGGACGCCACCTTCCCATCGTCGCCATGACCGCCAATGCGATGGCTGGCGATCGCGAGCGCTGTCTGGCCTCGGGCATGGACGACTACCTCTCGAAGCCGCTCAATCGCGATCAACTGGCCCAGACCGTGCAACGCTGGCTGGCCAAGGGCGGGCCGCCCGTGGAGGTGCCCGTCACTGCGCGCCCCGTCGTGGCCGTGCCCATGGAGGACGCAAGCGGGGACGAACCGGCGCAAGCCGGGCCGGAGGAGCTGATGGCTGCACAACTTCCCGCCGGCATCTCGGCGGAAAACGCCGGCGAGGCACTCGATCAGGACGTCGTGCGCGATCTTCTCGATGTCATGGGCAACGAGTTCGCCGACCTCGTGCGCGTGTACCTGGACGACACACCGAAGACGCTGCTGCGCCTGCATGAAGCCGCCATGAGCGGCAACATCGAGGAACTGGTCGGTCCGGCGCACTCGCTGAAATCGACCAGCGCCAACCTCGGTGCACTGCGCCTGTCGGAGCTGGCCAAGCAGATCGAGCATGGCGCCCGCGCCAAGAACCTGGGCGATCCGATCCGTCTGGTGCTGGCGCTCGGTCAGGAACTCAAGCGCGTGACGCTGGCGCTGGAATCGCTGCTGTCGAAGGCGGGGGCCTAGCCGACCTGGGTCTGCAAGTAGTTCTCCAGCCCGAGCCGGCCGATCAGTTCAAGCTGGGTCTCGATCCAGTCGATGTGCTCTTCCTCACTCTCCAGGATCTCCTCCAGAAGCTCGCGGCTTACGTAGTCGCCAACGCTCTCGCAGTGCGCAATGCCGGCACGCAGATCGGGAACGGCCGCATGCTCCAGATTGAGGTCGCACTCCAGCGCTTCCTTCGGATTCTCGCCGATCATCAGCTTGCCCAGCTGTTGCAGGTTGGGCAGACCTTCCAGAAACAGGATGCGCTTGACCAGCGCATCGGCATGCTTCATCTCGTCGATCGACTCCTTGTACTCATGCTCACCGAGGCGCTTGAGTCCCCAGTTGTCGAACATGCGTGCGTGCAGGAAGTACTGGTTGATGGCGGTCAGTTCGTTGAACAGCGCCTTGTTCAGCAGTGCGATGACCTGGGCGTCGCCCTTCATGAACAGCCTCCAGATGCCGGGAAAGGGCATGCAAGCTTAGCGTCTCGACCGCAGCTGCGGCGAAACGCGAATCGCCCGCATTGGCGCGGGTTCAGGCCTCGACCGCGGACAGAAAGGGAAGCGGAGTGCTTGCGCGTGCCTCGTGCAGCACCTTTTCGGCGTGCCCGGCGCAACTGCCGCAGCTGCCGGCGCAGCCGGTGCGGAAGGTCAACTCGGTCAGGGTGCGCACGCCTTCCGCGGCGGCCTGGCGAACCTCGCGCTCGGTGACGGCATGGCAGCAACAGACGTACATGGCGGAACCTGGATCAGGGACGCCACCATTCCAATGCAAATGCGAATGATTGTCAATAGCCTGCCGTCTTGCGCTGCCCGCGGACTACGCGTCGGCGCTCGGCGTTCTCCGGCCCGCCTGGGCCGACCAGCGGCGGCGGCGCGGAACGCATGACCTGTTCAGCCACATCGCCCAGTGCGCCGGTCATCGGCGCAAGCGCGGTCAGGGCACGCTGGTAGACACCGCGCTTGAACGGGACCACGTGGTGGATCGGATACCAGAAATCGACCCAGCGCCACAGGTCGAACTCCGGCTTGTCACAGGCGTCCAGGCACAGCTCGCTCTCCTGACCGAGCAACCGGACCAGGAACCAGACCTGCTTCTGGCCGATGCACATGGGCTTCTCGTGGCGCCGCAGATAGCGCCGCGGCAGGCGATAGCGCAGCCAGCCCGGCGTGGCACCGAGCACATCGACATGGTGCGGCTGGAGACCGGTCTCTTCGCGCAACTCGCGATACATGGCCTCCAGCGGGGTCTCATCGGTACGCATGCCGCCCTGGGGAAACTGCCAGCCGTCCCGAGCCACGCGTCTGGCCCAGAACACCCGCGCATCTTCCCGGATCAGCACGATACCGACGTTCGGGCGATACCCGTCGGGATCGATCACAGGCCCGCTCCATCAAGGCAATGCGGGCATTCTCCATGCCCGTGCGGCATCCGGCAAGCCGATGATGCACGCTCCCCCACTGGTCAGTCCTTGCGCGGCCGACGCCAGCCCTGGATCGTCGTCTGGCGCGCACGGGCGACGCTCAGTTCGCCCTCCGGTGCATCCTTGCTGATCACCGAACCGGCGCCGATGGTGGCGCCCTGGCCAATGCGCACGGGCGCCACCAGTGCGCTGTTCGAGCCGATGAAGACGTCCGCTCCGATCTCGGTGTGGTGCTTGTGCGCACCATCGTAGTTGCAGGTGATGGTGCCGGCGCCGATGTTGCTGCGGGCGCCCACCGTCGCATCGCCGACATAGCTCAGATGATTGGCCTTGGCGGCGGCGTCGAGGCGGCTGTTCTTGATCTCGACGAAATTGCCGACATGCACACCCTCGCCCAGCTCCGTACCCGGCCGCAGCCTGGCGAACGGGCCGATGACGCAGGCGCCGCGTGTGATGACGCCTTCCAGGTCACAATGGGCGCGCACGTCGGTGCCATCGGCGAGCTCGACGTCGCGCAGCCTGCAGAAGGGGCCGATGCGCACACCCCGGCCCAGCGTCACGCGCCCTTCCAGGATCACGTCGACATCGATTTCGACATCGCGGCCGGCCACCACCGTTCCGCGCTGGTCGAAACGCGCGGGGTCGGCGAAGCGCACGCCTGCCGCGCACAGTGCTGCCGCCGCGCGGTGCTGCATGGCGCGCTCCAGCTTCGCGAGCTGCCAGGCGTCGTTGGCACCCTCGGCTTCCAGTGGATCGGCGCAGGGCACCGCCAGCGCTGGTCGGCCCTCGGCGGCAGCGAGGGCGAAGATATCGGTCAGGTAGAACTCTCCCTGCACGTTGTCGGCATCCACCGCATTCAGCCACGTGCGCAGTGCGGCGGCATCGGCGGCGAGAATGCCGGTGTTGACGATACCGATGGCACGTTGCGCTGCCGTGGCGTCGCGCTGTTCGACAATGGCGGACACGTGCGTACCATCCATCACCACGCGGCCATAGCCGGTCGGGTCCGCCGGCGTCGCGGTGAGCACGGCCAGTGGCGCGGCGCAGTCCAGCAGGGCGCCGAGGGTGTCGGCACGGATCAGCGGCACGTCGCCATAGAGCACCAGAACGCGTGCCGCTTCCGGAACCGCGGGCAGCGCCTGGCGCACCGCATGCCCGGTACCGAGCTGCTCGGTCTGCGCCACCCACGACAGATCGTCGCGATCGGCAAAGGCGGCACGCACCTGGTCTCCGCCGTGACCGAAGACGATGTGGATCCGCTGCGGCGAAAGCGCCGCCGCGGTGTCAAGAACATGCTGCAGAAGCGGGCGTCCCGCCAGCGGCATCAGCACCTTGGGGCGATCGGACCGCATGCGCTTGCCCTCGCCTGCGGCCAGCACGATGCAATGAAGTGGACTCGATGCCATTGGGGGCCTCCGGATAGCAGCGCGTCATTGTAGCCGTGGCTGCTGTAGCCACTGCTACCATGTGCGCCCCGCGACCTCTACCGACACGCATTGGACAGCGTCTCTCCCTACCTTCGACATGCTGCGCCCTGGCTGCTGCTGGGCGGCATGGTGCTGCTCGTCTGGGGCGTGCTGACGTCGTCGTTGCTTGACGCGCTGCCGGTAGCTCGCGCCCAGGAACAGATGCGCCTGGCCCTGTTGGCGCTGCTCCCTGCCGCCGCCGTGGTTGCATGGCGGCGCTGGCGTCTGGCCAATGCCCTGGCGCTCGTGCTGATCGTCGCCCATGTCGCCGCTACCGGACCGATGGCGCTGCTCGGTACCCTGCTGCTGGTGGCCGCAGCGCTGGCGCTCGGCGACGGTATCGCCCGTCGCGCACGCGCAGGTTCCCAGTTGGCCCTTTTGATCGGACTCGCGCTGATCGCGGCCGGCGTTGCCTGGCTGCTGCCGCTCAAGGTGCATCGCGACTGGATCTACGCGCTGGCGCTGGTGACCATCGTCGTGACCCGCCACGCAGTCCTCGCCCGGCAATGGCGCGAACTGCGCCGGCACTGGCGATTCGCGGTGGCGGCGTCGCCGCGGATGGCGGCGCTGGCCGTGCTGGCGCTGGGACTGGCATCGACTTCCACCTGGCTGCCCACGCTCCAGTTCGACGATCTCGCCTATCACCTCGGACTTCCCGCGCAACTGCAGTCGCTTGGCTACTACCGCATGGATCCTGCCAGCCAGGTGTGGGCGCTTGCACCTTGGGCGGGCGACGTGCTGCATGGCGTGGCGCAGGTTCTGATCGGTGCGGAAGCGCGCGGCAGCGTGAACCTGGTCTGGCTGGCAGCGTCGGCGTGGCTGCTGGCGGCGCTCTGCCGCAGCATCGGGCTGCCGCCGACCATGGCGTGGCTGGCGGTCACGCTCTACGCCAGTCTGCCGATGACCGCGATGCTGATGGGAGGGATGCAGACCGAGGGACCGGGAACCGCAGTGCTGCTCGGCCTTGCCCCGCTGATCCAGCGCGCCGAACGCGGTCCACGCGAGCGTGTGCTCATGGCGGCGGCGGCGCTGGCCGGGTTCCTGCTGGCGCTCAAGGCCAGCTTCGGTGTGCCGCTGCTGCTGATGGGCGCGTGGTTGCTCTGGCAGTGGCGGGGCCGCGTGCCCTGGCCGGCGCTGCCGGGTGCATTGGCGCTCGGCGTGCTGGTCGGTGGATCGAGCTATGCCTACGCCTGGTGGCTGAGTGGCAATCCTGTGCTGCCCCTGTTCAACGCCGTGTTCGCCTCGCCCTACTTTCCGGAGTGGAATTTCTCCGATCCACGCTACACCGGAACATTCGGCGCAGCCATGCTGTGGCGCCTGGTGTTCGAGTCGGACCGCACCATGGAAGGCTGGCCGGGCATTGGCGGCTTCCAGCTGATCGGACTGGCGCTGGTGTTACCGCTGGCCCTGCTCCGGCCACGCAGCCGGGCGTTGCTGATCGTTGCGGCCTCGATGTGCGTGGCCCTGCTGGTGATGGCGCAGTATCTGCGCTATGCGCACCCGGCGATGGTCCTGCTGCTGGCACCGATGCTGGCGGGTCTGCACGCGGTAGCGTGGCGCCGTGTTGCCCTGGTCTGCGCTGTCGGCCTCGCAGCGTTCAATTTCGCCTATCAGGCCAACGCGAGCTGGATCCTTCGCCTGGGCAGCGTCGACATGCTGATCGCGGCGGGTGCGGACCCCGACCCGCTGCTGGAGCGCTTCGCACCCGAGCGGTTGCTGGTCCGCGACCTGCCGCGCCACGCCCGCGTACTGGTGGCCGGCCGCCCCTACACTGCCGAACTGGCCGGCCGTGGCTTCTCGGCCACGTGGTACGACCAGGAATTGCAGGCGGCCGCTATGGCCCTGGCTCGTACGAAAGATGAGCAGCACCTGCGCACCTTTCTGCGTGAGTATGGGTTCACCCATGTCTTGATCGGCGGCAAGTCGTTTCCTCCCGGCCTCGGAGCAGGGCTCGATGCGATCGGCGCGCGACGCGTGGGGCAGCATTACGATGCGGTGCTGTGGGAGCTGACCGAGCTTGGCCCGGAGCCCCGCCGCGACCTGAGCCGCGAGCGCGACCTCGCCACACGGATGCGACGCGCATGGCGCTGATCCGCCAGGGCACCTGGTTTCTGATCGTCGGCGGCATCCAGGTGTTGCTGGACTGGGCCGTGTTCGTCGCCCTCAGCGCGCTGGGAATCGGGGTGGTTCCGGCCAACCTGGTCGCGCGGGTAGCCGGCGCCAGTCTCGGATTCTGGCTGAACGGGCGCCTCACCTTTGCCGAGGGCGGCGAGGCCCGTCTCGGCGGACGTCGGCTTGGGAAGTTCCTTGTCGCCTGGATCGCGCTCACCGCACTCAGCACCCTGCTGCTTACGGTGGTGGCCGGTGCCTTCAGCCTGGCCTGGGCGTGGCTGGCCAAACCGGTGGTGGAAGCCGGCATGGCGGTGCTGAGCTTCTTCATCGCCCGCCATTGGGTCTATCGTTGACGCCATGAACAGCACGCCCGTCGCCGTCGTCATTCCCTGCTACAGGGTCGCCGATCAGGTGCTGCCCCTGATTTCCCGCATCGGCGCCGAAGTGGGCTGGATCTTCGCCGTCGACGACGCCTGCCCCGAGGGCAGTGGCGATGCAATCGAGCGGGATTGTCGCGACCCGCGTGTGCGCGTGCTGAGGCACAAGGAGAATCAGGGTGTCGGCGGCGCCACCGTCACCGGCTACCGCGCCGCGCTGGAGACCCCGGCGCGGATCGTGGTCAAGCTGGATGGCGACGGCCAGATGGATCCAAGCCTGATCCCGCGACTGGTGTCAGTGGCGCTCGCCGGGCGCGCCGACTACGTCAAGGGCAACCGTTTCCACCGCATCGCCGACGTTCGCAAGATGCCGCGCGTTCGCCTGCTGGGCAACGCCGTGCTGTCGTTCCTGAGCAAGCTGTCCAGCGGCTACTGGCAGGTCTTCGATCCGACCAACGGCTTCACCGCGATCCATCGCAACGTGCTGGCGCAACTGCCGCTGGACAGCATGGCCAGACGCTACTTCTTCGAGTCGGATCTGCTCTACCAGCTGGGACAGCTCCGTGCCGTGGTGGCGGACATGCCGATGTCCGCGGTCTACGATGGCGCGCCGTCCAGCCTCAGACCCTTGCGGGTGATGCTGCCGTTTCTCGGCGGCCACCTGCGCAACCTGGCCAGGCGCTTGCTCTACAGCTATTTCCTGCGTGGTTTCTCTGCGGCCTCGCTGGAGCTGCTGCTGGCGCCGCCGCTGCTGCTGTTCGGTGCCGGCTTCGGTCTTTGCCAGTGGCGGGCGTGGGTCGCCAGCGGCGAGCCTGCCACCGCAGGCACGGTGATGCTGGCAGCGCTGCCGATCCTGATCGGCATGCAACTGCTGCTGTCCTGGCTCAATTTCGACGTGGCCGCCGAGCCGAGGCAGCCGATCCACCCGCTGCTGGATTCGGAAGGCCCGGCGTAGCGGCAGCCGCCACTGCCTCAAGTGGCTGCGGCAGGCGCACGCTGAGCAGCGTGGCGCGGTTGTGGCTCGACCCATGGATGACGAGCGTGAAGGCGCTTGAATCGAAGCAACCCCGCTGGCGATGGGCGAACTCGAGCGACTCGTTCGCGCCGAGCAGTTGGATCCGTTGCGAATCGGTGGCTGCACCCGCTGCAGATGGCACCAGCGAAAGGGTGACGATGGCGGTTCTGCACATCGCAGCGATCTCCTGGGTTTCCTGTGCGGGCGTGGCAGTGTTCCGGCCTCGACGCTTCCATCGGAGCGGAGCGCCAGCAGCGGGCACGCGACCACGTTCCCTTGCGCTGCTCTTGCGTGGTTTCTGGTTTCGCTGCTGTTAGGCTGTTCCGGTTTCTGTTTCGCTTGCGCCCCGCATGGAGGGAGATTGGTGAATCCGCGCTTGATCGGCTTGGCGATGGCGCTCGGCGCCCTGGTCTTCCTGGGGACGGCCCGCTCCGAGGATGCAGACCATCAGTACTACCCCTTCCCCGCCGACAAGGATCCCGCCGTCCTGGTGATGCCGGCGGACCTGGAGTACGTGGGCGCGTTCAGGCTCCCCTCGCTGTTCCAGTACAGCGAAGGGGCCATGACCTACCACCCCAACGGCGATCCGGACGGTCCCAGCGACGGCTATCCGGGATCGCTGATCGTAGGCGGCGAAATGAACGCCAACGCAGGCCGATACGGAGAGGTGAGCATCCCTGCGCCTTCCATGAGCCGGATCCTGAACCAGCTTCCCGTGGCGACCCTCCTGCGATCCGTCACCCCATTGGGCGCCAACCTGGCGGGCTCGAACTCCGGGATCCACACGATGGCCGTGGAGTACCTGGCGGCCCGCGGCGACCAGGCCTCGGCCAGGCTCTATGTGGCGCACGGGAACGGCTACCTTCCTCCGGCGGACCCGCTCACAACGACGTACGGCATGTCGGACGCGGATTTTTCCAATCCGCAAGGCGGCTGGTTCTTCACGTCCGACCCCAACAACCGGCACTGCATCAACGACTATATTTTCTCGATCCCCAGTGCCTGGGCGAGCGCCCACGCCGCTGGCCGCGAACTGGCCACCGGTCGTCACCGGGAAGGCGACCTGTGCGGCCGGGGGCCGGCCCTGTTCGCCTTCGCCCCCTGGCAACAGGGCCCCGATCCGTTGCCCGACGGCTCGACCCTGACTGGCGTGACGCCCCTCCTGCGCTACCAGCAGTACAGCGGTGGACTTCCCAGTTATTCCCATGGAGGGGACATCTACATGGGTGCGGCCTGGGTCGAGGCCGACGCGAAATCCGCCGTCATCTTCTTCGGAAGGAAGGGACGAAGCGGCGGAGCGTACGGCGACTACTGCGGCGTCCAGGGCTTTCATGACCTGGAGGGGTACTACCCCTATGCCATGTTCATGGACCCGGCCGATATCGCCCTGGTGGCGCAAGGGCTCGCGGCGCCGGATACACCCATGCCCTACGTGGGGATCAACCTCAACGAACGTGCGTTCAGGCCCAACGTGGATACGTGCGACAGGACCCACATCAAGGGCGTGGCCTACGACCGCGTCCGCAACCGCATCTTCGCCCTGGAGTCCAGCACCGACAACGTGGTCCACGTGTGGCAGGTGGCCGACGTCGGCCTGTTTCGCGACGGCTTCGAGGGCCAGGATTGACGCAGCGAAGACGAGGTCACCGTTGCGCTGGAACGATGCAGGAACGAAGACATTGGGAGAATGGGGACAATGAATGCGCCGGCACAATTCCGGCGCCCCGACGTGCGGGGCCCCACTCCTTGCTCAGTGCTTGAGCGACTTGCGCAGTCGTTCCAGTGCCTGAAGCTGGGCGACGGCCTCGGCCAGCCTGGCCTGGGCCTCGGCGACTTCCATGGCATCGGAACGATTGGCGAGGATGCGCTCGGCTTCCTTCTTGGCCTCCTGCGCGGCGGCCTCGTCGAGATCCTTGGCGCGGATGGCGGTGTCGGCCAGCACTGTCACCACCTGCGGCTGCACCTCCAGGATGCCGCCGGAGACGTAGAAGCTCTGTTCCTCGCCGCCGGGCAGGACCACACGCACCTGGCCGGGCTTGAGCCGGGTGATCAACGGGGCATGGCGCGGCGCGATGCCGAGCTCGCCCATCTCGCCGGTGGCGACGACCATCTCCACGGTGCCGTGGAAGATCTCTTCCTCGGCGCTGACGATGTCGCAACGGATGGTGGTCATGTTCGTCTACTCGCTTCGCTCGTTGCCGGGACTCGGGACTCGGGACTCGGGACTCGGGACTCGACTTGCCGCCGCGCCCACCGTCCATTGCAGTCGTCGAGCTTTCCTGTTCGCGTAAGGGCGCGCAGCGCCCTTACGCAGCGACGCCCATCTTCTTGGCCTTCTCCAGCACTTCATCGATGCCGCCGACCATGTAGAAGGCCTGCTCGGGCACATGGTCGCACTCGCCGTCGCAGATCATCTTGAAGCCGCGGATGGTTTCCTTCAGCGGCACGTACTTGCCCGGCGAGCCGGTGAACACCTCGGCGACGAAGAACGGCTGACTGAAGAAGCGCTCGATCTTGCGCGCGCGCGCGACGGACTGCTTGTCCTCCTCCGACAGCTCGTCCATGCCGAGAATGGCGATGATGTCCTTCAACTCCTTGTAACGCTGCAACGTGGCCTGCACGCGGCGCGCGGTATCGTAGTGCTCGTTGCCGATGACGTTGGGGTCGAGCTGGCGGCTGGTGGAATCGAGCGGATCGACCGCCGGATAGATGCCCAGCGAGGCGATGTTGCGCGACAGCACGACGGTGGCGTCGAGATGCGCGAAGGTGGTGGCCGGGGACGGGTCGGTCAGGTCGTCGGCGGGCACGTACACGGCCTGGATCGAGGTGATCGAGCCGGTCTTGGTGGAAGTGATGCGTTCCTGCAGCTTGCCCATCTCCTCGGCCAGGGTCGGCTGGTAGCCCACCGCGGATGGCATGCGCCCGAGCAGCGCGGACACCTCGGTGCCGGCCAGCGTGAAGCGGTAGATGTTGTCGATGAACAACAGGACGTCGCGGCCCTCGTCGCGGAAGTTTTCGGCGATGGTGAGGCCGGTGAGCGCCACGCGCAGGCGGTTACCCGGCGGCTCGTTCATCTGGCCGTATACCAGCGACACCTTGTCGAGAACGTTGGAGTCCTTC
>DAOMOD010000020.1:0-559 GCA_035444205.1 Lysobacteraceae bacterium
CATGGTGGTGAAGATGTTGCCGGCACCCCCTGCCATCCCGGCCGCGCCAGCCCCGCCCACGTTGAACAGGCTGGACATCGCGTTCGTGATGCCGCTCGCCATGATCTGCTTCAGAAGGTCCTGAAGCATGCGCTTGAAGAGGTCCTTCACGCCCTCGGCGCCTCTGGCGACAGCGTCGACAATGTCGTATCCAAACTGCTGCCACGCCCGCGCCGATGCGTCAGCCGCCTCGATGCCGCGTGCCCCCAGCTCCTCCTGTTCCTCGGTGTGCTGGCGCAGGATCGCGGCCGCCTGCTCGCGGGCGCGGGCGATGGCGAGCACGGTCTCCTCGGTAGGCGGCCCAAGCTCCAGGAGAGTCGCTTCCAGTTCGGCGATGCGGGCCAGTTCGTATTGGTACTCGCGTGCGGCGCGCACCGCTGGTCCCTCCAGCGTCTGCGCCTGGCGCGCGGTGATCTGTTGCAGCTCATCCAGCGCGCGCACCTGCGGATTCAGGGCGCGGAGGTCCTCTTCGCGGGCGCGTGCCACCCATTCCAGCGCGCGGGCCAGCTGCTCCTGGTTG
>DAOMOD010000020.1:586-19949 GCA_035444205.1 Lysobacteraceae bacterium
CCGCTTCCATCTCACCGTAGCGGGTGGCCACAGCCGCCGCTTCGTCGTAGCGCCGCTCCATCTCGCTGTACACACTGGCCAGGTTGGCCACCGCTTTGGCGTGGGCTTCCCTGGCCGCCTTGGCCGCCGCCTCTGCTCGCGCGCCGTCCGCGATCTGCTTCTCCAGACCATCGAGCTGTTTCAACAGTGCCATCACTGCCTGGCGCTGCTCTTCGGTGAGTCTGGTAGCGTCGATCTGCCGCATCGCCAGGCGAATGGCCGCAGCGCTGTTGGCATCGACGCCGCGCACCTGCGCCTCCAGCACTCCGACCTGCTGGCGTAGACGCTCGGTGAGCACATCTGCCGCCTCGCCCGCGGCACGCCACTCGGGCGAGACCTGGCGCAGCTCGGCGCGCAAGCCTGCAATCTCGCCGCGCAGGCGGTCGGCCTCTTGGGTCTGACCCAATGCCATTGCGCGGCGGAACAGCCGCTCGGCGGCTTCGAGTTCCCTTTCGATGATCGCCGGTGTTTCCTGCCGCAGCCGATCTTGCTGTTCGATGTACCTCTGGATCAGTTCGGCGCGCTCCCTGACGCGCTGCGCTGATGCAGCGATCGCCTCGCGCTCCACACGGTCCACGTAGCGAGCCATTGCGTAATAGGCGATGCCCACGCCGCCGATCGCAGCCACCAGCCCGGCAATCGGACCAGCCGAGAGCGTCACGAATGCCAAGCCCGACTTGTTCGCCGCGACGGCTGAGGCGCCAAGCGCAGCACCGGCGGCCTTCGTCGCAGCCGCCAGCGCGACTTGCGACGCCGCTGCCGCGGTCGATACCCCGGTCATCTTGGCAAGCGCGACCTGGTACTTGATTGCCTCCACCGTGTTGGCGGCCCAGGCGAGTGCCTTGGCGCCCAGCGTGACCAACAGCCGCGTCGCGAACAGCGCGGTCAGCGAGCCGGCGATGACGAACAGCACATCCAGATTGTTGGCGAGCAGCTCAATGCCGGCGGCGATCCCTCGAGTCACTCCAGTGGCCTCGTTGGCCGTGCCCAGCCATTTGACGAAGCGGTTACGCAGCACTGTCCAAGCATCGCCTACCGTGGTTGGCATCGCCTCGGCTTTGCTGCGCAGATCATCCAACTGCGAGCTCAGCGCCGGCAGCACGACGTCGGCCGTGAGTGCGCCTTCCTCTGCCATGCGGCGCAGCGCACCGCGCGTTACGCCAAGTCCCTTCGCCAGGGCGTCTGCGAGTGCCGGTGCGCCCGCAATCACGGTATTGAACGTTTCGCCGCGCAGAGCGCCAAGCTCCATCGCCTTGCCGAACTGCTCGATCACCGAGGTGCCGGTCTGCGCGTTGGTCGCCGACACGACAAGGCCCAGCGATACCGCCTCGACCATGTCCAGCGTCTGTTCGGAAGCGAAGCCCACCTCGCGCATGGCGCCAGCGGAGCGCAGAAATACTTCGGTCGTCTCCTCAATGGCGCGATAGCTGACGCGGCTGATCGCTTGCAGCCGCTCTTGCACCCTTTCGTGCTCAGCAAGAGAGTCTGTGGCCAAGCCGATGCGACTGGAGAGCTGACCCCACTCGTCCGCCACATTCACCAGGTCGCCCAGCATCTGCGCGCCGATGCGTATCCCAAGGAAGCCGAGAATCTCCGCACGTGCGCGCTGGAGTTGCGCGCTGATCGACTCGACACCCTGGCGCGCCTTCCCGAACCCGGCTGCCGCGCGATCGCCGGCCTGATCTGCCTCCGTGGCGAACTTGCGCACCTCGCCGCCAGCCGTGCGGACTTCGCCGATCAGGCCTTTGCCGTCGGCGGTCAGCTTGATGACGAGTTCGTGCCGGGTGGCCATGCTAAGATTTGCCTGTGATCCTGACGCTCACCAAGTTGTCCCTCTGCCTGGCCGTGCTCGCCGCGGTGTTTCTGCACCCGGTCACGCTCTGGGCCGCCCTGATCGCGCTCGGCGCGCTGTGCGTTGCGGTGACGCACTCCGTCCTCACCCCGATTCGGTAGCCTGCGAGTTCAGCACCGGCGCGGCCGCATCGGCCATCACGCGCACACCGCTCAGCACGATGTCCCGCTCCCCGACCGGCACGCGCCGCAGCCGGCACACCGCAAGTACTTCCTGGGCGCTGATGTCGTGGTGGATAAGCACTGCCTTGGTCATGCCCGCGAGGAGCTGGCGATTCCAGGTGCAGTGCCGGAACACCTGCGCGGTGGTCCAGTTCGCCTCCCAGACCAGTCCGGGCTCCAGCAGCGCAGCGACTTCCTCGCGCTCGCGCTGCAGCGCATCCTCGTCCCAACCCTGCGCGCGCAGCGTCTCGTAGTGCGCCTCGTCGATATCGCTGCCAGGACATCCTTCGGCCCACCACTTGGCTGCGCCCGTCAGTTTTTTCTGCGCCCCTCCCAGCCCATGCTCTTGAGCCAGGCGCGCACGATGCTGGGCTGAACCGGGTGGCGCTGGAGCAGCCGCTCGCGGTTCTCGGGGGTCACGGTCAGCTCGCTGCCGTCGGCATCGGCCACCTTGCGCCAGCGGCGGAACACGCGCTCGACGATCTCGCGGTCGCGCACCGGGTTGTCGCTCTCCACGCCGTCCTTGATCTTCAGCATCATGTCCTCGAGCTCGGCCTGTGGCAGGCGTTCGAACTCGGCGTCGAAGGTGAAGGAGCGCTTGCGGCCTTCGGCGTCGATCATTTCGATGGACACCGGGTACCAGTAGGATTCGTTCTGGTCGAGCTGGAACATGGGGCAACCTCTTTGTGGGGGATGAAAAGAGGCCGCGCGGGTCGCGCGCGGCCTCGAGGGGAACGGCAGGCCGCGATCAGGTGAAGGCGAGCGACATCTCGTCGTCGCCCACATCCCGGACAAACGACAGATTGGCGTCCAGCATGGCCCGGCCGCGGTCGTCGCCGTAGCGCGGTTGCAGCAGCTGCACGCGATCCGCAGACAGCGTGACGATGTTGCCGGCCGTGAGCCCGTGCACCATGATCAGGTTGCCCAGGGTGTCGGCGCGGGCGGTGCTGAAGTAGTCCTTCACGCTGATGGCCGGCGCGAGCAGCGAGATGCTTCCATCTGGCGAGCGGTCCATGACCTCCACCGATTCCTCGCCGGGGTTGTCGAAGAACTGCACATCGTTCTTGTGGTCGTACTGGAAGCTCCGGTACGGCGCGGTGATGCCGTGCAGCGTGAAGGTCGGCGTGTGCGCGAAGCCGATCGGCCGCGGCTGGATGTGGGCGCTCACGTCCCGCACCAGCGGTGCCACGGTCGCCGGGGTCACCCACAGGCCCATGAACATGAAGTGCACGTAGGGGATGCCCTGGCTGTCCAGGCGCAACTGGAAGCTGCCGCGGGCGCCGCGCAGCGCGTGGCGCTGGCCGTCCAGCTCGAAGTACAGGGTCAGCGAGTCCGTGCTGTCGCTCGCCGGGGTGTAGGTCACCGACGTGTCGACCACGACATCCTCGGCCATCTGGCACGCCTTGAGCAGGCGGCCATACTTGGGGGCGACGCCCTCGTCGCCGGAGCCGGCAAGTTCGACATCGAACTCCACCGCCACGTGCGTGCCAGGGTGGATGGCACCGTCGTTGCCGAAGGTGCCGCCGTCCAGCTCACGCTGGATCGGATTGCCCTCCAGCGGCCGGATGGTGGCGCCCTTGGTCAAGATCGCGTCGGCACCGGTCAGGGTCTCGGCCACGCCATAGACATCTTCCAGCGCGGCGTAGATCTGGGTTTTCTTGTTGCGGAGGGACATGGCTTACTCCTGGCAGGACTTGCGGGTGCGGCGGCGAGACTTGCGGCCGGCGCTGGATTCGGGGGATTTGACTGACGGCGCGGTCGGCGTTTCGGCCGACCAGGCGCGCAAGCCGGGGCCGTCGACGGGCCGCGTCGGCGGGATGTAGCGCACCAGCTTTCCGTCGTGGCGGATGAAGGTGCCGCCGGCACTCTTGTTCGGTACTTTCATGCGGGGGGCCCCAGATAGCGGACGGTGTTCAGGCCCAGGCGGGCCACATGGCACAGCATCCCGCCGAACATGGCGGGACCTGCATCGTCGAGCTGGATGCCGGCTTCTTCGGTGCCGCCGGGAAGCGAGCATTGGTCGACCACGCCGCCCAGCGTCTCGTCCGCCCGCACCGCGTCGCGGACGGACTCGATCAGCGCGTCGAAGGCAAGCTCCGAGGCCGCGGCGTCCGACAGCGACATCACGCCCACGATGCGCCAGCGGACAATCTCTACCGAACGTTCGAAGACATTGCCCTGCTCGCTGGTTGCCGGCCTGCGCACGTACCAGCCGCGCACCTGGTTGTGCGGCGCCGACCAGTAGTATTGGCGCAGTCCAGGCAGATCGTTGGCATAGCGCTCGTAGGCGTGCACCACGCCAATGTCGGGGACCGACACCAGCATGGCCACGATGGCTGCCCGAATGGCCGGCACGCTGCTCATGCGCGTCCCCCGGCGAGCTGGCCCAGGATGATCTCGACGGCGCGATCGAACTTGGCGCGGATCTCGCCCTGCAGGCGGTTGTAAGTGTCGCGCCAGACCGGCTGGGGCTCGGTGCCCCGCCGCGCGATGGTGGTCTTGATGGCGTGGGCAATGCCAACGGCAGTCCGGCCACGCTCACCCAGCTTGGCTTCCACCCAGTCGATCAGCGGCTGGATGGGCGGCGTGTGCGGGCGGGTGCCCAGTTCCAGGTAGGCCGCGTAAGGCCGGTCGGTGGACACAACGCCCAGCACGTTGTCGGCAAGTACTTGCTCCTCGCGCTGCACTGAGCCCGCCAGTCCACCGGCGCCGCCGGCGCCGCGTGGCAGCTCGCGCTGCAGCTCGCCCTGCACCAGGGCGTCGGCATCCATCATCGCCGTCAGCAGCGCCTCGCGCGTCAAGTCAGGCGCGCGCTGCCACAGCTCGGCAAGCTGCACGAAGTCGGCGGCGGAGGCCTCGATCCTCATGCGCGCGGCCAGTGGCTGGGCGGATGAAAGATACGACGCCCGCCCAGCGCATCGCGGCTCGGCAGCGGCACGTTGACGCTTGCCGGGCGATTTCGCTCGCTGGGAGCGGTTCCCACCGCAGCCACGTACTCGGCGCGCAGATCGCGCGCGCGGTTGCGGAAGCGGCCGGACTTGCCCTGGTGATCGACCGCGTCGGCCTGGATCGTGGGTTCGCCCTCGCTGGCGTAATGGCTGGCGAGCTGGCCGCACAGGTCGGCCGCGGCCAGCGCCGCCACTGCGCGCTGATGTCGCGGTGGAATGGTGGTGGTGGCGGCATCCAGCACGTGTGCGGAAGTGAAAAAGACCCGCGCGGTCTCGCCGTCGCCCAGCGACTGCTGAAGCTCGATGGCGTCGCCGTCCGGCCCGCGGTAGATCCCCACGGCGCCGTCCAGGTACATCGCCGGTATCTGTCCGACGGGGTATTCGATCGCGCGCACCGCGGATTGCCCGTCGATCCAGCCTGGCGGCGCCGGCAGGCGCTGCCCGCCGGGGGCCACCACGTCTTCGACCAGGACCAGCGGCGCATCGACCGAGTACCGTGCCAGTGCGTTGGCAACCGCAGCGTTGCGCTGCGTAGACGAGATGACCTGGTCCTTGTCCCGGACCAGGTCATCGACCAACGACTGGAAGTCGGCCAGCAGCACCTTGGCTCAGCCGCCGGCGACGATCGCGCCGTAGAAGCCGCGGTAATCGCGCACCGCACCGCTGTAGATGTGCCGGATCTTGTACTTGATCTGGTCGTTGCTGAACAGCGACCCCTGGGTGGGGTTGTCCTGCACGAACAGTTGCGGCTCCTCGCCGCCGTAGAAGCCCAGCTCGATCAGCGGCACCTGCGCGTTGTCGGCGGTTCCGTACCAGTTGTTGCTGTCCGTGAAGTAGTGCGCCACGTGCACCCGCGGCTTGCGGCTCTGGACGAACGTGTCGTCGTTGTTCGTGTTGCGCACGAACAGGTCGTAGGCCGTCTCCTCCAGCTCCGGCGGCACCACCAGGTGGCGCAGCGTGATGCCGAGCCGCTTCCCGCTGTCCTGCTCGGCCTGGATCAACATGGCCAGGCGCGCGGCCGCGAAGCTGGTCGCGTCGAGCGCAGCGGTGCCCAGGTTGTCGTGGTCGCCGTGGAACAGCGCCACGCCGTCGTAGATGACCGCGTTGCTGCGCAGGAAGTCGTAGACGAACTCGTACAACGTGCGGCCGGCCGCGGTGGCAAGGGCCAGCGGGATGCGGCGCACCAGGCCCACATCGTCGTTGGCAATGGCCTCCAGGCTGATCGTCTCGGTGCCGCCGCGCTTGGTGACGGCGTACTTCGCCACCTCGTCGGTGGGCGTGGTGAGCGGGTTGTACGCGGCGTTCTCGGCCACCGCCGGCAGATCACCGTAGCCGCCCAGGCGGGTGCGGTTCTGCTCGCGGAAGTCGCTCACCGGCACCACGTCGCACAGCCAGCGCCAGTCGCCATAGGCTTCCAGGCTGCCGTAGGCGCGGATCATGGCGCGGGTGATGCTGTCGCCCAGGATCTCGCTGAAGGTGGTGCTGGACACCGCCTCGCGGAAGTGTCCGCCGATGGCTTCGGCCAGGCGCTGGCGGTCGCAGTTGGCCAGCATGCCGGTCACCATGCGGTCGCCGGTGATGTCCACGTACGCCTCGCGGAAGCTGCGCGCCGGCTTCGTCGGGTCGAAGAAGTCGTCGAGCATCGACTGCACCTTGTCGGCGCGGTCCTCGCCGGGCTGCGCCACCAGGTCGCCCAGGCCGCGCACCTGCGCGCCCTCGACCAGCCGACCGAGGAACGTGCGCTCATCTTCGATGGCTGCGGTCACGTCCTCGGCGGTGAAGCTGGCGGCCTCGCGGAAGCGGGTCACCAGGCGTTCCTGCACCGGGGCCGGCAGGCCGCTGGCCGCGATGGTCGTGCGCGCCTCGGCGCGCGCCTCCACCATGCGGATGCGGGCATCGACGTCGTCGGCCGAGACCCCGGCGGGTGCACCCGCCGGGGGTTGCTGCGGCGTCGGCGTCGGGTTGTTCAGCGCGGGCGCAGCCAGCGCCTCGCGGTAGGCGGTGAGCACCTCCTCGTCGGAGGCGTCCTTCAACTGGTCGGCGCGCTTGGTGTCACGCGCACGGATCTGATCGAGCATCTGCTGACGCAGTTTCATGTTCGGCTCCTGCAGGGATTCAACGAAACGGATGACTTGCCCGCCGGCGCCGGGCTCGATGATGAGGTCGACGGAGGCCACCTTGGTGATGGCCGTCGCCTCCCGGAACTTGCCGCGCTTCTTGCTGGTGCCTTCGGCGTCGATCGACAGACCGAACAGGTCGGTCATGCCGCGCTCGACGGCTTCGCGCAGCTTGGCGGCCACGTCGGCGGACTGGAGTACTTCCAGCACCGCCTGGATCTCGCCGCCCTCGGTGTCGACGTAGCGCGCCTCCACCAGACGGCCGACGAGCTGGCGGAAATCCTTGCCCTTGCCCTCGATGTGCTCGGCGTCGCCCTTGGCGAACACCCGCACGCCGTTGAACAGCGGCGCCGCTTCGCGCAGGACTGCGGCGGGGTAGTCCACGCCGTTGCCGGATACCCCGGCACGGATCACGCGGACCAGGTAGCGGGGCGCGTCCGAGGAGTTGGCGGGCAGCGCTTCAATGAAGACACCGCCCGCCTCCTCGACCTGTGCCCCCACAGGTTCATTGCCCTGGCGCGCTTCGCGCATGACCACGGGCTTGTACTCGCGGACCACTTCGGCCTTCTCGCCGACGGTCACGGTGTTGTCGTCGCTGATGGTGTAGGGAAAGCGCCAGTAGCGGCCGGTGTCGTCGTGGACGATGGCGTGATCGGGGAAGATCGATTCGACGTGGCTGTAGCTGTGCTCGCCCTGGCCGGTCGCAGCGCGCCAGGCATCCTGCACGGCACGTGCCACGAGTGCCATCACATCACGCAGCTCGGTGGCCTGCGCCTCGCGCAGGGCCTCGACGCCGCGGATGCCTTCGCCTGGAACGCGCTTCACGCCTGTTCCTTCCACACGCGCACATCGTCGCTGAGTACACGCACGCCGCCCTTCTCGGACAGCGTGCGCACCTTGCCCTGGGGCTTGTAGCCTGCGGGCGCGGCTGGACTCAGGCTGCGCTTCGCCTTGCGTGGCGAAGGCGCGGCCTGGTCGGAGGAAGCGGGCGGCGCGACCGCATCAGCCTTGGCTGGCGTGTCGGCCTTGGGCGGGGTGGGCTTGGCGCTCTTGCGGGGGGCGGATTTGCGCGACATGGTGGCCTCCGTAGGACGGGGCCACTGTGGTCATGTCGCGGGTGCTGAACTATTAGCGGGTGCGAATGGCGGGGCGGCCTTGCGCCGCCGTGCCTTCAGCCTATCACTTCCGCTGAGGGCCTCGCGGCGGCACCAGGCAGGTTCAGCGCTCCCAGGCGCCGAAGTCGACCATGCGCGAACTGCTGCCCGGCGCGAACACGCACAGCGCCTGAAACTTGAGCTCCAGACCGAACGAGTTCTTGGCCGTGAAGTCCAGCCGCACACGGTATCCGCCGCCTGGTCCACCCGCATCCGTGCTCTGCCCGAAGGTGGCGAAAGACACCGTGGATGGGTGGTTGGCGTTGCTGCGCACGCGGTCCCGACAGGCCTGCACGGCGGCGTTGGGCACAGTGGACGAAGGTCGCGTTGTCGATTGTTGCGTCGTGCCGCTGCAGCGTGACAGCAGCAGAATGAACAGTGCGACCGCACCCACCAGTACCACGCCGCCGACAACGTTGGCGAATTGCTGCGGCTCGTATGAAGGTCGCGATGCAGGCATCGTGTGCGGACCGATCTCGGCCTGGCACTCCGGGCAGACGATGGCATCGTCGGACGCAGACGCGCCGCAGTTGGGACACGTAGACATGGTGTTCCCTCCTCTCCAGGAGCGCCCAGTCTACCGCCCTCAGTCCCCGCCCGGCAGCCTGACCCGCTCGCCGCTCGCCAGCGCCACCTCGATCACCGCATCTGCGTCGTAGGGGTCAAGCGCCACCTCCCCGTGGATCTCGCGATCGTGATCGTCCAGCCCGCGCCAGGTGCTGCCATCGGTCACCGGCACCGACATGCAGCCGCAGTTGATCGTCTGCGCTATGTCGGCGGATGGGTCCCGCGGGTACATGAGTGGGTCGCCGTCGATGATGTACGGATCGTTGACCCGCTGGGTCTGGCCGTGCGCTGCGACGTGGTCCGGGCGCGGGAATCGTTTACCGCTGTGCAGCCATTGCTTGCGCAGGCCAGGCAGGCGCTCGGCCGCCTGCGACAGGCTGTCCTGGCTGGACCGGCTGTATGCGCGGCCAGTCTCGTCATACACGATGGTGCGTGCGCGCCGGCGGGTGGATTCGCCCAGGATGTTGGTCACGCGGGTGATGGCGTCTGCCGCTGGCCGGGTGCCGATCAGCACCTGGGCGATCTCGGCGTTGATGCGGTTCTGCGTCACCACGGTGATAGCGCTGATGCGGTGCGTGAGTGCTTGCTGCATCGCGGCCAGGGCCGCATCGTTCAGGCGTGGCGCGAAGTTCATTCCGCCGGCGGCGAGCGGCGCGGTGATCAGTTCCGTCCCGGCGGTCCAGGCTGCGGCGGTCGCTGCCGTGCCGGTCCGCGCAGCGCGATCGCGCCAGCGCGCCAGGGCCTGCTGGATCTCGCCTTGAAGCGCGCGGAGCCGGGCCCGTTCCCATTCGCTGCCGGCGCTGGCCAGCATCTCGGCGACGGCCTTGGCCGCGTCCTGGAGCTGCCGCGTGATCTCGCGATCGGCGTCAAGCTGCAGCCGCGACAGTCGGCGCAGTTGCGCGCGGCGCTCCCGGTTGAACGCCGCCGTGCGTTCACTCGGCGTCATCGGCCGGATCCGCCGGCGGCCGGAAGGCGTCGTCGCCCAGCCATTCCGCCTGCGCGGCAGCCAGTTCCTCGTCCGGGTCGATCTCCACGCCCAGGCGCTCGGCGATAGCGGCAATCAGGCGCAGGGCGGTCTCGCGCGTCATCAGCCCCTCGGCAATGGACTGCGCAACGGACGAGGTCACCTGCTGCAGCGCGGCGGCGTACTTGGTGGTGTCCTTGTTGGTCATCTGCGGCCATTCCACGCGCAGCGTGGCAAGGATCTCCTGTTGCGCGTCGCTCAGCTCGCGATCCAGCGTGCGCCAGCCCGAGCGCACCACGTATTGGCCGATCTGCTCCAGCATGTAGCCGATCACCCGCTGGCGCATCTCCAGCATCTTCTCGGTGGGCTCGGCCATCGAGTCGCCGGTGGCGCGATTCACGTCGGCCGCGCCGCCGTACCAGTGCTCGGGCACGGTGGCGCCGCCCAGCATATGGTTGCGGATCAGGCGCGCATTGTTGCTGGCGTCGTAGCTGTTGAGCTGCGGCGCTACGGCGCTCCACTTCTCCTGATCGTTGTGCACGCGCACGCTGTTGCTTCGCGGCGCGGTGATGGTGCGTGCGCGTGCCGCCACCTCCTCGGGTGAGGCGCCCGCCAGCTCCACATCCCAGATAAAGGCCCGCGCCGCGGCCGCCCGGTCCACTTCGCCGAACAGGAAGGTGTCGTAGGCATCGAGCCAGTCGATCTGCGCCAGCAGGTCGCTGCGGCCGCGCGTGGCCGAGCTGAGATCGTTCACCCGGAAGTAGAAACAATCGCCGTCGGTGAACGTGTTGCGGATCTCCTGGGTGCGCGCCGCGAATGCCGTCTCCGGCACGTTGACGATCACCCGGTAGCGACGCGCCACGCCCTTGGTATTGCGCTTGGTCACGATGCCTATCGGTTGCTCGCAGTTCTCGGGGTCGGTGACCACCGTCTCGATCAGCGCGGGATCGAGGTACCCCAGCCGCACGAAACCGTTGTGCACGTCGCGAAAGACCGGGTAGCACTGCTCGCCGAACAGCGCCAGCTCGCGCACGCGCTTGGGCAGCTTCATGTCCCAGGCGTTGATGCCATCCGCCCAGTGGCGATTCAGCGCACGCTGCGCCTTGTCGTCGTCCACGCGCCAGCTCACGCCCTGGCTCAGCAGGTAAGCTACCGGCAGCTCGATCAGCCGGTTCGCCACCAGGTTGCTCTCCCACTGGAAGTGGGCGAGCCGCTGCATGCGGTCCTGGGTCAGCGGTGCCAGATCCCGGTTGCCGTCGCCGGTGAGGCGCCGCCAGTCTTCCTCGTCGGCGTCGATGGTGGCGCCGGCGGACTCGACAAAGCGGGTCTTCTCGCCGCCGAGCAGGCCCAGAGTGAGCACTTGGAGCAGGTTCATGGCGCGTTGACCTCCGCTCGATATTCCGAACGCGGCTGAGGCCGCATGGGACTTTCGCGCAAGTGGGGAGAGAAAATGTCGAGTGTCACGGCAGCGCCTCGGCGAGATCGTCGCTCCTGCGGCCATACAGCCGGTCTGGGCGATTGCCCCACATGCGCGCCCTGCGGCGTCCGATCATGCCGGCCGGCAGTAGGTCGTCGGCGGTGGCCTCCACGGTGTCCCCGGCGGCGGGCTGGGCCGTGCCCTCGGCCGCATGCAGCGCAAGCATGTGCGCCCAGAACTCGTCGGCATGTCCGGCCTCGGTGCGCTGGGCGTCGTATCGCGGATTGCCGGCGATGGTGGTGAGCTTTCGCACCGCGTGGTGGGCCTCGCGGATCTCGCGCTCAATGGGTATGCGCACCCGCTTGTCCTCGAAGCACTGCTTGCCCACGACAGCCAGGTGATGCTTCACAGCAGCGGTGAACTGCACGCCCTCAACGCGGTACGTGCCGTGGCGCGTCTGCGCGTCCTCCACCACCTTTTCGCCCATGCCGGTCTGGTCCATGCAGACGCGACGGATGTTGTAAGCGGCGAACAGCCGGTCGAATGCAGCATCCTGCTCCGCAAACGACTTGCGCCGCAGGCGTACGACCTCACGGGTGATGTATACATCGCCCACCCGCTCGATCACCCAGAACACCGTCGCGTCCTTGCGGCGGGCGATATCGCCGCCCAGGTAGCAGTCGCCGCCCTGGTAAAGCTCGGGCTTGCCCGCCTCTTCCGATTCGCAGGACACGATGAGATCCCAAGGCAACCACGCGCTGGCCTCGTCGATTGGCTCGCACAAGTACTCCTGCCGCCAGGTGTCCTCATCGCCACAGGTCTCGCGGACCTCGTCGAGCCACACTTGGCGCTCGGCATCGGTGAGCTTGCGGCTCAGGATGCGGTCGGCAAGCCCCTGGGCCACCGCGTCGATGATGGTGATGGTGTGCAGGTTCCAGGTGCTGGACTTGCCGGCAGCCAACGCCTTCTGTACGTCGGACACCATGCGGTAGTAGCGGTTGCCCTTGCCGTTGTAGGTGCTGATGACGCGCACCGGGTAGCCCCAGGTGATGATCGGCCGTGCTGCCTTCCAGAGCTCGTCCTGGTCGGCGTGGAAGGCGAACTCGTCCAGCACCAGCTTGCCGCCCTTGGAACGGAAGGCCTTGGGGTTCGAGCTCAAACCGTAGATGCGCTTGCCGGTCGCGAACTCGATCACCAGGGCGCGCACGTCGCCGTCCTTCTCGATCACCACCTCGCCGAGCTCCTGGGCGGCGATCTTCAGGATCTTCGCCCACTGCGCGCAGTAGCGGATGTATTCCTTGGCGGCCGAGGCATCGGCCGAGCTGAACCAGACGTCCATTGCCCCGTCCGCCCGCGAGGCGTCGAGCACGTCCTCGTAGCTCTGCGCGTAGGTCAGACCGACGCGGCGGGACTTCGCCGCGATCTTGAAGCGCGCGCGGTCCTTGATCCATGCGGCCTGGTAGGGCAGGAAGTAGGTCTCACTCACAGCAGCCTCAGTTCCTGCTGGATCTGGTCGATGACCGCCTGCGACAGGCCTGCGCGCTTGCCCACTTCACCGGCCTTGTCGGCGGCCTTCTCGATTACCATGCGCTCGATCTTCTCGCGACGCTCCAGGCTGCCCTTGGTCGTGGCTTCCAGGTCGCGGAAAGCCTTGGCCAGCAGCATGACGTCCATTGGCTTGGTCTTGGAGTCGGGGTTCGCCACCTGCTCGTCGCTGATCCGGTTCATGGTCTCCAGCGCGATCAGCTTGAGCATCTCGGGCAACAACGCGCCCACGTCGCCGTTCGGGCGCTCGTTGAGTTGTGTCACCCACTGACCTGCGATCTCCTGTGCTTCGCGGTAGCGCGCCATCTGCTCGCGCGCCGACTTCACGTAGCGCCCGACCGCGCTCTTGGACACGTCCGCATCCAGCTCGTTGAGCTTGTCGGTGATCTGATGAATGGTGCTGCCCTCGCGGATCAGGCGCAGGCACAGGTCGCGCAGATCGCGCGGCAGCCGCTCGATTGTGGAGCGTGCCATCGCTCAGTCCTCGGCCAGGGCCACGCCCGGCAGATCGAGATCCCGGGTCACCACGTCGCGACCGCGGCCGGTGATTGTCGCCATGTCGACGCCGGCGACATCGCGCTGGGCAATCAACCCATGCCGGGTCAGCCACGCCAGGTCGATGGCCAGCGTGTCCTCGTCGCAGCGATAGCCCCATTGGCGGATGATCGTGCGCAGCAGCGGGCTGCTGCAGCCAGCCGTGTTGCTCTCGGCCAGGACGGCGAGAATGCGGCCGCGCCGGTACGGCGCCTGTGCCTCGGTCAGGTTCACCGCTTTCTCTCCTCCAGCATCAGCTTGTACATCACGTTCAACTGCTCGCGCAGCCCGCCAAGCTCGGCGCTGGACTTGTGCACATCGGCCGCCACCGCGTTGATCTTTTCGTGCACCTTGCCGAGATCGCGGGCGCGCAACATGTGGTGGCTCTCGGTCTGCATGCTGGTGATGCTGTTCGACATGGACGTGACCTGCGCCTGGATCGCGTGCACCGCGGCGCGCACTTCGTCCACCGCGCCCAAGCTGTGTGTGCGCACCGAGGCGACGCTGACATCGACATGCTCGCGCACTTCGCGATCGCCGCCGGTGATGCGTTCAACAAGGTCGTTGCCGCGCGCGCGGCGGTAGATCAGCACGCTCACGATGGCCGCCACCACCGCGCACAGCGCGGAGATCACGGCCGCCAGCGTGTGCCACATTTGGATGTCTCCCCCCATCGTCAGCTCAATGCCACCACGGTGTCAGCGACGCCCACATCAGGCCTATGCCCAACATCAGTGCCATCAGCAGCACCAGCGCCATTGCCAGGCCAACCAGCATCGCCAGGCCCCACACCAGCCATTCCAGGATCCACATCGGTCAGTCGTCCGGATCGGGGTCGGGCGGCGCCGGCGCCGGCTCCACGCTGCAATCCGCACCCTCGCGGCAATTGCCGCTGTGATCGTCGATCGGGCCGGGGGAGTCTTGCCTGCCCCTGTTGTGGTTGCGGTCGCCGATGATCTGATCCCTGCCGATCTGGTCACGCCCGATTCGGTCCCGGCCGATGGCGTCACCCACGTGCCCGGTGATGTAGTCGCGGCCCACGTTGTCGCCGATGTGCTGCTGGCCGCTGATGTAATCGCCGCCCACCGTCACGCTGGGCGTGGCGCCCTCGATCACGCGGCCGAGGAAGTCGTACTGCTCGCGCGCAATGTCCCTGCTGTACCTGCCCTGGGTGATGCCCACGTAGCCGGTCACAAGCGACGGCAACGTCGCGCGTGCGATACCCCACAGCGGATGTTCGCGCTGCGGCATCGCCTCAATGCGCTGCTCCCTCGGATCGTGGACGATCAGCTCCGACACGCCCTGCAGAACGATCGTCTGTCCCTCCTGCGCACGCAGTTCGAAGATCGGCTTGCGTTCCTTGATCGCCGTCTCCTGCGCCTGGTAGTGCGCTCGAGCCTCGTCAGTGCGGTGCCGGTTGTGCATGCAGCCGCTGGCCAGCAGCAGCACGATGATTGCGATCGCAAGTCTCATGGTCCACCTCACCAGTAGATCTCCCAGAACCGCCACCAGGCGGGGGCGTGGGGCTCGGTCGGCGTGCACGCCTGCGCCAGGGATTCGTGGCGCGTAGCGCACGTGTAGTACAGCTCGGTGCGGTCCTTCATGGACTGCAGCACGTGTTCAAGGCTCCCGCTCCTCGGCGCCGGCAGCGGCGTCGGGCACAGATACAGCAGCGACGGGTCCGCGCCCTCCCATGCCTGCCGCGTCCCACCGCGCGATGAGCTGCAGGCCGTCAGCACCAAGGTCAACGCCAGCAAGGTCAGGGCGGGCAGCAATGAATGCAGGAATTTCATGGTCCAGCCCTCGAAAGTCGGTGGCGATCTGCTCGCGCCTGGCGATGTAGTCGGACACGATGCCGCGCTGACGCTGGCGCTCTACAGCAGCCTGTTGCGAATCGTGGCGCTCCACCTTCAGATCCGTCTGCGCCTGGTGCCAGCCGCGGGCCATCCAGCCAGCGCCGAAACCGGCTGACGCCATCAGCGCGCTCGCGCCGATCACCGCCAGCGCGGCGCGACCCCAGCTCACCACGCGGGTCGCGGCGAAGAGCTTCATGAGAAGAAGCCCCCGCGTGATACCGTTTCAGTCGCCCAACGTTCACGTCCCACGCGGAGGCTCCGATGATTTACACGCACCCTCAAACTTTCTTTCAGCACGCCTTGTTTGTTGACCTTGTAGTTCGACGAGCTGAGCGGCGAATGCACGAAGCTGGCGAAGCTCAAGCAGGATCTGTCCCAACAGCGTGGCTTCGATCTGCGCTGCATGAGATTCTTGAAGAGCTGCTGACGGTCGGTTCGCTGATGCGTGAGGCAGGCATCCCGCCGCCCCATCCGGACGATGTTGATCAGACACAGGCCGACCCTCCCGGCCAGCCTGCCGCCACGTAGGCCGGCTCCAGCACCGTCAGAATTCGACGCACGTAGCCACGGTTCTCGCGCCAGGCATCGAGCGAGCGTGCCCGCTGCGTCTCCACGTGATCGAACCAGCGCTGGCGATCCAGGGCGACGGCAGCTGCCAGCGTCTGCTCGCGGATGCGCCAGGTCCGCCCGCCGTTGTAGTCACTGAGGATGAACGCCCAGCGGTCGCACGGCGTGGCGCCTTCCGCGCGCTGCCACAGCCAATGATCGAAGCAGACCGCGGCGCGAATGCTCCAGTACGGGTCCCAGGGATCGGGATCGCCCACTTCCGGGCAGATCTCCGGGATCCACGCGGCGGTGCGCGGCACGAACTGGGCAAGCCCCTCGGCGAACGGACTGCGCGCGTCGGCCTGCCAGCGGCTCTCCTGGTGCAGCTGCGCGGCGATGCGGGCGGTCGGTGCGTCCAATCCCCAGCGCCGGCTCGTTTCGCGGTGCAGCGTCACTCGGTACTGCAGCGAGTGCGCGGGAATCGTCACGCGCGTCCGCTGGGTGCCGTCCCCGCCGTAGGCGTCGGCAGCGATCAACCACAGGCAGACGGCGATCAGCGCCACCGTAAGCGCGCCAATCAGCCGTACCGTGAAGGCTTCGCCGCAGCCCCTCACGGAATCATCCCCGCGGCCACGATGCCGGCCGCCATGCACCAACCGATCACTTTCCAGGCAGTGCCGAGTTCCACACCACTCAGCGCGTCCGGGTCCGGCAGAAAGGCGCGGGCCGCCCAGTAGCCCACGTAGGCGCCCATGCTGATCTTGCACAGCCCGGCGACAAAGAGCCCCAGCTTCACTGGGTTCATGCCGACGGTAATCAGGAAGGTGGCCAGCACCACCAGCAGCATGGGCCAGCCGCGCAGCGCGCCGTGCAGCGGTGCCAAGCGCTCACGCATGGCAGCCCCCGATTTTCGTGGCGGCGTCCAAAAGGAAGAGGCGGTCGACCGGGCTACTCGGCGACCGCCTCAAGGCTTGCCACTGACGATGAAGCACAGAAGTGTTCATGCCGCGAAGGTGCGGCATGGGGGCGGGATGGACTATTAGTGGCTGCTACTCAGTGGGGCGCGGCCCCGAAGGCTTGCGGGGCGGCGGTATGCCGATATGCCAGTTCGGCAGTTCAATGCGGCGCGGCCGCCCTAGCTGTCGGTCTCGACCTCGCTTGCACTGATGACAACTGCTCGTGTAATCGAGTCTCGAAGCATCTCTGCATCAACGATGAGCCTTACAAGCCTCTTCGACCACTCCGCGTCCTGGATAACCTTCTGTTGCGGTGCGGGCAGTTCCAGCGGCACGTCGGCGTTGAAGGTGAGTCCATCACGCTGGCGGCGTATCGTAATCCGAAAACCGTCCCCCTTGTCGGTGCGGTTGCCAAGTACAGCGAACGCCCCCTCGATCTCGAGTTCGGTAGCACGTTCCCGTTCGGGCTGAACGATCTCACGCGCCTCCTCGGCTGAGACCGAGACGCCGGAGATCTCCATCGTATCGCCAGGCTTGGAAGCCTTGAGTAACTTGTTTGCCGTAGCCTCCGCATCCGCTTTGGAAGCCTCCAGGGCCGGTTGCCTCGTGATGGCCTCCTTCATCACCTTGAGGCGCTCAGTCTCCTGTTTGGAGAGCTCTACCCTGCTTGCGGTTTCCTTCTCTTCCTGACGCGCACGCAGCCAAGCCTTGAACATCACGGGTGCCATGATGGTCAACGCGAGCCCGAGCACTGTTACAACGATCTGATCGCCACTCATCCGTCCCACCGCTGCCTCTGCTATGCGTGAGAAATGGGGCCAAAGGTCGGCATTGAAGACCGAAGACCCCTTCTTCACCTGAACTACGACTTCCAGCCTGTCGCGTTCCTCATCCCGCAAACGTCTAAGGTTGGGCTCCCTGTACTCAATAGTCGCATAGGCGCGGTTTATGTCGCGCTGGACGTCGAGCAGGGCGGGCATAATCCTGGTCGGCACGGTGCTATTCCAATCCCTGCCCTTGAAGTCCAGCTCGAACCGGGGCCAGCCTTCGAAGCGTAGCCGAATGTCGTCCGAAAACTCTTTACCCGCGACCGCGGCGGCCAGCGCATTCCAGGCGTCATCTTCGCTGCGAATCACCAGTTCAGGAACGCCGGTAGTTGCTTGCTGGGTCATGCGGCGCCTCCCGTTTCGTCACTTGAAGCGGTTCGCATGGTGCCGCTATGCCGCAGGAAGCCCACCCACCCCCAAACCCCAATCCCGGCGGCCACGGGCGCCAGGGCCGCGCTGAAGTACCCCAACAGCCTCGGCCAGGGTCCTAGGTCCGGGTGCATAAGCGGAGCCTGGTTCAGCATCCACGCCCCCCACGCCAGCACAATCGCCAGCAGCGGAAACCAGACTCGCGCAAGTGCGAGGTCGCGCGCGCGCAAGTATTCCGCCAAGGCGCACTGCACGTGCAGGTTGTAGTAGTCGCCACCGACCTGCCGGATGTTGGTCCCGATCGCGTGTTGATAGATGCTTCCGGACGAGTCCATTGCGTTCCCCTGTCGGCCAGGTCCATTCGCCATCTCGCACCCCCCGGCCCTGCAGGTGCGGGACGGAAGGGTCAAGGGTCGCGAGGCACAGCTTTGCGTCCGTATTGCTCCGCCCGGCGCGGGCGATCACTGGCTTCCTCGCGACGGGGAGCATTGTCCGCGCCGGGGAGCGCCGGCGCGATGGCGCCGGGCTGAAAGTCGTGTAGGTCTTTTCCTACACGAATCACCAGCCGCAGGCCTCTCGCAGCGGCTTCACGGCTTCCTGAATGCCGCTCAACGTCCAGATCGCCGTGACCGGACTTTCGCTGTAGGGCGTCACCTGCGCCAAGAACATTTCGGATTCAAGGAGCTGCTTGATCCACGCAACCGGCTGTGGAACGAACGTGGCGCGGCTGTCCGTGGACAGGCTCCAGCGAACGGTTCGTGCCGGTTGGCGATCAAATCGCGTGAGCACGTTCGGCGCGCTGGAGCCGAGGTAGCTGTTCCAGGCAACGTAGGCGGCGGTCTGGTTCTCCGAGCACCGGAGGACAATCGGTACCTTTGTTGGCCTCCCGAAACGGTCTCGGATCGGCTCGTCGGAGTGCAACATCAGGATGACGCGACGGCTGTCGTCGATGGGAGAAACCTCTTCCTTCACGGTCCAGCCACCACCGCCCGGTGGCGTCTCGGTTGTGACTGCGGGTCCATCGGCGCGCGCCTGCTTGGCCAACTCGTCGTAACAGGCCAGACGCATCAGCGCACCGCCCATCGCCGCGCAGCGTGCCAGGTCTTGCCGGCTTACCTCCTCGGCGGCGGCCGAACCGGCCCCACCAAGCCCCAAGGCCACCATTGCAGTGGCCCACAGCAGCATCGCTCGCACCATGCTCTTTCCTCCCCTGTCAGGCGGCCCCAGGCCGCTTCACCGTGGCATCCGCCATCGGCGCATCTTTGCGGAGTCTGCAACGCGCTTGCGGTGTGCGCAAGCAAAACCGGTCACGCGTGAGCAGTTTTTCCAGTGCCGCGCTTATACATTCAAGCACTTATCCGGCAAGAAACCCGCTCACGTGAGCAGTTTTTCGCTCAACGCTTGCGCCCCTTGCCCTTGACCAGGTCGCCGCCCACCTGGGTGACAGACACCCCGGCGGCGGACTGCGAAACGCTGCTGGCCGCTGGCGTTGGCTGGCGCGGGCGTGCCGT
>DAOMOD010000020.1:19959-27899 GCA_035444205.1 Lysobacteraceae bacterium
GGCTGGCGCAACAGGTTGCGCTCCAGCAACTCCGGGTCCAGTGGATCGTCCAGGGAGACGATCAGCATCTGCGCTGCGTCGCGGACGGCCGGCGCCGGGTCCTGGTCGGGGACGATGCGACGCACCGCGGTGTTGTACACCTGCGCCACCAGCCGCGCCCGGATAGCGGGGACCGCAGCGGTATTCGGGCGGGCCGCCCGGTACGCGTGCAATAGCGCCACCTCACACATGCCAAAAAGGGTCGTGTCCACTTCCCCCGCACGTCTATCCCCTGTCAGTACGTAGTGAACATCGCCCCCGACAGCAGCGAGCGCCCTGAGCACCTCAGCGTTTGGAGGCGTCCCGTTCTCCACCCTACTCAAGGTAGATGGTGGCACGCCGGCAGCGGACGCGAATGCTAGCGCCGTCGCAAAGCCCAACCTCTTCCGTTCCTCGACAAAACGTTCGTGCACAAAGCACCTCTTGACAAAGATATTCCGTTTCTGGAATATCCATGCCGTCAGTAGAAATTATTCACCGTAGGCGGCATGAACCCCCACGACATCAAAGCCCTCCTCGGCAAGCGCGGCGTCCGCCAGGTCCACCTGGCGCGGCAGCTCCGCGTCTCGCCAAGCCTCATCACCGGCGTCATCTTTCGCCGCGCCCGTTCCCAGCGCGTGGCCGCGGCCATCAGCGCGGCTGTGGGCAAGCCGCTCGACAAGCTCTTCCCCGAGCTGGCCAGGCGACGGAACGCGGCCTGATGAAACTCCCTATGCACGCGACTATGGCGAGCGCGCGCGCCGAGCGCAAGGCCAAGGCAGATGAATTTTTGGAGGCCGGAGAGCCCGCCGCGACAAGGGTGCGCCAATGAGCGCATGTCATTGGAAGCGCTTCCGCCCCGGCTCGCTGCAGGCGGCCATCGAGGGTTGCATCGACTACGCCCGCGAGCGCCGCAACCTCTCCATCGATCGCATCGCAGACCTCATGGGCGTCGCCTCCAAGTGGACGCTGTACAAATGGGTGGCCGGCGCATCGATACCGCTGCACATGGTGCGCGCCTTCGAGCACGCCACCGGGGCCACCTTCGTCACCCAGTACCTGGCGATCAGCGCGCACCGACTACTGATCGACTTCCCCACTGGCCGCCTGCCGCGTGCGCAAGACCTGCACCAGGTGCAGGAGGTCTGCACCGAAGCGGTCGGTGCACTGCTGCAGTACGCCAACCAGAAGCTGTCCAGCGACGACACCCGTGCCGTCCTCGCTCGGGCCATCGAGCGCCTGGCCAGCGAACACGCGCATGTGGCTCTCGCCGTGCAACCTGCCCTGGAGCTCTGAATGGACGCGGCCAAGTACCCCCCGCCCAGCCTGCTGCGCAAAGCCCACGATGTTCTGCAGGCCCTCTTCGCCGCCGGCGCACTGGGCATGGAGCAAGCCGACATTCGCAAGGTGGCCCGACTGTCCGACTCCAACACCACTCGCTACCTCGCCCAGCTCGCCAACCTGGGGTGGGTCGAGCGCGTCGACGAATCCAGCCGCTGGCGTATCGGTATCGCCTTTGCGCGCATGGCGCAGCGGCAACTCCTGGCCGTGGCCCGCGACGAGCAGACAGTCTCCGAGTTCAAGCAACGCATCACCCGCATCTAAAGGAAACCCCATGCCGCGCACCAAGCGACCCGCACCCGACCTGTCCCCCATCGACAACGCCATCGACGACAACGCGCTGGCCAAGGCACACGCCGAGACCGACCAGATGCGCTCAGTCCTGGCGCAGTTCACGCCCGAGCTCATCAACCATTACATCAACATTGGCGCTGCACGTCAGGCGGCCCAGGCGGCCAAGGTCCACAACGCGCAGTGCGCCGCCACGCTCAAGCAGATCAAGGACACCCGGTCCTACCGCCTCGCGCGCGGGCTGCGCCTGGCGCTGCCGAACGGCAGCGAGATCGTCCACGACGGCTCCTGGGAGACCGAGTGCGCTGTGCACGGTATTTCGCGGCAGCATGCGGATCGCCAGATAGCGCTGATCGAGGATCTCGGCGAGGAGTTCCTGGACGCGGTGCAGACGCTGGGCGTGAGCTACCGCCAGCTCAACCGGCTGCGCACGCTGCCCGAGCCGGAGCGCGAGGTGCTGATCGAGGGCGTGCGGGCCCATGCCGGCGACGCCGAAACCATCCAGGAGCTGATCACGGAGACGCTCGCCCGCAAGCAGCAGGAGATCGAGCGCGTGTCGGCCGAACTGGAGCGCGAGCGGGAGGAGCACGCCGAGGAGAAGGCCGCCGACGAGCAGATCATCCGCGAGAAAGACGAGCGCATCAACAAGCTCATGCGCGACAAGCGCAAGGCCGGCAAGAGCCCGCTGCGCGACCAGGTGGCCGACCTGCTGCACGACATGGACACGATGGCGGTGGAGGCCGGTAGCAACCTCGTGCGCTTGGGCGAGCTGGCCACCGAGATCGAGCACACCTACGCGGAGGCGGGGGAGCCCGTGCCCGCCGACATCCTGGAGCGCATCGACGGCAATCGCGGGTTCGTGGCCAACTGGCTCCGCACCATCCTGGGCCAGCTGGGCGAAGCGTAAGACGCATGGACCTGGGGGAGCGCGCCGAGATGCACTTGCTGGAGGGGCTTGCCGAGCGCCTGCGCCACGCAGGGCATGGCCAGCGTGGCCGCATGGTGGAGGAGGGCGCGCGCGCCCTGGGCATCAGCACCGCCACGCTCTACCAGCGTCTGCGCCGTGCCGGCTGGCACAGCGGCCGCAAGCTGCGCACCGACCGCGGCGACAGCCGCGTCACCGAGGAAGAAGTTCGCCAGGTGGCGGCCCTGCTCGGCAACCGGCGCCTCAACGGCAAGCGCCTGATGGTGGTGGGCGATGCGCTCGAGATCGCGCTCGCCAACGGCCTCCTCAAGACGCGCGTCTCCGCGCAGACCCTCCTGCGCCTGATGCGCCTGTACAACTGCCACCCGGCCCAGATCGATCAGCCCACCCCGCACCAGCCCTTGCAGAGCCGGCACCCCAACCACTGCTGGCAGCTCGATCCCTCGCTGTGCGTCCTCTTCTACCTGCCGCGCCAGCACGGGCTGGCGGTGATGGACGAGCGCAGTTTCAACGCCCGCAAGCCGGTGGCGCTGTCGCGCACCCTGAAGGAGCGGGTGCTGCGCTACGTCATCAGCGATCACTGCAGCGGCAGCGTCTTCGTGCGCTATGTCCAGGCGCCGGGCGAATCGCAGGCGGGTTTGTTCGATGTGCTGATGGAGGCCATGACGCAGCGTGAGGGACACGTCATGCACGGGGTACCCTGGCAGCTCGTGTGGGACATGGCGTCGGCCAACCAGGCGCACGGCGTCCAGAACCTGCTGCGTGCCCTGGGCGTGCGCTGCTGGCCGCACATTGCTGGCAACCCGCGCGCAAAAGGTCAGGTCGAGTGCGCGAACAATCTGGTCGAGCGCCTGTTCGAATCGCGGCTGGCCTTCATGGAAGTGCGCGACTTGGACGAGCTCAACGCCGCGGCCGACGCCTGGTGCCGCGACTTCAACTCATACCGCATCCATCGCCGCCACGGCCACACGCGCTGGGCGCTGTGGCAGACGATCCGCGCCGACCAACTCCGGCTGTGTCCGCCCCGTGAGCTGTGCGAGGTGCTGATGCACACCAAGCCCGAGCCGCGCACCGTGGCCGGCAACCTCACCGTGAGCTTTCGGCCGCGCGGGCACGAACGCGCCGACTACTCGGTGGCGCACATCCCCGAGGTGCGCGTGGGCGACAGCCTGCAGGTGATCGTCAATCCCTACCGCGCGCCCGCCATCTACGTGGTGCTGCGCGACGAAAACAACACCGAGCGGTTTGTCGAGTGCGCGCCGATCGAGCGCACCGCGGCCGGCTTCTTTGCCACCGCGCCCATCATCGGCGAGCGCTACGCGCGACCCGCCGACACGGTGGTCGACGAGAGCCGGAAGGACATCGCCGAACGCCTGTGGGGCAGCCGCGATCGCGACGCTGCCGACAAGGCACGCAAGGCCGGCCGTCCGGCGATGGCCGGTGCAGTGGATCCGATGGCCGATATCGCCGCGCGCGCCGCCGACCTGCCTGCGCACATGCAGCGTCCGGGCACAGCGCTCGACTTGCCCAATCCGGTGCAGATCGAGGATCGGCCGCTCGACCACATCGAGGTGCTGTACGAGCTGCGCGCGCGCCTGGGGCGCACCGTCGACCCCCGCGAGGCCGCCGCCGTACGCACTTGGTATCCCGACGGCGTCCCCGCCGACGAGCTCGATGCCGTGCTCACACGCGTCCAGCACCTCGACGACTACGCCGACACCCAACCCCCCACAGTCCCGCGCCTGCGCGCGGTGACCTGAGCCCCACAGGAGTAGCCCATGCGCGCCACGCTCGCTCACTACCAGCCCAGCACGCTCGACACCTGCATGCGCGGTGAGCTGTTCGTGTTCATGGCCGGACCGTTCGTCGGCTACGTCTGCGCGCAGACGATGATCAAAGAGCTTGTATGCCAACCCCGGACTGGCAACAAGTCCTTCGTCGTCGTGGCGCGCACGGATACCGCCGCGGGCAACCTGCCTGTCGGCTCAGTCCACGCGTTGCCCAGCGACACACCCGTGGTGCCCGTGGAGCAGATCGAGCCCGCACCGTTCCGCGCGCTGGCGCCTCACCCCGATTTCCGATCCCACGCGCCGCCGGCGCGCATGGGTACCACGCAATTCGCCGGTACCGACACCTGACCCCAGCCCCTACCAGGAGAACGCTCCATGAACGCTGTTGCCCCCACATACATCCCGGTTCCTCCGGTCCCGCCGTACCTGCACCAGATGCAGCCTGGTCAGCTGTTCCGCTCGCGCAGCGCCGATAGCCCCGTGCTCGCGCTGCTGCACCACACCGATGTCCAGGTCGCCGACACCAAGCGCATCTGGTGTGTGGTGATCGCCGCCGCCCCCAAGATGGCATCGCAGGTCACTGGCGAGCTGGTCTCCCTGCCGCGCGACACCGAGGTGCAGCGCGTGCGCGCGGTGCGCCTGGACCTGGCCCTGCTGGACTGAGCCATGACCCGTCACGGACGTCCCATCAGCAGCGACGCCAGCGCAACCCCGTATCGGCTGCTGGCGCTGTGCAAACGCTACGGCGTCGCACAGCGCGCCATTGGCGATCGTCTGCGTTTTCGTCGTGGAGCGCGGGCGGGCCAGCAGGTATCAGCGGCGACCATCTCCAAGCTGCTGACGCGTCGCATCTGGCCCATCACGCTCGATCGCGTGGACATCGAGGCCGTCGCGGCCGAGGTCCTGCGCGAACACGGCGTGCCCGCAGCCGAGATTGAAACGGCCTGGGTCATCGACGGCGAGGTCGAAGCCCAGGCCAACCCCAGCAACCCACGCGCCGCACAGCAGGAGGCCAATCCAGAGCCGTGCGAAGCGCCATTCGAGCTACCGGAGGCAGAAATGTTATCACCCCAGGCACGCCAGCACTTTGGGCTGGCACGGCATCCCTTTGTCGATGACGTCCAGGGTCCGCAAGATGTTTACCTCTCGCGCGAGCAACGCTATATCCGCGAGAGCATGTATTACGCGGCCAAGCACGCCGGGTTCGTGGCCGTGGTGGGCGAGAGCGGCAGCGGCAAGACCACGCTGCGCCGCGACCTGATCGACCGCATCAGGCGCGACAACGAGCCGATTCTCGTCATTCAGCCGCAGACCATCGATAAGAAGGTCCTCACCGCGGCGCACATCTGCGATGCGGTCATCGCCGATCTCAGCAACGAGCGCCCCCGGCTCTCACTAGAAGCGAAGAGCAGGCAGGTGCAGCGCCTCCTGGCCGGTAGCGCGCGTGGCGGCAATGCGCACGTCCTCATCATCGAGGAGGCGCATGACCTCGCCGTGCGGACCCTGAAGTACCTGAAGCGGTTCTGGGAACTCGAGGATGGATTCAAGAAGCTCATGGGTGTGGTGCTGATCGGACAGCCCGAGCTGGGCGATCTGCTCGACGAGCGGCGCAACCACGATGCGCTTCGCGAGGTGATCCGCCGTTGCGAGGTCGCGCACCTGCGTCCGCTCAATGGCGGCTTGGAAGAGTACCTCGCGCTCAAGTTTCGCCGCGTGGGCGCTGACCCCAAGGACATCTTCGAGGGCCGCGACATCTACGACGCCATGCGGAACCGGCTCACGCGCCACCGCGTCGGTACCAACGAGGTCGAGTCCCAAGTCTATCCGTTGAGTGTCCAGAACCTGGTCGTGAAGTGCATGAACGCGGCGGTCGAACTCGGCCTGCCGAAGATCAACGCGCAGCTCATCGGGAGGGTGTAGCCATGTACAGCGACGACCACCTGGAATACTGGGGCAACCGCTTCGTGACCGCAGGCTTGGCCGGGATGATGGCCTTCGAGGCCTTCATGCGCATGCCTACCGGTCACAAGCGCCTGGTGCTGGCGCAGACGCGGCTGGTCCAGGACGCCGTCTGCGCTATCGACGAACTGCAGCCGGAAGCCGAGTTGCACGGGTATCCGCTCGCCCGCATGCGTACGCAGCCTGGCCCCAGGCGTCAGCCCTGGTACGTCACCATCCGCAACCGACTTCGCCGCCGGCGGCGTCACTGAGGGCGCCGCAATGGTCTGGCTGATCCTGTGTATCGCAATCTCGGCCGCCATCGGCGGCTGGGTACTGCGCGAGTTCGCCGAGCCCACGCTGGGCATGACCGACGAGGACACGCTGGTCCTGCTCGCGTGGGAGGCAGGCGAGCTAAGCGAGGGCCAAGTGGCGCGGGCCCTGGAACGTCACCGTGTCGACGCCCGCACTGCGCGCGACTACGCCGTGCGCGAGGGCGTGCGCATCGTGGCGCGTCGTAAGAGGGCGGTGCAGTGAAGGTGTCCTGCCCCAACTGCGCAGTCTCGTTTCCGCTGGAGCTGGGCTTCGTCGAACTCGACGGAAAGAAGCTGGCGGCCGTGTTCGCCGAACTGGAGCCGCCGCTCGGCAAGGCCGTGCTCGACTACCTCGGCCTGTTCAAGCCGGCAAAGAGCGGCCTGCGCCTGAGCCGCGCCCTGGTCATCGCGCAGGAGGTGTCAGCGATGGCCAGGGCAGGCACCGTGGAATGGGACGGCAACCGCCGCGACTGCATCCCGGCTTTCTGGGTCGAGTGCATCGAGCAGATGCTCGCGCGGCGCGCCGAGCTGTCCCTGCCGCTCAGCAATAACAACTACCTCCGCAAGATCGTATTCGCGCACGCGGACCGCGCAGAGGCACGCGCCGAGATCCAGCGCGAGGAATCCCGCCGCCGCGGCGACCGCAATGGCCAAACGATGAGGCGGCTCGATTATGCAGAGCGCGCCGCGCGCATCCGTGCAGATGTACAGCTCGGCCTGCACACGCAGGCCGACGCCGATCGCAAGCTCGCTGCCCTTGACCAGGAGTTCGGACGTGGACGATAGGCCCATTACCCGCGACACGCTTCTCGCCGCCCTGCGCTCGCACATCGGCAAGCGCCGCGGCGTCACCTGCACAGCCCTTTGCCGCCAGATCCTCGGCGCCGAGCCCACGCCAGGCGACGAGCGCCACCTGCGCGACCTGGTGGTCGAGCTGCGACAGGAAGGCCACCACATCTGCGCCCACCCGTCCACGGGGTACTACCTGGCCGCCACCCCGGAAGAGCTCGACGAGACCTGCCTGTTTCTCTACGACCGGGCGATGACTGCACTCAAGCAGATCGCACGCATGAAAAAGGTGTCGGTGCCCGATCTCCACGGGCAACTGCACCTGCCGACGTAGCCCTGCGCCCCCACAGGCCACGTCAATCACCGGAGCCACCATGCACACCATCACCGACATCGAGACCCTCACCAAGAACTTCGCCGGCGCCCGCGCCGAGCTGGCCGACCGCCTCCAGACCCTGAAGGACGAGCAGGAGGCCATCCGCCGCCGCCGTATGCAGGGCATCAAGAACGCGCTGGCCCGCCTGCAGGAGGCCC
>DAOMOD010000020.1:27909-30863 GCA_035444205.1 Lysobacteraceae bacterium
CGAGTTGCACGCAGCCGTCGAGGCCAGTCCGGACCTGTTCCAGCAGCCGAAGACCCGCACGCTGCACGGTATTCGGGTGGGCTGGATGAAGCAGCGCGGCAAGTTGGAGATTGCCGACACCGCCTCAACCGTCGCCCTGATCGAGAAGCTGCTGCCCGACCAGGTGGACGTGCTGATCAAGACTACCAAGGCGCCTGTACGCCCCGCGCTGCAACAGCTTTGCGTGCGTGACCTCAAGCGCATCGGCGTGGCGGTCACCGACGACGTCGACACCGTGGTGATCAAGGCCGCAGACGGCGACCTCGACAAGCTCATTGCCGCGCTGCTCGACGATCCCGAGCTGGAGGAGGCGGTCGCGTCGTGACGGTTGAGCAGGTCATCGAGGCGCTGTTCTCCATGCCGGACATGAGCACGCCCGCCGTGCTCATGGTCGACGGCGAGCTGCGCGAGATCCGCTCGGTGCTCTTCACTGGCTTCGAGCCCCTGCAGGCGGGCGACGGCCGGGAAATAGCGGTGCTGCGAGTGGAGAGGATCTGATGCCCCAGCCCGCTGCCCGCACCAGGTCAAAGGATCTCGCGATGATCCACATCGCCGCGAAGGATCTCGGCATGGACGATTCCACTTACCGAGACATGCTCTGGTCGGTCGGCCGCGTGCGCAGCGCGAAGGATCTCGACGCCGGCGGCCGCGAAGCTGTGATCAACCACATGAAAAGGTGTGGTTGGCAACGCAAACCTGAGACCGCAACGCGCTACAAGCGCGGTACGCCGGCGGCGCTGATCCGCTGGCTGTGGACCCAGCTTGCCGATGCCGGTCTGGTCGAGAACCGTTCCGACCGGGCGCTGCGCCGCTATATCGGAAACCACGCGGGGCTACCGGGTCGCGCGGGCACCGAGATCGCACCCCAGCACCTCGATCGCCGCGAGGCGGGCCAGGTCATCGAGCAGCTCAAACGCTGGCTGGCCAGAAAGGAAGAGGGGAACGCGTGAGCGACAACCTCGCCCGCATCGCCACCATGCTGCGCGATCTCGCGGAGATTGCCGGCGACGAGCTGCGCCAAGTGCTCAAGCTGGACCAGGAGCAGTCCGAGGAGCTCGGCCTCCGCATCGCCCAGCGCTTCTGCGACGAATGGGGCGGCCAGATGGTGTACATCCCATCCGGCTACACGTTGCGGCTCAGCCAGCGCGATCGCGAGATGCACGACGAATACGTCCGCAGCGGCCGCGACATCGGCACCGTCGCCCGAAAGTTTAGCGTCAGCATCCACACCGCCTACCGGCGCATCCGCCTGATCGAGGCGGACGATCACGCCACCCGGCAGCCTGGACTATTCCAGGAAGGCGAAGGAACAGACTGATGCTGCCGGGCCACAGGGTTCATCGTGTCGACGAATTCCGGTTCGCTCTCTGGGCGCTGCAGCTCGGGCGCGAGCCGACCCGCCAGGAGATCGAGGGACTCTTCGGAATCTCGAAACCATCGGCGTGGCGTCTTCTAGAGGCGTGGCGTCAAGCGGTCGCGACGAGCGATCGCTTCCTGACCGACACCGCCGCACGACAAACGGGTGAGCGCTGATGGACGCCGTCAAGCTCTTTGAACTCCGCGGATCGGTCGGGCTCCACGCACCACCTCCGCAAACTGCCGCGCTCGTCCGCGACTTACTCAAAGAGGATGTGTGCGCGCTGGAGAACTACCAGGCGACGGCGTGCGAGTGGCTATGCAAGGTCGGGCTCGCGCGCGAGGTGGTCACGATGCGGTCGCGGCAGGCCTCGCGCTACCTCTTCGAGGGCCGTCGAGTCATCGAAGCGCGCTGGTACACCGCGACCCCGGCACTGTTCGACCTCGGGCGGAACGAACTGCTCGCCGACCTCGGGCTGTCGTGAGGGATCACCTGGTGGTCGTCGAGGTGCCGCAACTGTCGCCGGGTCGGCCCACAAGCTGGTTGTACGGCTGGCCGGTCTCCGAGGAGCTGAGCAGGGTCATCTTCTCCGACATCCGTCTACCCAATATGCACTGCTATCCACCCCACATTGATGTTTTCGCTGGTTGGGTGTGGGGCCTCAACGATCCCGACTGGCGAGTCGAGTGCCTCGTATGTCGCCGCTGGACCGGCAAGGCGCGCGCGCGAGGTGTCCTCGCCCGATTCCTCCGCAGCCATCGCCGCTGCGGCATCACCAGGGCGTCGTAGATGCCCATCCGCCCCGAGAACCGCCACCTGTACCCGGCCGACTGGCCGGCAATCCGCAAGCGGATCCTGGAGCGCGCAGGTAACCGCTGCGAGCGTTGCCTGGTGCCCAACCACACGATGATCTGGCGCGGGGTCTTCGGGTGCGACAATGTGTACGAACTCGTCGACCAGCCCGGCATCCTGTTCGATGCAGACTCGGGCTGGATGATTGCGCAGGGTTTCGGCTATTCGATAGCCAACGATCCGGGTGTTCGAATGGTGCGTGTGGTACTCACCATCGCCCACGTCCACGACCCGAACCCCGCCAACGTCGAAGACGACAACCTGGCAGCCTGGTGCCAGCGCTGCCACAACCGCCACGACATGCTCATGCGCATCCAGAACGCCCGCACCCGTCGGCGTGCCCGGCTCGCGATCCGCGACCTCTTTCCAGCCCCCTGATACTCTTTCGCACCGCGCAAGCGATTTGCGAGAGGCCTTCCCATTTCTTCCCTGTCAGTCCCACGATTTCCCACTTATCGTGTTCCTTCCCTGTGAATTATCGTGTGCCCCCTCACACTTTTCTCTGCTCGTCCAGAGAAAAGTAACCAAAAGAGAGTCTGCAACTTGCGACTGGGCAATGACTGCGGCGAAAACCGTGACGTTCCCGCAAGCAGTTTCCCCGCTTCCGCGCCCTCCGGGCCTCCCGCCCTCCAGGTCCGCGTGCGGCCTGTGGGGTCCGCCGACAGGGCATCCTGCCCTGACGCCGGACTGGCGCACTTCCTGTGCG
>DAOMOD010000021.1:0-11979 GCA_035444205.1 Lysobacteraceae bacterium
CGAGACGGCGCTTCGCGCCTCCTCAGGGCAGGCTAACGAACCACCCACCGCATCACTCCGAGCTTGCCCCCCTCCCAACCTCCCCCCGCAGGCGGGGGGAGGGGCAGTGAAGAAGCAACCTCCCCTCTCGGACGGAGGGAGGGGCCATTGAAGAAGACCGTTGGTGGTGAGGAAGCGTCGATGCGGGCGTAGTGACCCGCTCACTCGCGCGTGTGGTAATCGCCCTCCACCACCCACTTGTAAGTGGTGAGTTCGGCCAGGCCCATGGGCCCTCGGGCCTGCACTCGCTGGGTCGAAACCGCCACCTCGGCGCCAAGGCCGAACTGTGCGCCGTCGGTGAATCGCGTGCTGGCATTGGCATAAACCGCAGCGGAATCGACGTCGGCCAGGAAGCGCGCCAGCGCCGCCGGGTCGTCGCTCAGAATGCCGTCGGAATGGCCCGTGCCATGGCGCCCGATATGCGCAATCGCCTGGTCCATGTCGTCCACCACCTTGAGCCCCAGCACCAGCGATAGCCATTCGGTGTCGAAGTCCTCCGGCCGTGCGGACTGCACACCTGCCACGCCCTCGACGTGACTCAGCGCACGCGGTTCGGCACGAAAGCTCACGCCACGCATGCCCAGGCGTTCGACCACGCGGGGCAGAACCGCGGCCGCCACGTCGCGGTGCACGAGCAGGGTGTCCAGCGCGTTGCAAACGGTGGGCCGCTGCACCTTGGCATTCTCGATCACCGGCAGTGCCCGTTCGACATCGACCATACGGTCCACGTACAGGTGGCAGATGCCGATGCCGCCGGTGACCACGGGAATACGGCTGCGCTCCAGGCACAGCGACTGCAGCGCCTGCCCACCGCGTGGGATGATCAGATCCACGCTGCCGGCGCATTCCAGCAGCTCCAGTACCGATTCCCGGTCCGCCCGGTCGATGAACTGCACCACCGCTTCGGGAACTTCGCAGGCCCGAAGTGCCTGGTGTATGCAGGCGACCAGGGCGCGGTTGCTGTGCAGTGTTTCACGGCCGCCGCGCAGCAGCACGGCGTTGCCCGACATGAGCGCGAGGCCCGCCACGTCGATGGTGACATTGGGGCGCGATTCGTAGATCACACCGAGTACACCCAGCGGCACCCGTTGGCGGGCGATGCGAAGACCGTTGTCCAGCGTCCGTTCGTCGAAGCGCTGCGCCAGCGGATCGGGCAGGCGCGCCACGCCGCGCAGATCGGCGACTACGCCGGCAAGGCGTGCTTCGTCCAGACGCAGACGGTCGATCAGGGCATCGTCGAGGCCGGCTGCCATGCCCGCTTCGATATCGAGGCGGTTTGCTTCCAGGATGCGTAGTTGCTCGGCCTGAAGCAGATCGGCCAGGGTCGACAGCACCGCGACGCGCAGCGCGGAGGGCGAGCGCGCCAGCGTCGGCCAGGCTGCACGTGCGGCGCGTGCCTGGTAGGTCACTGCGAGGGCGATCGCCTCGTTCACAGCAGCACCAGGTTGTTGCGGTGCATGGCCTCGTCGCCGTAGTGGTAGCCAAGCAGACCGACGATGTCGGCCGAGCGTTGTCCACACAGGCGGCGCAGATCGCCGGCATCGTAATTGACCAGGCCGCGTGCAACCTCGACACCGTCGGGATCAAGCACGCGCACCGGGTCGCCGCGATGGAAGCGCGACTTCACGTCACGAAGGCCAACTGCCAGAAGGCTCCGTCCCGAACGCAGCGCCTCGGCCGCGCCAGCGTCGACCAGCAGCGCCGCGTCGAGCTGACCCAGCGACAGCAGGAAACGCTTGCGCGCCTGAACGCGACCGCCTTCGGCATGAAAGCGCGTGCCGATGCGTTCACCGGCGACGACGCGCCGCACCAGTCCCTCCGTCCTGCCGTGGCAGACGACCACGGCGCAGCCTGAGCGCCGCGCCAGCTCCGCCGCCTTGAGTTTGGTCGCCATGCCGCCGGTACCAAGCGCTCCGGCCGCGCCTCCGACCGCTTCGCGCACGCTGTCTGCAATCGGGCCGGCGGCGACCTCTTCGATCAGGCGTGCATCGGCATGGCGCGCCGGATCGCGTTCGAAGATGCCATCGCGATCGGTGAGCATCACCAGCAGATCAGCCTCGACCAGTCCGGCCACTCGCGCCGACAGCGTGTCGTTGTCGCCGACGCGGATCTCCTCGGTCGCCACCGTGTCGTTCTCGTTGACCACCGGAACGATGCCACGCTCGATCAGGCCAAGCAGCGTGTTGCGGGCATTGAGGTAGCCGCGGCGGCGTTCGAGATCGGCCCGCGTCAGGAGAATCTGGGCGGCAAGGGCGCCGCGTTCGGCGAACAGTTGCTGGTAGATCGCCATCAATCCGGGCTGGCCCAGTGCCGCAAGCTGCTGTTTCTCGGTCACGCTGGTGCCGTTGGCGGTCGAGCCGAGAATGGCGCGACCGCAGGCCACGGCACCCGAACTGACCAGCACCACGGTGTGGCCATCTTCACGCAGTGCGATGACCTCGTCGGCGAGCGCGGCCAGGCGCGCGTGGTCGGGGGCGGTGCCGCCCGCGGTCACCGTGGAGGAGCCAAGTTTGATCACCAGACGCGCCATGCGCGCTAGTGGACACCATGCTGCGGTGCCGCACAAGACCCCATCGGGCTGGGGTACGAAATCCACCGCGCGGAGTCGGGCCAGGGGTACACGGTGGGCTTCGTGCCTCAGCCTTTCCTGCGGCGCTGCTCCTTGCCCTTCCTCGCCCCCTTCCCCCACAGCCCACACTGTGGAATGCTGCAATGCCGCACCAGCACCGGACCGACATCGTGCAAGACCTGCAATCCCTGCGCGCCGCCCTCGACCAGGTCGATGCCGACCTGGTTGCCAAGGCAGCGGAGCGCCAGCGCATCGTCGCCGCCATCGGGCAATTCAAACAGCGCCAAGGTCGCCAGTTGCGCGACTATGCACGCGAACGCGAGGTGCTGGAGCGAGCCGCTGCCAACGCCCGCCACCACGGCATCGCCCCGGAACTGGCACAGGCGCTGCTGCTGCAGCTCATCGAAGCTTCGCTGACCAGTCAGGAACAGCATCGGCTGAGTGCCGACGCCGATGGCGCCGGGCGCGAGGCACTGATCATCGGCGGAGGCGGTCGCATGGGGCGCTGGTTTGCGCGCTTCCTGCAGGCGCAGGAATGGAACGTCTCGGTATGCGATCCGGCCGGCAGCCCGGAGGGGTTTCCGCTGGTCGACGACTGGCACCGTGCGGCGTGCGATGCCGACCTGGTCGTGGTGGCAACGCCGCTCCGCGCCAGTGCGGGCATTCTGCTGCAACTGGCCACCCTCAAGCCTACCGGTGTGGTGCTGGAAATCGGCTCGGTCAAGGCACCCCTGGCCGCCTCGCTGCGCGCGCTGGCCAAGGCGCAGGTAGCGGTGGTGTCGCTGCATCCGATGTTCGGGCCCGGCGCCAACCTGCTGGCGGGGCGCCACGTGATCTGCGTCGATCTCGGCAGCGAACGCGCCAATGAGCTTGCCCGCGGGCTGTTCCAGGCCACCATGGCGACCATCGTGGACATGCCGCTGGAAGCCCACGACCGTCTCATCGCCTACGTGCTCGGGCTGTCCCATGCGCTCAATATCGCCTTCTTCTCCGCGCTCGCCGCAAGCCATGAAGATGCGGCGCAATTGCAGGCCATTTCCAGCACCACCTTCGACCGGCAGCTTGCCATTGCCGCAAATGTCGCCACGGAAAACCCCGACCTGTATTTCGAGATCCAGCACCTGAATCCGCATGGCGCGGAAGCGCGTGCGGCGCTGCGCGATGCGCTGGCTCGGCTGTGTGCGGCCGCCGACGCTGAAGATGCCAGCCGGTTCCGCGCCCTGATGACCGAAGGCAGGCGCTGGCTCTCCGAGCTGAAGGCGCACAGGACTCCTGCATGAGCGTACGCATCTATCTTGAGCTCGACGTGTTTCCGGCGAGCCGCGGCGGCGGCAATCCGCTGGGCGTGGTGCACGGCGCCGCGGACTGGAGCACCGAGACCATGCAGCGCTTCGCCGCCTGGACCAACCTGGTCGAGACCACATTCCTTCTGCCGCCACGCGCACAGAACGCCAGCTATCGCGTGCGCATCTTCACCCCCAAGCGCGAGATCGCCTTTGCCGGCCACCCCAGCATCGGCAGCGCGCACGCCGCTTTGGAACTCGGCCTGATCGGCGCGGGCGATGCGTTGTCGCAGGAATGCGATGCCGGCGTCCTGCCGTTGCGCATCGAGGGCAGCGGAGAGAACCGGCGCATCTTCGTGCAGGCACCACGTGCCCGCATACTGAAGCGCGGTCTCGATGCCGAGCCCGGGCTTGCCGCCGTGCTGCGTGGCCTGACACTGGGTGACCTGGCACCGGCGTTCGTCGAGGGCGGGCGCCGCTGGTGGGTCGCCGAAATCGCCGACGAGGCCGCGCTGCGCGGGTGGCACCCCGATCACGCCGCCATCGCTGCCCTGGCACACGCCACCGACAGTCTCGGACTTACCCTGTTCGCGCGCAGCCGGTCCCAGGACCATGAACTGGTAGTGCGTGCCTTTCCCGCCGGCGTCGGCATTGCCGAGGATCCCGCCTCCGGCGCCGCCAACGGCCTTATCGCCGCCTACCTTGCCGAGTACGGCCAAGCCGACCAACGCAGTTTCCGCGTCAGCCAGGGCAGAGAGATCGGCCACGATGCGGCGATCCATCTGCACATCGCCGACGACGGCGAGGTGTGGGTGGGAGGTCGCACCGAGATGATCGTGCGTGGAGACCTGTTCTGGGACTGACGGTACCCCGGCGCGGGCCGGCGGGCCCTCCTTGTGCCTCGGCTCGCGGAGCGTCGAAACTGAACCGGTGGCAACGACCATCCTCGCCCAGCGACGGATCGATGGTGATGGGGCGTTGAAGCAGGTGTGATCGGATGTTCCGATCCGCTTCCACCCAACGGAGAACAGAGCATGAACCTTCCCATCCAGTCCACGCTTGCCGCAGCCCTGCTGCTCGCCTTCGCCGCTCCGGCCCTGGCCGACGACTCCCAAGCACGTGGCGAAGGCCCGCGCCACGAGCGCGGCCCCATTGTGATCGCCGAAGCGCGCGAGCGCGCCGTCGCGCGCGCCGCCGAGATGGACGCCGACGGCGACGGCTACATCAGCATGGAAGAGCGTCAGGCATACCATGAGGCACGCCGTGCCGAGCGCATGGCTGCGATGATGCAACGTCGCGGCATCGACCCCGAGGCCAAGGTCTCGGTGGAGGACTTCGTCGAGCGCCGTATCACCTGGCTGGAAAAGCTCGACGTGAACGGCGACGGCATCGTCGACCGCGAGGAAATGCGCGCCGCCCGCGACCATCGGCACGGCATGAGGGGCGAAGGCAAGCGCGACGGCAAGCGCAGGGGCGAGCGTCGCGATCGCGGCGAGTGACATGAAGCGGCGGTCGGCGCGTATTCTTCGCCCCGATGAGTACGGACGATGCGCGCGCCTTCGCCGACGCCGACGATGAACTGGTCCGGCGCATGGCCCTGGGCGACCAGGGTGCATGCGCCGGCCTGCTCGAGCGCCACCTCGACCGCATCCGTGCGCTTGCCCAGCGCATGCTCGGCAATGTGGATGATGCGAACGACGTTGCCCAGGACACCTTCCTGCGCGCCTGGCAACTGGCGCCGGACTGGCAGGCCGGTCGCGCACGTTTCTCCACCTGGCTGTACCGCGTCGCCCTCAATCTTTGCCGCGACCGCCTGCGTGCGCGGCGACCCGAATCCGCAATCGACACCGTTGACCTGGCCGATGCCGCGCCATCGCCGGAAGGCGTCGCCCATCACGACCAGCTGGTGGCTCGACTCGACGTCGCGCTGCACCGCCTTCCGCTGCGCCAGCGCGAGGCGCTGGTCCTGTTCCACGACCACGGTCTGTCCCAGGCCGAGATCGCCGCAAGCCTCGACATCAGCGTCGAGGCCGTCGAATCGCTCCTGGCACGCTCCCGTCGCGCGCTTCGCCGCAGTCTGCAGGAACCCCTGACATGAAGCACATGAGCCTCGAACGATTCCGCGACCTGCTCGACCTTCACGGCAGCGACCTTGCACGCTGGCCCTCGGTGGAAGGCGCCGAGGCGGCCGTGCTGGTGCAGGTCGACCCCGGGGCCCGTGCCGCCCTCGACGGAGCTTGCCGCCTGGACCGCGCCTGGACGGCGACCCGGCCGCCCGCTGCAAACCCGGAACTCCATGCACGCATCCTGCGTTCGTTGACCCCGCGCCTCGCACCATCTGCATCGCCACGCTCCGCGTGGACAGCGCTGCTCGACGAGATCGGCGGCTGGCGTATCGCCGGCCCCGCCCTTGCCGCGGCCATGGTGCTCGGTATCGCCCTCGGCTACGGCATCAGCGACGAGACATCCTTCGACCTGGTCGATCTTGCCGGGTTCAGCGACATCGAGGTCGAGTACTGACATGACCAACACCCTGAAGCGTCCCATCCGCGTGCTGCTGATCGTTTCGCTGGCGCTCAACATGCTGCTCGGGACGGCCCTGGCGACGGCGCTTCTCATGCAGTACCGCAGCGGCGCGCATGAGACCCGCCACATGGATCTGCCCAGCCCACGCGCGCTGGCGCGACACCTGCACGAGCACGAACGCACCCGGCTGCGCGCCATCCTCAGCGAACATCGCCCGGCCTTTCGCACCGCAGGCGGCGAAGTGATGGAGGCCCGGAGAAGGGTGCGCGACGCGCTCGCAGCCGAACCGTTCGAGGCCGACGCGCTGGCCAGCGCCTTGGCCGATCTGCGTCGCGGACAGGGGCGACTCAGTACGGAAGCCCAGGCCGCCATCGTCGAACTGGCCGAGGGCATGGATGCGGATGGCCGCCGACGGCTTGCGCGCGCCATCCTGAGCCACGAACGCGGTCGCGACACGCGACGCGACGAAGGTCATCCCAAGCGCTAGGGAACCCCTGAAGTGCGCCGTGGAAGGCGCACCTCAGAGGCTCCCTGGGCACGCTTTTCCCGGTAGGGTGGGCACAATAGCCGCCATGCTCGCCCGCCTGCCCGCCCCGATTCGCGTTCCTCTCGCCCTGCTCCTGCTGTTCGCCAACACCCTCGTTCACGCGCTGCTGCTGTTCATCGTGGCACTGGTGAAGCTGGCGCTGCCGGTGCCCCGCCTGCGCAGACGCCTGTCGCGCATGCTGGCCTCGATCGCGGAAAGCTGGATTGCGTTCAATAGCTGCCTGTTCCGCAACTTCACCACCACCCGCTTCGAGGTACGCGGCATGGAAGACCTGCGACCCGAAGGCCGCTACCTGGTGCTGTCCAATCACCGCAGCTGGGTCGACATCCCGGTCCTGCAACGCGCATTCAACCGGCGCGTTCCCTTCATGCGGTTCTTCCTGAAGAGCCAGCTGATCTGGGTGCCGGTACTCGGTCTTGCCTGGTGGGCGCTGGATTTTCCCTTCGTGAAGCGCTACACGCGCGAACAGATCGAGCGCAGCCCGGAGCTTCGCGGACGCGACCTTGAAGCCACCCGTCGCGCCTGCGAACGCTTCCGCGACCTGCCCGTTTCCATCGTCAACTTCGTCGAGGGCACGCGCTTCAATGAGGCCAAGCGCGATCGGCAAGGCTCGCCCTACCGTCACCTTCTGCGCCCACGTGCCGGCGGCGTAAGCTTCGTCCTGCAGGCCATCGGCGCCGACCTCGACGCCATTCTCGATGTCACCCTCTCCTACCGTCCGACCCATCCGACCATGAAGGACCTGCTTGCCAACCGCGTCGGTTCGGTGCAGGTGGACGTGCGGGAGATCCCGATCCCTGCCGAGTTCGTGCGCAGCGAGGACGCCGACGAAGCCCGGAGCGAGCGCTTCCGTGCCTGGCTCAATGAGCTGTGGTCGGTCAAGGATGCCATGCTGGACGAGGCCGGAAGAACGACTCGCGAACGCTGACCCGAACGGCCGCATGGAATGATGTCCCATGAGACCGGGCAGCGTGCTGCAACCGGCCCGAGGACGCCATTTCAGGCGCGGCGACTTGGCGCGGCGCCTTGCCGCGCGTAGCCTGCCGGCATGGGACGATGCCGCGCCACGCTTTTCATTGCCCTCTTCGCCGCTCTTGGGAATTCGCGGCTTTGCGCTGCTGAGGACGGACCTGGCGCGCAGCGCATCCGTTTTCACACGCTGAGCGTGGAGCAAGGTCTGCCGCAGGCGACCGCGCGTGCGCTGGTGCAGGATCGCGATGGCTTCGTCTGGATCGCGACCCAGGACGGTCTGGCCCGATTCGATGGCCACGATTTCGAGGTGTTCCGGCATGTACCGGGCGATCCTTCCGGACTCGGCGACAACTACATCACCGCACTGGCCGTGGCCACCGATGGCACCCTGTGGATAGGCACGCGGTCGGGCGGCCTCAACCGGCGCGATGCGCAAAGCGGCGAACTGTCCACCTACCGCAGCGGCGCAGAAGGCGAGCCCGACCTGTTCAGGGAGCAGGTCACCGCCTTGCTGGAGCACAACGGCGCGCTGCTGATCGCCGGCGGCGATGGCCGCGTGCATGTGTGGAGCGACGGTGCGATCGAGCCGGTGCCGCTCAGGCTGGGCACTGATGTCGGCGCGATCCGGCGTCTGCAACGGGGGCGCAGCGGTGAACTGCTGATCGCTGCGCGTGGAGGCGCCTTTCGGTGCGACGGAGATCATCGCTGCGAAGCGATTGGAGTGATGGGTTCGGAAGCTCCATTGGACGCCCACGACATTCTCGACGAGGGCGATCACCTTTGGGTCGCGGCAGAGACCGGCCTGTACCGGTTCGACAGCGACCTCCATCTGGTGGAGCGTCTGCATGATGGGCTGCCGGCGCCGCGTCGCCTTGCCGGTACGGCAGTACGCGCACTTCTGCGCGACCGCCACGGACGTTTATGGGTCGGCACCATGAACGGACTGTCCATGCTCAGCGGCAGGGACGACACGGTCCACAGTTGGCGCCACCAGCCGGGCCGCTTCGGCAGCCTCGCCGCGAGCCGTGTGCAGTCGTTGCTGGAAGATCGCGATGGCCTGCTGTGGGTCGGCACCTGGACCAACGGCCTGTCCCTGCTCGACCCGCGCACCGAAGCCTTCGTGTCGCTGGCGCCCGATCCTGACGATCCGCGTTCGCTTCCCGGCTCGGCGGTTCCGGGCCTGTGGGCCGACCCCGACGGCACCCTGTGGCTGGGTGTTCTGGCCGGTGGCGGACTGGTGCAGGTGGATCCATCGCTTGGCCTGCTGGCGCGCTACGTGCACGACGCCAACGACCCGGCGAGTCTGTCGCACGATTTCGTGCAGTTCATTACCCGCGATCGCAGCGGTGTGCTGTGGGTCGCCACCCAGGGCGGTGGCCTCAACCGGCTGCGCGAGGACGGGAGCGGATTCGACCGCTTTCTTCACGATCGCACCGATCCACATTCCCTTCCCAGCAACTTCCTGCTGCACCTGCACGCAGACCGCAACAACACCTTGTGGATTGCCACGGCCGATCGCGGACTGGCCTGGCTGTGCCCTGGCTGCGACCGCTTCGGTCATGTCGTCGACGTGCCCGACCAGCCCGACGCGCTGGGTGCCAACACCGTCAACAGCAGCTTCGAGGACAGCCAGGGGCGCCTGTGGGTGGCGCTGCGCCCGGGCGGCATTTCGTTGCTCGATCGCGAGCGCATGCGCTTCTCGCGCATCGTCGCCGAACCAGGCCGGGAAGACCGTCTCAGCAGCAACACCATCACCGTCGTTTTCGAGGACAGTCGTGGAGACCTGTGGTTCGGTACTCAGGGTGGCGGCCTGTACGCATTGCTGGAATACGACGGACAGGCGTCGACGTTTCGTCGATTCTCGCGCAGTGAGGGGCTGGGCTCGGATGCCATCGGCGGCATCATCGAAGACGCCTCCGGACGTGTCTGGGTCAGTACCACCACGGGCATTTCCCGAGTGGATCCTGTCAGCGGCGCCATCGACAACTTTGGTGCCCGCGAGGGGGCGCAGTCGACCGGCTACTTCATCGGCAGCTACGGACGGATTCCCGATGGTCGCATGGCTTTCGGCGGCCTCAGCGGCGTAACCCTGTTCCAGCCCGAGCATGTGCCCGCGCGCGAGCCCGCCGGCCGCGTCGTGTTCACGCGGATCACCAGCCTTGGCGCGCGCGAGCTGTATCCCGACCCCCTTCGCCTGGCCGATCACGCTCGCGGACAGGGGCGCATCGCCCTGCCCTACCCGGCCAGCGACCTGCTCGTCGAGTTTTCCGCACTGGCCTTCGCCACCCCGGACAGCGTTGTCTATCGCTACCGTCTCGACGGTCTCGATGCGGACTGGATCGAAGCTGCGGCACGGCATCGCTTCGCCGCATATACCAATCTTCCGGCGGGCCGGTATCTTCTGCGTGCGCAGGCGTGGACCTCGGCAGGTGCAGGGGAGGAAAGCACGCTGGAAGTCGCTGTCGGCGCCTCGCGCTGGCAGCATCCATTGGCGCAAGCGGTCTACGCTCTCGCAGCACTTGGAGTGCTCGCGGTATTCGCGCTGCAGCTTCGCGGGCGCTGGCGCGAGCGCGAGCGTGCGCAGGCGGCCCTGTCGCAGAGCGAGGAGCGCCTGAAGCTGGCGCTGTGGGGCAGCGGCGACGAGTTGTGGGACATCAATCTGTCCACAGGCGAGTTGCGCCGCGAGAATCCATTGCCGCATATCGCAGCCTCGCGGCGCAACTACGTGGCGCGCGCCGCCTCCCTGCGCGAGATTCTCCACCCGGACGACGTGTCGGCCTTCGATCATGCGTTCGCGCAGCACCTGCGAGGCGAAGCCGAAAGCATCGAGATCGCGTACCGCGTACGCGACATGGCCGGCGAGTGGTGCTGGTTGCGTCTGCGTGGACGCGTCGTCATGCGCGGCGACGATGGCAAGCCGCTGAGAGTGTCCGGCACAGTGGGGGACATCGATGCGCTCAAGCGCAGCGAACGCGCGCTGCAGGCGCTCAACCAGGCGCTGGAACAGCGCGTGGCGGAACGCACCGCCGACCTCACCGCTGCGAACGAAAAGCTGCACCGTACCGTGGCCGAACTGAAGAGGATGCAGCGGCACCTGGTGGAATCGGAGAAGATGGCCGCACTCGGCGGGCTGGTGGCGGGTATTGCCCACGAAATCAATACACCGATCGGAATTGGCGTCACCGCAGCGTCGCACCTGCAGGCGGAGACCCGGCGGATGCGCCGCAAGCTCGACAACGGGGAGCTGAAGCCGAGCGACCTCGATGCCTTCGCCAGTGCCGCGGACGACTCGGTCGACATGATCCTGCGCAACCTCGGACGAGCCGACAAGCTGGTGCGCAGCTTCAAGCAGGTGGCCGTCGACCAGGGCAGCGAAGAGCGCCGCGAGATCGACCTGGCCAGCTACCTGGACGAGATCCTGACCTCGCTGCAACCGACCCTGAAACGCACACGCATCGCGGTGCGATTGAACTGCCCCAAGGGCCTGATGCTGACCACGCTGCCCGGCGCCATCTATCAGATCATGGTCAACCTGGTAATGAACTCGCTGATCCATGCCTTCGATCCGGATCAGGAAGGGACCATCGCCATCGAAGTAGTCAGCGACGGCGGGTGGATCCACCTGACCTATACGGACGATGGTCGTGGAATGAGCGACGAAGCCAGGCATCGTATCTTCGAACCCTTCTTCACCACCCGCCGTGGTCATGGCGGTTCCGGGCTCGGCATGCACATCGTCTACAACCTGGTCACCCAGGCGCTGCACGGCCACATCGACTGTGACAGCGCGCCGGGGCGCGGCATCTACATCGGCATCCGCATGCCGCTGGGATGACGGATGGTCGTGTCTCCCTCCTCCGCGTGTGGCGGAGGCTTGGGGAGGGGCGGGTCGCATCTTGACACCGGGTTCGGCTCGGCCATCCTCGCAGCGCTGCCTCTGCACGAGCGCACCGCGTGGGCGACCCCTTGTGCGGTTTCCATGCGACGGTGCGGTCGCGCACGAGGTGCGCTACAGGGCACCGCTGTTGCAGGAGCCCACCCTG
>DAOMOD010000021.1:12079-29708 GCA_035444205.1 Lysobacteraceae bacterium
TGGGCGACCTGGGTGCGGCACCGATCGAGGGGACGGTCGCGCACTCGGTGCGCTCCTACAGGGCACCGCTGTTGCAGGAGCCCACCCTGTGGGCGACCTGGGTGCGGCACCGATCGAGGGGACGGTCGCGCACTCGGTGCGCTCGTACACAGGCTCGCCTGCTTCGGGGCCGACGATCTACTCGTCGGGCAGGCGCATGCGCACCTGTTCGGCCACATCCCAGCTGTCCATCAGCAGTTCGACCAGCCGCGGGTCGAACTTGATGCCCTGCTGTTCCAGGATGTAGGCGCGGATGCGCGAGCTGGGCCATGCTTCCTTGTAGCAACGCCGGCTGCCCAGCGCATCGTAGACATCCGCCAGCATGGTGATGCGGCCTGACAGAGGTATGGGTCAGAGCGATCTCCGCCGCCAGTATGAGCAACGGCCGTTTGGCATCGCGCAGCATGCGATGGCCAAGCTCGGCATGCGTGCGCATGATGACGGTTTCCTCGGCGGTGTGTATCCCGGGCTTGTTGAGAATGGCGTCGGGAATGGCGATCTTGCCGATATCGTGCAGTGGCGCGGCAAATCGGTAGCTCTCCGCCTCCTGCTCGCTGAGACCCATGCCGGTGGCGAGGAACTCGGCGATCTCGCCGACGCGACGCACATGGTTGGCGGTCTCGCGGGAACGGGACTCGGCGGCACCTGCCAGCAGGCAGATGGTTTCGGCCTGGGCGTCGGACAGTTCCTGGTTGAGGTACAGGTTCTCGTAGGCGATGGAAACGTTGGTGCAGAACACCTCGACCAGACGGTAGTCCAGCTCGGAAAGGTCCCAGGCTTCACCCACGTAAAGCAGACTTTCGCTCTGCTTGCTGTCGGTGAAGTGAAGCACGTAGTGATTGTCGCGAAAGACATGCTGCTTGCGCTGGAAGGCCTCGCGCAGGGAGTCCGCCACCGGCAGCGGAAGGCCCTCGTCGGCGAAACGATCGAGAAACCTTTCGTAGGGCCCGGTCGCTGCGGTCACCGGAAAGTGCTCGGGCATGCCGTCGCGGGGGCCTTGCACCTTGCAGAACAGGGCGCCGCCGCGCATGTCGAGCAGGGCGGTGAGCTGCGACAGCACCGCGGAGGCGAATTCGTGAGTCTTCTGGTGCGAAAAGACGTGCGCCGAAGCCTGCACCACCCGCTCCAGCCCCCGCTTGTTGGCCTCGATGACCTGGATGTCGCGCCAGGCGCGCAGCGCGGCGAACATGGTGGTCGACAGCTTCTGGGCGGTGAGCTCGGTCTTTTCCTTGTAGTCGTTGATGTCGTAGCCGGCGATCACCTCGTGCTCGGGCGCCTGCCCAGGCTGGCCCGTACGCAGCACGATGCGCAGGTCGCGGTTGCCGCGCACTTCGCGAATCTCACGCACCAGGTCCAGACCGGCCTGGTCGGATTCCATCACGACGTCGAGCAGCATCACCGCGATATCGTCGTGCGCGTCCAATATCTGGCGCGCTTCCCTGGCGCTGTAGGCGGACAGGAACTCGATGGGCCGGTCTTCGAACCGGAAGCCGGACAGCACCAGGCGCGTGACGTTGTGGATTTCCGATTCGTCGTCGACGATCAGGATCTTCCAGGCGGACGTCGCGAAAACCGGCTCTGGTGCAAACTCCATCGCATTCCCCCGAAGCTATGGATCCGCCTTCAGTCTACACACAAGGCGTGGTGCCGCCATACCGGCCGTCCGGCATCCCGACCGCCGGAGCGCCTCAGCGCAAGATCAACAGGACCGGAAGCGCCACCATCCCGAGCGCAATGGCAATGCCGACGACCACCAGCAGCGCCTGCAAGGGGTTGGCGCGCACGACATCGAGCACGCCGGGCACCCTGCCTTCGCGCCGCGCCTGCGCGAATTCCCTGCGCACCCTGTCACGGCGCGCCGCCTGATACTCGTCCATCAGGGCCCGTGCGCGCGGATGGTCTTCGTCGTGACGCAACCAGATGCCGCCCACGGATATGCCGAAGGCGCTGGCGGGCGTCTCGTACACCTCGATACCGGCATCGCGCATCAGCGCGCGAACCTCCTCGGCCTCGTCGTCGTCCACATGGCGCAGGTTGAGCAACAGCTTGGGCATGGCGCCCATGATAGCCGTCGACGCAGTGTCGGGTATTGTCCTGTTCGTCCCCTGCCGGTGATCGGCTTCGCTGGGACAGGTCCGGCCATTCGCCGTGACATGTGCAGTCCGTCCAGGAAGATCGTGCGTCTTCGGGCTGAATATCAGCGCACCCACACCAGCGACAGCGCCGGCCACCAGGTGATCAGCACGAGGGCGATCAGCAGGATGCCGAAGAACGGCAGGCAGGCGCGCGCCAGTTCCAGCAGCGGCACCTTGAAGCGCAGGCTGGCGATGAACAGGTTCATGCCGATGGGCGGGGTGAAGTAGCCGATCTGCAGATTGGCCAGCATGAGTATTCCAAAATGCACCGGATCGATGCCGTAACCCTGCGCGACCGGCAGCAGCATCGGCACCAGCACGAACACCGCCGAGAACACGTCGAGCAGCATGCCGACCAGCAGCAGGAACACATTCACCAGCAGCAGGAACAGCCAGCCGCTCTGCACATTGGCCTGCAGCAGCGCGAACAGGCCCTGCGGCACCTCGGCGTCGATCATCCAGTTGGTCAATCCCAGGGCAAGCCCGAGAATGATCAGGATCGCGCCCACCATGCGCATCGCCTCGCGGCCTGTTGCCGCCAGCTTGCCCCAGGGCAGTTCGCGCCGGATCAGCACCACCACGGCAAACACGTAGAGCACGGTGACCGCCGCCACCTCGGATGGGGCCAGCCAGCCGCTGTAGATGCCGCCCAGCACCACGAACGGCAGCGGGATCTCCCAACCGGCATCGCGAAGGGCCGCCCACAGCTCGCCACGTCCACGCCGCTCGGCGCGTGGCACCTGCATGCCCACACGCATGCAATAGAGCGCCAGCAGCACGATCATCAACAGGCCCGGCAGGATGCCGGCGATGAACAGCTCGCCGATGTCCACCGGCGGCTGCGTATCGAGCTGCTGGGCGACGAAGCCGTACAGGATCAGCGGCAGCGAGGGCGCGAACAGCAGGCCCAGACTGCCCGAGGTGGTCACCAGCCCCAGACTGAACATGCGCGGATAGCCGGCCTGCACCAGCGCCGGATACAGCAAGGCGCCGAGCGCAACGATGGTTACACCGGATGCCCCGGTCAGTGCGGTGAACAGCGCGCTCACCACCAGCGCGACGATGGCCAGCCCACCTGGCAGCCAGCCGAGAAGCGCGTCGGACAGGCGCACCAGCCGCCGCGGCGCCTCGCTCTCGCTGAGCAGGTAGCCGGCCAGCGTGAACAGCGGAATGGCGATCAGCACCGGGTTCTCACCGAGACGGTAGTACTCGATGACGACCACGCTGAGGTCGTAGCCGGCCAGGTGGAAGCCGGCCAGCGCGATGGCACCGATCACCGCGAACAGCGGCGCGCCCAGCAGGGCGATCACGATCAGCGCCAGCACGATCCAAAGCATGTCAGTTGTCCGCCCTGGCAAAGGCACGCCTGGCCAGGCGCAGCGCCAGCAGCCCGAAACCCACCGGCAGGATCAGCATCACCACCCAGGTCGGCACCTGCGCGAAGGCCATCTGCGGGAAGCCCATCTCCATGCGCACCAGCGCGAAGGCATGCCAGGCCAGCAGCGCACACACTGCCGCGCCGAACAGCAGACCGAAGCCACGCAGTACCCTTTGCCCGCGCGAACCGAGGAAGCGCGACACCAGTTCGATGGCGATGTGGCGATCGGCGCGTGCCGCCGCCAGCGCACCCAGCATGGCCAGCCACAGCACCAGCGCGCGCAGCATCGGGTCCAGCCACACCACGCCGATGTCGAAGAAGGCGCGCAGGAATACCTGTAGCCCGGCGCCGACGATCAGCACCGCCACCAGCATCGCCAGCAGCGTATCCTCGATGCGATGCAGCCAGCGCGCCACGCCGGACGTTCCCGAAGACTCAGTTCGCGCGCGCGTCGTCGCCGCGATGGTCAGCCAGCGCCCTATGCACTGCTTCGACCACCTCGGCAGTCAGATCGCCGGCCTTGACCAGCACCGCCACGCTGTCCTCGCCCACCTTGCGCCATTCGTCCACTTCGGACCGGCTCAGCTCGACACGCTGGAAGCCCTGGTTGAACAGCGCCTCGCGTGCGCGTTCATCGTCTCTGCGGTTGATCTCGTTGATGCGCCTCGACGACTCGGCGAACACCCGCCGCACCGTTTCCTGGTCATCCTCGGACAGCCGTGCCATGGCGCGCTGGTCGATCACGGTGAACATGGACACGAAGGACAGCGGAATATCGATCAGGTACTCGAGCTGGGTGTGCCACTGCAGGGCAATGGCGCCACCTGGCGTGTTGCCTACGGTGTCGATCAGGCCGGTCTGCAGCGAGACGTAGACATCGCCCAGCGGCAACGGGATCGGACTGACGCCGCCACTCTGGAATGCCACCTGGCCGATGCGGTCGTTCTGCGGCACCCACACCTTGGCCGCGCGCAGGTCCGCGCGACTTCGGATGGCGCGCTTGCCCATCAGGTAGACGAAACCGCCGCCGGTGATGCTGACCGGTTCCAGCCCCTGCGCGCGGATGCCTTCGCGCAACACGTCGTCGACTTTCGCACGCACCGCGTCGACTTCGTCGTAGTTGCGAAACAGGAACGGCAGGCCGTAGACCACGGCGTCCTTGTAGGCCACCGACATCTCGCTGCTGGCGAAGGCCGCACCCTGAAGCTGGCCGACCCGGATCTTGCGCATGACCGTGGCATCGCTGCCCTGCACACCGCTCGGGAAGATGCGAATCTGCACGCGGCCGTCGGTCTCGCTGCGGATCTCATCAGCCGCGGCGCGCAGCTCGCGGGTCCACACGCTTCCGTCCGGCGCCAGCGTGGCCAGACGGATCTGGGTCTGGGCGGCCGCCGGCAAGGCGACCAGGGTCAACAGAAGAATCAACAGGCGCATCGTTGCAAAAGCTCCAAGTGATTTCCGCTTTGTCGCTCCAGCCCAGGCTGGAGCCCAATGCCTTCAAGGTCCTGGCTCCCGCCTGTCGCCGGGGTGACCAGGAGTTCAACACATCCGGCGCAGACTCAGAAATAGTCCGGCGATTCCGCCAGCAACTCGCGCGCGCGTTCGCGCGCCAGCACGTTCAACAGGGTAAGCCCCGGTTTCTGAACGTCGCCATTCAGCACCTCGTTGAGCAGTCGGTCGTGCAGTTCCTGGTCGAACACCAGGCGCGCGTAGTGCTCGGCGTACAGCACGCGTGCCATCAGGTTTCCGCCATCGGAGATGTCCAGTGCACGCTCGAAGGCAGCCCTGCCCTCCTCCGGCTTGCCACCCAGGCTTTCCGGGCGCAGCGAGTGCAGGACGCCGAGGTACATGTGCGGCATGCCCGAATCGTGACGGTCGTCGAGTTCCACCACACGGTCCAGACAGGACTCGACCTTGGGGATATCGGCGATCGCGTTCCAATCCTCGCTGTTGGCCTGGATCCAGCCGGCCCAGGCCGAACACAGTCCGTACAGCACAGCAGTGCGCCGCACCGAAACCTTTTCCACCACCGGCGCGAAATCGCGGTAGGGCCTGGTCATCACCGCGCATAGCTCGGCCATGTCGCTGCAGACCGCACGGCGCGCGTATCCAAGCGCTCGCTCGGTATGTCGTGCCGCGCGTGCCGGATCATCCACGAAGCTGCCGCCGTAGGCGCCATACAGCCGCGCGCCGCCGAGCAGCAGCCCGGCGTTGTCAGGGTCCTGCGCGATCATGCCGTCCAGCAGCAGCAGGTAGGCCGGCAGCCCCGCCGCCACGATGGCCGGGTCGTCCTGGTTCAATACGCCCAGACTGACCGCATCGGACAGGCGCTGCGTGGCGTTGCCGGCCACCGTCGCACAGCCGTGCAGCAGACAGGCGAGAATCCCGATCATCGGCGCAAACCAAAGCGATCTCATGAATGCTGCTCCGCCGCCTCCAGCGTATTCTGCATCAGGGTCGCCACGGTCATCGGTCCGACCCCGCCCGGTACCGGCGTGATCCAGGCCGCGCGTGCCGCCGCCGCCGCGAAATCCACGTCGCCGCACAGGTGCCCCTGCGCATCGCGGTTGATGCCGACATCGATCACCACCGACCCCGGCTTCACCCACTCGCCGGGTACCAGCCCGCGCCGGCCCACCGCCACCACCAGGATGTCGGCCATGCCGACGAATCCCTGGAGGTCCTGTGTGAAGCGGTGCGTCGAAGTCACGGTCGCTCCGGCCAGCAGCAGTTCCAGCGCCATCGGACGCCCTACATGATTGGATGCACCCACCACCACCGCATGGCGACCGCGCACCGACTGGTCGGTATGCGCCAGCAGATTCATGACCCCCTTCGGCGTGCAAGGCCGCAATCCCGGCTGGCGCAGTGCCAGGCGGCCCACATTCTCCGGATGGAAACCGTCCACGTCCTTGTCCGGTCGAATGGCCTGGATCAGCGCATGCGCATCGAGGTGCGCCGGCAGCGGAAACTGCACCAGAATGCCGTCGACGACCGGATCCTGGTTGAGCTCGGCCACCATCGCCATGAGCTCGGCCTGCCCGGTGCCGGCCGGCAGATCGAAATCGCGGGATACGAAACCGGCCCGCTCGCAGGCGCGGCGCTTGTTGCGCACGTACACCGCCGAGGCCGGATCGTCGCCCACCAGGATCACGGCCAGCCCCGGCGCGCGCAGGCCGCGCGCGCGGCGCTGGGCCACGCGCTCGGCGATGCGATCGATCAGTTCCTCGGCAATGCGCTTGCCGTCGAGAATGCGTGCGGACATGGGGGCGCGGGGCGGGCAAAGTCCGGCATTATAGCGGGACCCCCAGCACACACCCGAACCGATGAACGATATCGCCAGCCTTGAAGCCGCCGCCTTTCGCCGCCTGATCCAGCACCTGCGCGAACGCAGCGACGTGCAGAACATCGACCTGATGATCCAGGCCGGCTTCTGCCGCAACTGCCTTGCCGACTGGCTGCGCGAGGCCGCCGAAGCCGAAGGACTGGCCATGGGGCGCGAGGAGGCACGGCAGCACGTCTACGGCATGCCGTTCGGCGAGTGGAAGGCCAAGCATCAGAAGGAGGCCACTCCCGAACAACTCGCCGCCTTCGAAGCCAGCCGGGCGCGGCACAGGTCCCAGTGACTGCGCCGAATGGCGCTTACATGACGTCGCCATGCCGGCGAAGGCATGCCGAAGTAGTTCGCAACCTGTCTTCAAGCCGCCTGCGGAAGGAACACATAGAGGATCACGACCACATTGTAGGTGGCGTGGGCCGATACGTTCAGCACAAGCGAACGAAAGCGCAGCCACAGCAACCCCAACCAGAGTCCCAACACCAGGTAGATGCCGGCCAGGGTGATACTCGCCGGAAAGTGGACGGCAGCAAACAACACACTGGTGACGAGTAGAGCCGCGGGCATGCCGATCTGCCCCTCCGCTCGATCAAGTGCGAATGCCCGAAACCCATACTCCTCCAGAAATGGGCCTACCAACACCACGGTCAGCAGAATCGCGAAGTGGAACTGGGCAGCATCGCCTGAATCGTGCATTGGCAACTCGAAACCAGCCGATGCCGCCCAGGACGCAAGCCCCCAGGCGACGAGTCCCGTCAACACTCCTGCTCCGACGCCCGGCAGGATCGCCCGATGAGCCGCCAACCGCGGCTGCCAGCCCAGGAAAATCTCCCGCTTGCGGGGTGTCCGCCTTGCCCACCAGAGAAAAAGCGCCAGCCCGATACCGACAGGCATCGCGCCATAGTTGATCATGCTCGACCAATTGTTATCTGCCGGTGAGGTCGAGAACCCGAAGTGGCAGGCTGCAACAGGCGTTTCCGCGATCATTTCCGAGTATGCATCGGAAAACCGCAGATGCGCGAATACACCGCGAGACGGCACCTTGACGCTCAGTCCCAGTGCACCGCAATCCGCGTTCTCGACGACCTCAGCGTGCACCGCGAAGCGATCCGCCAGCAGCGAAAGGTGGTACAGAAACGCCTCGCGCGCCCGTTCCTCGCCTTCTGCGAAGTACACCTCGCTCTCCAGGCGATACTCCGCGCCCAGCGATGACATCCAGAACAGGGCTGCGATGTTGCACATGCCCATCAAGAAGAGCGGCATCCACAGACTAAACGCGAAGGAAACTGCGGGATGCTCCCGCCAGCCGCGCCTAGCCGGCATCGCTCACCACCGTCCGAAGCGAGGGCATCGAGGCCCCAGCGTGGTGCGCTGCAGAGAGCGAGAAGTGGCGAATGCATACTCGACGCCATGCCCTGCACTGGGCCCCGTGGAAGGCCTGACTTCGATCAACCGCGCAATGCGCTCGCGCGGATTGGCTATGAATGGCCATGCGCTGGGCAGCATGGGAAAACCCTGCCTGCGCTGCTGCACAATGGCCAAACGAGCACCAAGCTCCTCGGAGACAATTTCGGCGTCCGTCGCTGTGCCTGTCACGTACTTGATACAGGTAGCGTGGTGAAAAATGCGGGCTAAGCATCATGAATGCTTCAGTCACACGCGCTCCTCCCGGATCCGAATCGAGAACCCAGCGTCGGGGCCACGTGACACCTGCACACATGGCCCCGACGCCCCGATGGCAATTCAGAATCCTACTGCCCCGACGGGGGTCGAACTATGAAGGGCCCGTAATCAAACTGGTCAAACCAATTCATAAGATTGGGATTGGGAGTTGGTGGGGGCGGGGGAGGTGGCACCGGAGTCGGAGCTCTTGGCTCCCAACAAACACAACGACCGAGAACGCCACATAATCCGTAGGTCAGGGACCGTACACCGCCATTATTCCGACAAGTGAAATGGCATGCAGCATGCGTAATCGCAATACCCGCGGCGCACGCAGCCGCAATTCCAATTACTCCTCCAGCGCCAGCCGTCTGGTCCGCAGATAGTGGCCCGAAATCTTCTTTATCATCCTGCGGCGCGAACTGAGGCTCGTAGCATAATCCCGTTTCAGGATCACACCACCCCCCTCCATGCGAAATCAGTTCGGCCTGGAGGTCGATCGGCGGTAGGAAAATCGATCCAGGGCCTAGCACATACGCGAAATTGCTCCAAACGGAAATGGAGTACGGTGTTGAGTCGACCGTACCGTCACTGAAATGTACGATCAACTCGCCGGTCTCGAAGCCTGTGCCACTTCCGTGAACAACCCGGTCGATCAGTATCTCCGCCGAAGCGATGTGAGGTGTCAGCATCACAAACAGCAGCATGAGAAGTCGAAGCCAACAAGGGGAGGGGTGCCGCTGACTTTTTCTGCTTGCAGCAAGTTCCATGCAAACACCATTGTGACGTCCTTCTTGCGAGTTAGGTCGCGATTCGCAAGCTCGGAGCTTGGGATCAACGTCTAGAAGGGGGGGGGCGAGAGCATTTGATATGTGAACATAAGTCCGTTCTCCTTGTCTTGAACTGCAGAATCCCCGGTCTGCCTTTACTCAACATTTCCGACACTGCTTATACGAATGCTCAGATCAAGCAGGCTGGAGATCGACCGCGTCGCGGTCGCTCCCGACGCTACCAGACTTCACGAGTTCACACAAGATTCATTCTTCGGCGACGGGTAGGGACAGGCCACTCCCGAACAACTCGCCGCCTTCGAAGCCAGCCGGGTGCAGCACAAGTAATCTCCCTGATCGTGCCGGTTGCGGCATTCGCGGTATTCGTCGGATCGCCGATCGCGGCTGTCGCCGCTCCTACGTGGAGATCGCTTGCGCAGGAGCGGCGACAGCCGCGACCACCCACCCATGTCGCCCACTGGCGGATTGCCGATGTACGCCACGCGTAACCCGGACCGGGCGGCGAAACAGCGCCGGCATCACCGACGCAACCGCGAAGCCACCTCTTCCCCGATGGCCAGGCTGGCGGTCAGTCCCGGCGATTCGATGCCGAACAGGTTGACCAAAGCCTCGATTCCGTGGACGGATCCGTCCTGGATCACAAAGTCCGGGTTGTGCTCCCCGGGCCCCGAAAGTTTGGGCCGGATGCCCACGAAGTCGGGCTGCAGATCCTCGTCGACGAGCGCCGGCCACCATGCGCGGACTGCGGCGGCGAAGCGCGAACGGCGGGTGTCGTCGAAACGGTAGTCGATCTGGTCGCGATAGCTGAGATCGGGACCGAATCGCGCGCGACCGGCCATGTCGAAGCCGAGGTGCACCCCGAGCCCGCCCGGCTCCGGCAGCGGATAGACCAGACGCTGGAACGGTGTCCGCCCACGAACGGTGTAATAGTGTCCGGCGCCGTAATACAACCGCGGAACCAGCGCCTGGTCCATACCCTCGATGCGCAGCGCCATGCCGGTGGCAGCGAGTCCCGCCGCGTTGACCACGGCATTGGCACTGACGCTGTCCCCGCTCGACGTCGCCACCCGCAGCAGCCGACCGGCACGCGCTACCGAAACGACTTCGGTCTCGCAGAGCACCCGATTGTCGCCGCGGTCGGCATCCGCACGCTCGATGTCCCCGATCAGCGCCATGACCAGTTCGGCCACGTCGACAATGCCCGTATCCGGTGAGTCCAGCGCCGCCACCGCGCGAAGCTGCGGTTCCCCGCTGCGCACTTCCGCAGCGTCGAGCAGTCGCAGTCCGTGGACGCCGTTGGCCAGGCCGCGTTCGGCCAGCGCACGCAGAGCGGAGAGCTCGCTCGTGCGCGTGGCCACCACCCACTTTCCGATGCGCCGATGGGGTACGCCTCGCGCTGCGCAGTAGGCATACAGCAGATCAAGACCGCGCACGCAAAGGCGCGCCTTGAGAGACCCCGGCGGATAGTAGAAGCCGGCATGAATGACGCCGGAATTGCGACTCGATACGCCCTCGCCCGCACGCGCCTCACGTTCCAGCACCCAGACCTGGCGTCCCTGCGCCACCAGGGCGCGGGCGCATGCCAGTCCGACCACGCCCGCGCCGATCACGATGCAGTCGACATCCGCCTCCACCGTTGACCCTTGCATCACGGTCGCCGGCTGCTACTCCGCCTCGAATCCGTCGCCGAAGATGAATCCCTCTTCTACCGTCATGGCGGACACGAACTTGCGGATGTCGCCGTTGATGCTGACCGAGTAGAGGTTGCCGGCCTCGTCCTCACCGAATCCGACCACGTTGCCGTGCGTCGTGAACTGGGTCTTCGGCCAGGTGCCCAGCATGGGTTCGCTGGTGTACCAGATGCGATCGCTGAGGTAGTCGCCGAACCAGTAGGTTCCGTGCATCATCGGATACGGGCCGCGGAACATGTAGCCGCCGCTGATCGAACCACCATCGGTACGCGGATAGTCCAGCAACGGCAGCGTGGAGCCGGGGAACGAGTTGGTGGGGTCATTGATGCACGGTGCCGTGGTCTTGTTGACCCGGAACCCCTCCATGCAACCCCAGCCGAAATGCAGGGCTACCCCGAGCGCCGAACGATTGACTTCCTCCCTGGCGCTCTGACCGACATCGGCAATGTACATGTCGCCAGTGAGCCGGTCGAAGGAAAACCGCCAGGGATTGCGCAGGCCGGTGTGCCAGATCTCGTCGCAGGTATTGGCGGAACCGATGAACGGGTTGCCCGGAGGAATCGAGTAGTTGGCAGGCTGACCGGTGGTGGTGCCGCACATCTCCGCCGTCGCGCTTGCCGTGGGTGTGTCGATGTCGATGCGCAGAATCTTGCCCAGCAGCCAGTAGTTCAGTGTGGGCGCCGCGGCCGGGCTGCAATTGTTCGGCGTACTGTCGGCCGGCTTTCTCCAGTTGCACAGCGCGAAGCCGTGCGGGTCATTCTGCGGCCCACCATCACCGGACGAGTAATAGAGATAGCCATCCGGCCCGAAATGCAGGTCGCCACCGTTGTGATTCCCGGCCAGATCGGGCACGCGAAGAATGTCGAGCCGGCTGGCTGGATCGGCCACGTTGGGGTCGCCGGCCGATACGGTGAAGCGGGCAATCACCTGGTCCGGCGTCGTGCCCAGACGCGGTTCGGCGCCTGGGGCGGTGAACGCCACATAGAAATAGCCATTCGTCTCGAACAGCGGATGGAACGCCAGCCCGAGCAAACCCGATTCGCTGGTGGTGGTGACGGACAGGGTCAGGAACGGCGTGGGAAGCAGGGTGGGTGCGCCGTTGGCGTCGAGCTGGGCCACGCGGATGGCGCCGCCCTTCTGCACGATGAAGATCCGGTTGCTGCCGTCTCCAGCATGGCGCAATGCCACCGGCTGGCTGAGACCCGCGAGAAACGGATCGAGGCTGAGATCCTTCGGCAGCGTCTGCGAAAATGCAGGAGCGGCAGTGACGAGGACAAGAAGAGAACAGATTCGAATCCGATACATGATTGCTCCTGGCAGCGAAGGCGAAGGAAAGGATCAGGATCCGCAGCGTCGCCCCGCCCCGGCCGCGTGATGCCGCGAACCGGCGCGCAAATCGACAGCCCGGCTGGTGAAAGAAGCGAACGCAGGTGGACCCGTGCGGGCAAGAATACTGGAGCGCGACCGGTTTGACGAAATGTCGACATGCAGCACACCGATCCGCGGCCCGCTGTCGAAACCGGCAATCAAGCGAATCGCCTGGCGCGTTTGTGCCGGGAAGGCAGTTGCCGCTCCGATGTGCCCCGTCCCAACCTCCCGCGCAGGCGGGTGGGGGCGTGGTTCAGGAAAATCCCCTCAGCCGCCGGAACCGGCGGCGCAGAACGCCTGGTAATCCACATAGCCCGGAAACACCCTGCCCTCTGCACACAACGGGCACCCGGGATCGCGCGGCAGCCGGAGTTCGCGAAAGCGCATCGAAAGCGCGTCGATACAGAGCAGCCGACCCGTCAGGGGTTCACCGATACCGAGAATCAGCTTGATCGCCTCGGTAGCCTGCAGCAGTCCGACCATGCCGGGCAGCACGCCGAGCACGCCGGCCTCGGCGCAATTCGGCGCGGCCTCCGGTGGCGGCGGCTCGGGAAACAGGCAGCGATAGCAGGGCCCGTGTCCGGCGTGAAACACGCTGACCTGGCCCTGGAAGCGATGCACCGCGCCGTACACCAACGGCAGCCCGTGCTTCACGCAGGCATCGTTCAGCAGGTAGCGGGTGGGAAAATTGTCGCTGCCGTCGATCACCAGATCCCAGCCTTCGCCCAGGATGGCATCGACATTTTCGCTGGACAGGCGCGCATCGAAACCCTGCACGCGCACACCGGGATTGAGCGCAGTCAGTGTGGCGAGCGCCGAGTCGATCTTGCGCTGTCCCACCCGTGCGTCGGTGTGCAGCACCTGGCGCTGCAGATTGCTGCGGTCCACAAGGTCATCGTCGACCAAACCAAGCGTGCCGACACCCGCGGCCGCGAGATACAACCCGGCTGGGCTGCCCAACCCGCCTGCGCCAATCAGCAGCACGCGCGCGGCGAGCAGACGCCGCTGTCCCTCGATGCCGACTTCCGGCAGCAGCAGGTGGCGCGAGTAGCGTTCGCTGGTCTGCGCATCGAATCCTTCCGGCGACCTCCACGGCAGCCCGCCCGCCATCCAGGCCACCGAACCACCGACCACCGAGCGTGCCTTCCGGTAACCCTGCGCTGCGAGAAACTGCGCCGCTTCGAGCGAACGACGACCGGTGGCGCAGATCAGCAGAATTTCCGCATCACGATCCGGAAGATGCTGGCGATGGCGCGCGGCGAAATCGCTGCCCGCCAGCGGCACCGCGCCCGCGGCCATGCCACCCGCCCACTCCGCCGGCTCGCGGACATCCACCAGCACGGCACCCTCGCGCTGGCGCGCGACGGCCTCCTCCGGAGCGATTTCAAGCGGATGCATCACGGCAACCATGATGCCATGCCAGGCCTGCAGACCCTGCCAGCGCCCCTCGCTCGTCGTCCCAGCCCTTCGACGCGCTCAGGACAGGCCGCGCCATGCGCGAGCTGGGACCCGGTGCCTTTGAGCCCCCTCGCCCCCAGCAACCATCGCAGCGAAGCATCCCGCACACTCACGCCCAGGGCAGCGGAATCACCCTCACCACCTCACCCGCGCCCCACGTCTCGCGCGCCTCGTCCAGCTCGATCAATGCATTGGCCTCCACCAGCCCGTGCTGCATCGCTGACCCCTGCGCCCCGCGCTCGGCAACCAGCAAGCCACCATCGTCATCGACCGACAGAATCCCGCGCCGGTATTCACACCGTCGATGCCGCTTCGCGACCGGCGCGGCCAGCCGCGCACGGACCACGCGCGGCGCATCCACCACGCCCTCCATCGCGTCGAGCAACGGCCGCACCAATACCAGGCAGGTCACCATCGCCGACACCGGATTCCCCGGCAAGCCGCAGTACAGACGCGACCCGATGCGCCCGAACAGGAATGGCATGCCCGGCTTGATGCGCACCTTCCACAGCAGGACCTCCCCGATCTCCGCCAGCACACCGGGCAGATGGTCGGCCTCGCCGGCGGACACGCCACCGCAGGTCAGCAGCAGATCGGCATCGTCGACGGACGCCAGCGCATCGCGCACCGCTTCGCGGCGATCATCGAGATGCGCCGTGCCGACCACATCGGCGCCCAACGCGCGCAGGCAAGCCGTGAGCGCCGGTCCGTTGCTGTCGTAGATTCGGCCGGGCGGCAGCGGCTGCCCGACCGGCACCAGTTCGTCACCGGTGGAAAACACACGCAACCGTGGACGCCGGTTCACCGCCACACGGCCAAGACCGAAGCTGGCCAGCAGACCGAGGCACGGCGGCGTCAACTTCGTGCCACGCGACAGCGCAACCGCGCCGCGCCGATAGTCCTCGCCGGCATGGCGCACATTGGCACCCGGCTCGGCCAGCTCGTGAATCTGCGCCATGCCACCGTCCTCCTCGCAGCGCTCCTTGACGACCACCGTATCGGCGCCTTCCGGCAGCGGCGCTCCGGTGGTGATGCGCACACAGGCGCCCGGCTCCAGTCGCGCAGGCCCCGCCCGTCCCGCCAAGTTCACACCTTGCACGCGCAGACGCGCCGACGTCAGCGCATCGGCATGGCGCAGCGCATAGCCATCCATCGCCGAATTGGCGAAGGGCGGCAGATCCAGCGGCGCGACGACGTCTTCGGCAAGCACCCGCCCCGCGGCATGCTCAAGCGCCACCTCGACAGCCGCAGACGACCAGCCCGCCCCGACGGCGCGCAGCAGCTCAAGCGCCTCGGCGACGCTGGCGTGGGAAACAGGAGAGTTCAAGCGATGGCTCCATGGGAAGCAGGCATCCATTGTCGCCCATGGACCCAACAGGCGACACGGCGCCCGCCCCGCTGTTGTAGTGCCGAGCCCTTCGACGGGGCTCAGGACATGCCTGCTCGGCACAGCCCCTTCCGCCAATCCGACCGCGTGCATGAGCGCAGCAAGCTACGCTCTACAGAAGCGAGTAGCTGTCCCGCTCTTGATCGGATGGGGTCACGGGGATTGCGCCCCGTGACCCCATCCGATCGGGGTGTTGCAACCTGTAGGTCCGCATCACCATGCCGACATCGGAACTTGGCCCGGAATGCGCTGTGCTGCGCTTCCCCCCGCAAGCGGTGGAAGGGAGGTGGATCGCGGCTTTTGCCACTGGCCCCCTTCCGCCCTGCGGGCACCTTCCCCCGCACGCGGGGGAAGGGAGGATGCGTTGTGGCTCTTTCTATGGGGGGGTCGAGGCCGTGTCGGGATAGTCCGTGGGTGTGTTGCGATTGCCGATCGAGGCGGGCAGTCGCAGTTCGGTGCAGCCTTGCGCTTCCTGCCAGCGTTGCAGGCTGCGTTCGCCGGCTTGGAGCGCGGCGGCTGCGGATTCGGTGAGTGTGGCTGGGTACAACGCCACGGTGGGTTGCAGGCCGTCGTCGTCGCGCAGGCGGGCGATGGCGATGGAGTCGGGTGCGGTGGCGAGAGCTTCGAACAGGTGCGCAGCGATACCGTCGGGTATCTGTACGGCGTCGACCGGCACGCTGAGCAGCCATGGCGTGCGGCAGGCGGCCAGCAGTGCGGCGATGCCGGCGAGCGGGCCCGGGTAATCGGGGATGGAGTCTTCGACCACGTCGAAGCCGAGCGCGCGGTAGCGGTCGAGGTGGCGGTTGGCACTCACCAGCACGGCGGCGGGCGCGGCACCGAACGCGGCGCGTACGCGCTGCACCTGCTCCATGGCGTCCACGATCATCAAGCCCTTGTCGGCGCCGCCGAGTCGCCGCCCTGCCCCGCCGGAAAGGATGCCGAGGGTGAACGGCGCCTCGCTACTTGCCGCGGACATGGCGCATCAGGCGCCGGCGCTTGCGCTTCTGGCGCTCGTTGAGGGGATTGACCTTGCCCTCGTAGGGGTTCTCGCCTTCGCGGAAATCGAAGCGGATCGGCGTGCCCTCCACCTTCAGCCGCTTGCGGAAGAAGTTCTCGAGATAGCGGCGGTAGTTGTCGCCGATGGTGTCGACGCGGCTGCCGTGGATGACGATGCGCGGTGGATTGCGACCGCCCTGGTGAGCGTAGCGCAGTTTGGCGGTGCGACCGGCCGACATCGGCGGCTGGTAGCCCTCGTAGGCCGCGCGCAAGGCACGATTCAGTTCGGAGGTTCCGAAGGTACGATGCGCGGCGGCGTGGGCTCGATTGACTGCCTTCATCAGGTCGCCGATGCCGGAGCCGTGCAGTGCCGAGATGAATACGCGTCGCGCATAGGCGACGAACTCCAGGCGGCGGTCGAGATCGCTCTTGCACTGGTCGCGCTGGTCCATGGGCAGCCCGTCCCACTTGTTGATGGCGATCACCAGGGCGCGGCCGGCTTCCAGTGCATGGCTCAGCACGGTGAGATCCTGTTCCGCCACGCCCTCCTGCGCGTCCAGCAGCACTACCGCCACGTTGCACGCCTCGATGGCCTGCAGGCTCTTGATGACGCTGAATTTCTCCACCACTTCGTGGACGCGCCCGCGGCGGCGGATGCCGGCGGTGTCGATCAGGGTGTACTTGCGGCCGTCGCGCTCCAGTTCCACCTCGATGGCGTCGCGGGTGGTGCCGGGAATGTCGGAAGCCAGCATGCGCTCCTCGCCGAGCAGGCGATTGACCAGGGTCGACTTGCCGACGTTGGGACGGCCGACGATGGCGACGCGCACCGGCGGTATCTCGGCATCCTCGGTGGCGCCCACGCGCGTGCGCTCGCCGAGTCGCTCGAACACCATCTCGGCAAGCTGGCCGGTACCACGCTGGTGCGCCGCGGCGATCGCATGCACCTCGTCGAATCCGAGGCGCGCGAAGTCGGCCAGCGCCACCTCCTCATCCAGTCCGTCGGTCTTGTTGACGACCAGGATCGGGTGGCGGCCCTGGCGGCGCAGTTGCTGCAGGATCGATTCGTCGAGCGGATGCAGACCCTCGCGCGCATCCGCCACGAACAGGATCAGATTTGATTCGTCGATGGCGGCCAGCACCTGCTTCTCGGCCAGCGCGGCCAGGCCTTCCTGATCGCCGCTCAGGCCGCCGGTGTCGACCAGCAGGAAGGCACGATCGTCACGACGCACCACGCCGTAATGACGATCGCGGGTGACGCCGGGCTGGTCATGGACCAGCGCATCGCGACTGCGCGTCAGCGCATTGAAAAGCGTCGACTTGCCGACGTTCGGCCGTCCAACCAGGGCGACCACCGGCAGCATGTCATCCGCCGATGCGGTAGGCCGCC
>DAOMOD010000022.1:0-5325 GCA_035444205.1 Lysobacteraceae bacterium
CCTCGCCCATGTTGCCGAGCGCGGCGGACATGCCGCCCTGCGCCGCCACGGTGTGGCTGCGGGTGGGAAAGACCTTGGTCAGGCAGGCGGTGGACAGGCCCTTGGCGGCCAGCCCCATGGTGGCGCGCAGGCCGGCGCCGCCGGCGCCGACGACGATGGCGTCGCAATGATGGGTGGTGATCGGATAGCTTGGCATGGGAAGTCGGTCAGCCGGCGATGGCGATGCGCAGCACGGCCACAATGCCGGCCAGTGCGCCGAGAAAGGCCAGGAACTTGAAGGCGATCTGCAGCGTGATTTCCAGCCAGCGGGTGTGGACGTAATCCTCCACCACCACCTGCATGCCGAGCTGGGCGTGCCAGAAGATGGCCACCAGAAACGCGATCAGCAGAACCGCGCTGACAGGCTGAGCGATGGCGGCACGTGCGCCATCGGGGCCGGCCGAGATCAGGCCGAACAGCCAGACCAGGAACCACACCGACAGCGGCACCAGGGCGATCGCGGTCAGGCGCTGCGCCCACCAGTGCGACACGCCCTCCTTGGCGCTGCCGAGGCCATGCACGCGCGCCAGCGGATGTCTGAGGCTCACGGCGCACCCCCGAAGGCAAGCCACGCGGTCGCCGCGGTGAGCGCGATGGCCGCCGCCACGGTGATCCATCCGGTGGCATAGGTGGTCTTGAGGTCGAGGCCCCAGCCCATGTCCCAGCCCAGATGGCGGATACCGTTCAGCAGGTGGTAGTAGAAGGCCGCGGCCCACGACAGCAGGGCGATCCTGCCCGGCACCGAGCCCAACCAGGCGACCACGCTTCCATGCTCGTCCGCCGGACCGGCGACGCAGACCAGCCAGGCCGCGAATCCCAGCGCACCGAGCGACAGGAACACCCCGCTCAACCGGTGCGTGATGGACAGCACCGACGTCAACTGCGGCCGGTAGTACGGCCCGATCATGAAGGGCGACAGGGGTCGCGCGCGCTTCGTCATGGCTTGCTCCAGATGGCCCCCAGTGAACACCCGACCCGGACCCCGTGCGGGCCCTGGTCGCGCGCCTCAGAAATCGATGCAGCGACCCTTGCGTTCCCAGTCGCCGAACCGGGTCGGCTCGGGACCGGAAGGCCCTCCGATCTCGACTGCCGGTCGCGGCGGCGGCCGCGCCTCGGGCGAATCCGCTTCGCGGGAATCGCCTTCGGAATCCTGGAAATCGGGAACGGACGGCATTCGTGCAGGTCGCAGTAAACCGTGCAAGCGTAATATGCGCTCCGCCATGCGGCAAGCACGGCGAGGCGCCATCACCCGGAATCCCATGCAATCCCTGATCGAACTGCCCTCCTTCAGCGTGGTGGAACTCAGCGGCCGCGACGCGCGCGCCTTCCTCCAGGCGCAGAGCATGAACGACGTCGACGCGCTGGCCGATGGCCAATGGCAATGGAACGGTCTGCTCAATCCCAAGGGACGCGTGCTGTTCCTGTTCCAGTTGCTGCGACTGGATGGCGAAACGTTCTGGCTGGTGCAGCCGGTTTCCCGCGGGGCAGCGCTGGCCAGCCACCTGAGCGGATTCCGATTCCGCAGCAAGGTGACCTTCACAGTGCTGGAGGGGCTACACGCCTGCGCGTCCCGCCTGGATACCGACGCGACGGACGGACCCTGGACGCATCGGGAAACCGCTGAGGGACGTATCGTGGATCTGGCCCCCACACGCGCGGGCGCACTGCTGCTGACGAACGCCATCCGCACCGATGCCAGCGGCGACGATGGTGCATGGACTGCGCAGGATCTGCGCGCCGGCATCCCCCGGATTCAGGAGCGTCTGGCTGGCGCCTACACGCCGCAGATGCTTGGATTGGAAAGGATTTCCGCGTTCAGCGTGCGCAAGGGTTGTTATCCCGGCCAGGAGATCGTGGCGCGTACCCACTACCTTGGAGCTGCCAAGCGCCGCGCGCAGTTGCTGCGCGGTGCCTGCGCCTTCCAACCCGGCGACGCCCTTGTCGACCCCGATGGCCATGCGCTTGGCGACGTCGTCGACGCTGCGTCGCATGGCGACGAAAATCTGGCCTTGTGCGTCCTCAGGCAATACCTGCCGCCCGGTGAGTCGATCGCAACGCGGGACGGACGGGTGTTTGCCGCAGGTGAATCGTGAACGCTCGCCGACACGATTTGCGACGATTCAGCCATTGGCATGGCAGTCGGCCCGTGCTATTAGCGAAGGTATCCGTACGGAGGGAATGAGACATGTCCAATCCGATCGTGCCTGTCCGCGCCCTGTTGGGAACGCTTGCCCTTGCCCTTGCCACCGTCGGACCGGTGCGCGCCGAGAGCTACTCGCTGCTGGTGGAACCCACCTACGACCCGGTGCGCGCGGCAGGCGTATACGAGCCGCTGATCAACTACCTGCGCAAGGAGACCGGGCTCGACATCCGTCTGCAGACCTCGCGCAATTTCCACTTCTACTGGCGCGATCTGCGGCGCAACGAAAAGTTCGACTTCGTGTTCGAGGAAGCGCATTTCACCGACTTCCGCACCAAGCGATTCGGATTCACGCCGCTGGTGCGTACAGCCGAACCGAGCGTCTACACACTGCTGGTCCGTCCCGAGGATGCCAGGGAAGGCCTTGACGGCCTGATCGGCCACAACATCGTCTGCATGCCGGCACCCAGCATGGGCTTTGCCGCGTTGCTGGGATTGTTCAACAACCCGGTGGCGCAGCCTGAGATCATCACGTTCGCCGCCTCCTGGCGCGACGGCGTGGAGATGATCTACGGCGGAGAGGCCAAGGGCGCCATGGTGCCGCGCTGGCTCAACGAGGAGTACCACGACCTGGTCGCCATTGCGGAGTCGACGGAGTTCGCCGGTCCCGCCATCTCGGCATCCTCCACGGTTCCCGAGGAAGCGCGCTCCAGGGTGCGTGAAGCCCTGCTGGTGCTGCACGAGAAAGTCGACGACGACCCCACCCTGTACGAAATCCTGCACGAGCTTGGCATCACCCGGTTCGAACCAGCCACGCGTGGCGACTATGACGGTGCGGAGCGGATGCTGCAGGGCTTCCACGGCTACGACCGCGAATGAGTCGACCACGGAAGGCATTGGGTGCCTGCTTTCGCAGGCATGACACCATGAAGTGGGCGGCTTGCAGGGTTGGCCCGCATGCCGCGCACACCAGTGCTCCCGGATCTACTGCGATCCGGCTCCGTAATCGCACTGGAAGTACAGCACGTCCTGCTCGTTCTGGGTCACCGACTGGCCCATGCTGACGGTGCCCGACTTGCGCAGATGGATCTCGTCGCGGTGCAGGCGCAGTTCGTCGTCGTCGCCGAGCTTGACGTAGGTGCCGTTGGTGCTGCGATCGGAAAGGATGAAGTAGCCCTTCTTGAACTCGATCATGGCGTGGTTGCGGCTGACCCATTCGGCATCCACCACCAGCGCGTTGCTGGGCTCGCGGCCCATGTTGTAGGGCTGCGAATTCTCGTTGAGTTCGGTCACCTTGCCGCGATGGCGAAGGGTGAGCTTGACCCCGGTGGTGCCACCATCGTCCAGGCGAATGGCGCGCTGCACCGTGGTGACGTTGGACAGGTCCTCCTGCCACAGCACATCGCAGATCTCCACCGGAAGCAGCTTGCCGGCAACCCGTGCACGCCCCAGGCTGCGCGTGCGCACCTGGCCCGACGCGGTCATGTCCTTCAGCGTGCTGGCAGTGGTGACGATCTGCTCGCGCTTGGCGATCGCGGCCATGCGTGCCGCGGTATTGACCGCGTCACCGTAGACGTCGTTCTCCTCGATCAGGGCGTCGCCGTGGTGGAGACCCACGCGGATGGCAAGGTTGTCGCGCACGAAGTTGATGTCGCGCGCCATGCGCCGCTGCATGTCGGTGGCGGCCGCGACGCCCTGCATGGCCGACGGAAACGTGCACATGATCTCGTCGCCGATGGTCTTGATCACCTTGCCGCCATGGCTTTGGGTGACGCCGCCCAATGCGTCGAGGATGGCAGCGATCAGCCTGCGCGCCTCGACGTCGCCCTTCTGCTCGAACAGTTTGGTGCTTCCGCTTACGTCAGCGAAGACGATGGTGATCGGCTGGGTCTGGCTCATCGGGGGCGATGATAGGACAAATGCGGGATCAGGGCACGGGGCGGGCGCACATCAGACCGACAGCAGCCGTTCGGCGGTCTTCACGATATCGTCATCGGACGGCAGAACGAGAAAGGCCGCACCGGCCAGAGGCGTGAACGTGTCGGCGCCCACCACGCGCGCGATCGGCTTGCCGCCAAGACCGGCCTCGACCAGTGCGGTGACCACACCCTCCCCCACCCCGGCGCTGCGGCGTCCCTCGTCGACCACCAGCACGGCGCGGCAATCGGCAGCATGGCCGGAAATCTCGCCCTCGTTGAGCGGCACCAGCCAGCGCAGATCGAGCACGCGCGCGGCGATGCCGTGCCTGTCCATCAGTGTACGCGCGGCACGCAGGCTCATCGGCACGCCGTTGCCGAAGCTCACGATCAGCAGGTCGCGCGCCTGCGGGTGATACACGCGCCCCGTGCCAAAGGGCATGGCCTGGTCCGGCGCCGGATAATCGAACTGCCACTGTCCATCGGCCGGCGCGTACAGGTCCTTGGTCATGTACAGCGCGATCGGCTCCAGGAAGGCGCACACGCGACCGTCCACCCTGGCCAGGGCCATCATGGTGCGCAGCATGGTGGCGGCGTCGTCGCCGCGCGAGGGACAGCCGACGACCAGCGAAGGAATATCGCGCAGCGCCGTGATCGAATTGTCGTTGTGGAAATGCCCGCCGAAGCCGCGCTGGTATCCCAGGCTGGCGATGCGCATCACCATCGGATTGCGGTACTGGCCGTTGGAGAAGAACTGCAGCGACGCCGCCTCGCCGCGGATCTGGTCGCAGGCATTGTGGAAATAGGCGAGATACTGGATTTCGGGCATCGGCAGCATGCCCATGTTGGCCAGGCCCTGGGCCAGGCCGAGAATGGTGGTCTCGTCGAGCAGCGTGTTGAACACGCGGGCGCCGCGAAAGGTCCTGTAGAGCCCCTTGGTCACCGTGTACACGCCGCCCTTCTGCGCCACGTCCTCGCCGAACAGCAACGCCTCGGGGTACTTGCAGAACAGGTCGTGCAGGGTCTGGTTGATCTGGATCGCCAGGTGCCGGGGTGCCTGCCTCTCGGGCAGCTTGTCCTCGCCGCCGAAGATTTCGATCCGTCGGGCCTGGTAGTCCGCCCGCGTGGCCTCCCGCGCCACCGCTTCCGGCGTGTACGGCGCCAGCGGCGCCATCACCTCCTGCAGGGACTCGATCTTCGGCCGGCGGTCCGCTTCCTCGGCGGCTTCGA
>DAOMOD010000022.1:5351-6250 GCA_035444205.1 Lysobacteraceae bacterium
GCGCTCCAGCAGCGTCTCCTTGTCGAACAGACCCGAGGCCAGCGCGATGGCGGCCGAGCGCAGCAGCGGGTCGGTGGCCTCGACATCGACCAGTTCCTCGATGCTGCGCCACTCGATCTCGAAGTCGGTGCCGGCATGACCCATGATGCGGGTAGTGCGCATGTGCAGAAAGGTCGGACGACGGCGCGTGCGGCAGTGGTGCACGGCGCGCGCCACCTGTTCGTAGCCGCCAGCCAGGTCGAGGCCATCGGCGAAGAAGTAGTCGAGGTCGCGGCGTCCGGCGAAGTTCCGCTCGATCCAGCCACCCGGCGTCTTCACCGAAATGCCGATGCCGTTGTCCTCGCACAGGAACAGGATCGGTGCCTTGAGCTTCTGGTAGGCGGTCCATTGCGCCGTGTTGAAGGCGCATTGGGCGGTGGCGTGGTTGCTGCTGGCGTCGCCGAAGGAGCAGATCACGATGCTGTCGTCGGGCACCGGCAGCTTGTGGCCGATGCGCTGCGCCTGCTCGATGGCGAGCGCCGTGCCCAAAGCCTTGGGCAGGTGGCTGGCAATGGTGGATGTCTGCGGCAGCACCCACAACGGCTTGCTGCCCCAAACCTTGTGACGACCGCCGGAAGCCGGATCGTCCTGGCTGGCGGCGAACGACAGCGCCGAGTCCATCACCGGATCCATGCCCGGCAGCTTGCGGAAACGCTCCGCCATGAAGGCACCCGAACGGTAGTGCAGGAACGCCGGGTCGGTATGGCGGGTGAGCCTGGCCACCATGGCATTGCCCTCGTGGCCGGAGCTGCCGATGGTGTAGAAGACCTTGTTCTCCACGCGCAGCACGCGCGCCATCAGGTCGAGGTGGCGGCTGATCAACTGCGATTCGAACAGTTCGAGAAAGTCGCCGGCGCTCA
>DAOMOD010000022.1:6271-27291 GCA_035444205.1 Lysobacteraceae bacterium
CGCCCTGCCCACCGGCCCGTCGTACTCGCGCACGAACTCGCTGAAGTTTTGATCGACGACCTGGGCGCGGTTGAACTGGCGCTTGCGCGCCGGAATCGGAGTGAGCTGGGCGGACATGGGCTGGATCGGAGGAAAAACCCGGCTATTGTAGGCGCTTGCCTGACACACTCCCAGCGGCATGAACGACCAGACCACGCCACCACCCCACGACGAACGCACCGCCGCCATTCCGGGCCTGGCCATGCCAGCCATCGACGCTGTCGCCATCGCGCCCGGTGCCATGGTCGGCCCCTATCGCATCGTGCAGCGTCTTGGCGCCGGCGGCATGGGCGACGTCTGGCTGGCCGAGCAGTTGCATCCGATCCGCCGCGTCGTGGCGCTCAAGCTGATCCAGCGCCAGCTCATGGGCGGTCTGGCCGAGGCCTACTTCGAGGTCGAGCGCCAGGCGCTGGCGCGCATGGATCACCCCGCCATCGCCAAGGTGTTCGACGCCGGACGCACCGCACACGGCTTTCCCTATTTCGCCATGGAGCGTATCGACGGCGTTCCGCTGCACCGCTGGCGCGAGAACGAATCGCCTGCGCTTCGCGAGCGCATCATTCTGATGATGGTGCTCGCGCGCGGCGTGCAGCATGCCCATCAGCGCGGGATCGTGCACCGCGACCTCAAGCCCACCAACGTCCTGGTCGCCCGCGTCGACGGACGCCCGCAGCCGAAGATCATCGACTTCGGCATCGCCGTGGGTGTCGACGATCGGCCGGAGCAGTCCGGACCCGGCAGCTACGAGGTGGCCGGCACGGCCATGTACATGAGCCCCGAGCAGTCCGCCGGACTGGCCGAGGCCGTCGACACGCGCAGCGACGTGTATGCACTTGGCATGATCCTGCTGGGTCTGCTGCTGCCTGCACCCGGGCTCGGCACGCTGGGCCCCGACTTTCCGACGCCCGAGGAACTGGACCGATTGCTCGCCAGCAGCCTCGGGCGCCGCGTGACCGGTTCCAGGGCACTGGCGCTGCGCACCATCCCATGGGATCTGCGCCATCTTCTGCGGCGGGCGCTGGCACCCTCGCGCGAGCAACGCCTGCCGACCGCCGCAATGCTGGCAGAGGAACTGGAGCGATTCCTCGATGCGCGCGCGCTGGAATCGGTGCCGCCCTCCGGTCTCTACCGGGCCGGTCGATTCGCGCGTCGCCACCGGTTCGGCATCGTGGCCGCTGCGGCGGTGTTGGCGGCCCTTGTGCTTGGCCTTGGTGCCGCACTGCACGGCATGTTCCGTGCCGAACAGGAGGCGCAACGCAGCCGTGCCATGGCTGAATTCCTTTCCGACGTGCTGGGCGGCGTCGATCCCGACCGCGCCCGCGGGCTCGATCGCAGTCTGCTCCATCTGATCCTGGACGAGGCGGCCGAGCGCGCTCGCAGCGAACTGGGCATGCAACCGGACGTGCTCGCCGATATCGAAGGCGTGATCGGAGGCACTTACGCGAGCCTTGGCGACTACGCCCGGGCAGTCGAGTTCAGCATGCAGGCACACCAGCGCAGCACGGCCATGCTCGGCCCGGACCACCAGCAAACCCTGCGTCTGGCGCGCCGGCTCGCCGATGCGTTGAGCAGCAGCGGTCGCGCCAGCGATGCCGAATCCATCGCCGCGCTGGCGCACGTGAAAGCCGTGGCCGGCCATCCGCGGGAGCACCGGCTGATCGCCGACCTGGCGCTGGCACTGGGTTGGGCGCAACGCGAGCTGGGACGCTTCGAAGACGGCCTGGCATCGATCCGCTCCGCCGTGGCTCGCCTGGAACAGGTCCAGGCAAAGGCATCGACCGATCCCGATCCCCTCAATGCGCGCTACCTCGAAGCCATCCTGCTTTCCGATCTGGAGCGCTTCGACGAGGCCGAGGAGCAATTGCGCGAGCTGATCGAACTGCGCACCCAAGCCCAGGGCGCCGACCACCCGCACACGTTGCGCCTGCGCAACAGCCTGGCCGTCTTGCTCCTGCAGTCGCGCCGTTACGTGGAAGCCGAGCCGGTGCTGCGCGATGCCCTGTCGGCACACGAACGCACCTTCGGCGAGAACCACGCGGCAACGCTCGGGGTGATCTCCAACCTGGCCGGCGCGCTGCGCCAGCAGGGCAAGATTCAGGAATCCGGCCCATTCTACCGGCGTGCCCTGGAAGGCCTGGTGGCCACCCAGGGCGAAGCGCATCCGCGCTCGATCGTTGCCCGCCACAACCACGCCAATTTCCTTCTCAACACCGACCAGCCAGAGGCCGCTCTCGACGAGCAACTCAAGGCACTGGCCCTGGCCGAGCCGCTATGGGGCCGCGAACACCCCATCACATCCGAGATCATCGGTGCCGTCGGCAAGGCCTGGATCGATCTTGGCCGGCTCGATGAGGCCGAGGCCATCATCGGTGAAGCCCTTGCCCTCAAGCGCCGCATCCACGGCGAGCGTCACCGCACCATCGACAACCTCGAAGCCGAACTGGTCCGTATCGAATCGATGCGCGCGCAGTGACGCGTCGGGATTCCCATGCCGACGCACTCCATCCCGGGTTGCCGCGGCGGCAAGGAATGTCGCGCCACAACGCCGCTCCTGCGTCCGCCGACAGGCTGCTGGCCGATCAGAACGCGTTGATCCCCGTCAGCTCACGTCCCACCACCAGCTGGTGGACGGTCTCGGTGCCTTCGTAGGTGATCACCGACTCCAGGTTCAGTCCATGGCGGATCGGGCTGTACTCGACGGTGATGCCGGCGCCGCCGAGGATGTCGCGCGCCTCACGGGCGATGTCGATGGCCATGCGGCAGTTGTTCCACTTGGCCAGCGACACCTGGGTGGGCCGCATCTTGCCGGCGTCCTTCAGGCGGCCGAGCTGCAGGCTGAGCAACTGCGCCAGGGTGATGCGCCGCGCCATCTCTGCCAGCTTGATCTGCACCGCCTGCGTGGCCGCGGTGGGCCGGCCGAACAGGATGCGTTCCTTCGAATAGTCCAGCGCCTCCTTCAGGCAGGCCTGGGCCGCGCCGATCGGACCCCAGGTGATGCCGTAGCGTGCCTGGGTCAGGCAGCCCAGCGGACCCTTGAGCCCCTTCACGTTGGGTAGACGGTTGGCATCGGGAACGCGCACATTGTCGAAGTACAGTTCGGACGTGATGGAGGCACGCAGCGACATCTTGCGGTGGATATCGCGGGTCTCGAAACCCTTCATGCCGCGCTCGACCACGAAACCCTGGATGCCATCTTCCGTCTGCGCCCAGACAATGGCGATGTCGGCGATACCGCCGTTGGTGATCCACATCTTGGCGCCGTTGATGACCCAGTCGCCGCCGTCCTGCTTGGCGTGGGTCTTCATGTTGGCCGGATCGGAGCCGCCGTGCGGCTCGGTGAGTCCGAAGCAGCCGATCACCTTGCCCGCCGCCATGTCCGGCAGCCAGCGCTTGCGCTGTTCCTCGCTGCCGTAGGCGAAGATCGGGTACATGCACAGTGAACTCTGCACCGAGACGAAGCTGCGGATGCCGGAGTCGCCGCGCTCCAGCTCCTGGCAGATCAGCCCGTAGCTGACCGCATTGAGGCCGGCGCAGCCGTACTCCTCGGGCAGGCTGGAGCCGAGCAGCCCCAGGCTGGCGATCTCCGGAATCAGTTCCTTCGGAAAACGCGCCTCGTCGAAACAGGGGCCGATGATCGGCAGCACGCGCTCATCGGTGAATCGGGCCACGGTGTCCTGCACCGCCTGCTCCTCTTCGGTCAGCAGGGCGCGGATGTCGTAAAGATCGAGGGGATTCAAGGGAGCGGCGGGCATGTCGGCGGGACCAGGATGGGCACAAAGCCCGCTATTGTAGGCGCGTGGCGCAGGGCCGTCATCCGCGGTTCTTGACCCCGTGCGGCACATGGCCGGAGGGCACATGGCGGGCAGCGGCCTGGACGTTCATCGCCTGGTCGTCGAAGAAGATGTCGGCGCCGAAGGCCTGCAGGAACGGCCCCTTGTCGCGACCGCCGAGGAACAGCGCCTCGTCGATGCGCACGCCCCAGTCGCGCAGGGTAAGGATCACGCGCTTGTGCGCAGGTGCCGAGCGCGCCGTGACCAGGGCGGTGCGGATCGGTGGATGCTCACGTGGCAGGGCCTTCTGCAACAGGTGCAGGGCTTCAAGAAAACCGCGGAACGGACCGCCCGACAGCGGTTGATCGGCCTTTTCCTTCTCGCTCAGACTGAACGCCGCAAGTCCCTGTTCCTCGTTGAGCCGCTCGGATTCGTCGCCGAACACCACCGCGTCGCCGTCGAAGGCGATGCGCAGTTCCTCGGTGCCGGTGTCGCGTGCCGGTGCGGTGAGGATGGTGGCCGCGGCCACACCGGCTTCCAGTGCGGCGCGCACGTCTTCAGGGTGCGCGGACAGGAACAGGTCGGCATCGAAGGGCTGGATGTAGCGGTAGGGTGGCGCGCCGTCGGTGAAGGCGGCACGAACGATGTCGAGGCCAAAGTGCTCAATGGCATTGAAGATGCGCAGCCCGGTGTCGCTGGAGTTGCGGCTCAGCAGAATGACTTCGACACTGGGTCCGTCGGGCGGCAGATGCCGATTCAGCCGCAGCAGCTTCTGCACCAACGGGAATGCAATGCCCGGTGCCAGCAATTCGTTCTCGCGCGCGATCTGGTAGCGCGCGTAGGCATCGAGGCCCTCGCGCTCGAACAGAGCGTGGCTTTCGGAAAGATCGAACAGCGCCCTGGAAGAGATGCCAACCACCAGGCGCTGCGCTTCCGCGGGAGGCTGGCCGGAGCGGCCGGTTGTTTCGTTGTCGTGGCGATCCGTCATGCGCCAAGTATCGCACCTGCTCGAGGCAGGCTGAGCAGGAACATGGTGGATCGGGAGTCCGCCCCTCCCCTGCCGGATCACCGTATCGCCCATGAGCGGAGCAAGCATGTCCTGAGCCCCGTCGAAGGGCTACGCTGTGGAGAAGCATCGCGAACCGTGAGCTTTTCGTAGTGCCGACCTTGGTCGGCACCAAGCGCAAATCACCGCAAATCAGACCCGCAAATCAGGACACGCACACCGCAAATCAGGACACGCATGATCCGGCCCCGCCCATGATCCGGTCCCGCCAGACTACCCATCCGCTGATGGATCGTCAGCTGCAAGAATCCGAAGACAGACCCCTTTCTCCGGCCCCGTTCTCGAATGTCCCCGTTCTCGGATTGTGGGCGCCAGACAAAGGATGTCCCCGTTCTCCGCACCCCCGCTACTGGCGCGCAGTCGGTGCCGTCGATGCCCTGATGGCCAAGGCCCGCGAGCTGGGGCAATGCTGGCTCAAGGGCGCCGGGGTGGCGCGCAAGTTCGGGAAGTTGGCGACAAGCTGAAGCGCTTCCCTTGGCCGCCTAGCGAGAAGCCACGGCCTCCAGCACCGCCTTTGGGTCCTTCTCGATCACCTTCAGCAAGACCTTGGCTGGCCCGGTCGGCGCCCGTCGACCCTGCTCCCAGTTGCGTAAGGTTCCCAGTGGTACCGCAACGACCTTGGCGAACCGGGCCTGCGACAGTCCTGTCGCCTTGCGGATCAGCCTGACATCCACGTCTTCCACAACGAACTCGCGGGCGGGCGCGCGCTCACCCCGGGCGATCTCACCCATCTGCGTCACGCTCTCAAGCAATTCGTCGAACAGCTTCGGGTTCATCATGTCCAATTCTCGATCATGCGCCGAAGCGCTGCTTTTTGGTCTTCGCTCAGATCGTCCTGGACGCCCTTTCGATAGATCAGCAGCATCCGGCACTGCTGGGCCGGATCTACGACGAAATAGATCAGCCGCGCCCCGCCTCGCTTGCCCTTGCCTTGGGCGGCCACCCGCAGCTTGCGCAGCCCACCCGCCCGCATGCGGATCGCGCACCAGTGTCCGCTGAAGTTCGGCGTATTCCTCGTCGCTGAGCAGCGCAAGAACCTGGCGCGTGAAGACCGCCGTCTCAACGAAGACCATGCCCGAAGACTACGCTCGTGGCGCACAGTACGTCAATGGCGTATTTTCCTGGTCGAGATTGTGGCTGTCCCCGAACTCTGTCGTGGCGAGATTGTGGCTGTCCCCGAACTCTGTCGTGAGATTGTGGCTGTCCCCGAACTCTGTCGTGGCGATGCTGCCGACAGTGGCGCGCGTGCTGGCGACCTCAATCGAGGAACTGCTCGGCGAGGGTCGTCCGGGACCGGGCAAGCGCGGACCGGCACCGAAACTGCAACGACAGTTCGAGCAGAACAGTCACTTGCCGCGCGCCAAGCAGCGATTTCTGATCGACATGATCGAAGCCGTGATCAGGAGCGGCGACAAGGCCGCGTAAGCCCACCACCTCCAGCGTGCGCACCGGGTGCTGAAACGACGAAGCCCGCGCAAGGCGGGCTTCGCTGAACTACTCGATGGGGAATGCTACGAAGATAGACCTGGCCCCGTGCTTCGCTACGCTACGAAGATAGACCTGGCCCCGTGCTTCGCTACGAAGATAGACCTGGCCCCGTGCTTCGTGCTTCGTGCTTCGTGCTCGTTCTGTCCTTGTCGTTCTCCTGTCCTCGTTCTTCCCGTCGTTCTTCCAATCACCGGGCGCCAGGTAGCGGGCAAACTTCCGCGTTAATACCTTCGCCAAGCCTTGCAATACGACTAACGTTCGTGATGCTCGGCACGCCAAGCAACATGGACATTCGACCCTCAACAACAACAGTGCTAGCGTCGCAATTTTCAGATCGTCCAAGAACTCCCGTTTCGGTTACCAAGTGAAGTCGAAAAGGGGCAATATCGGTACTTTTGAGACTTGCCAGCTCTGAAGACGCGTAAAGGTAAGAAACTCCGTCATGAGCCTTCAAGTAACCGATAACCCTGACAGGGTGTTCCACCTGACCAGGAATTCGATATTCTGAAAGAAACGTTGGGACGAAATAGACCTTCTCGGTAGTGTCCGCAACCTGCGATTTCCCGCAAGAGCAAAGCATCAAGCAGAACGTTGATGCCAAGATTGTGACGCGACTGATCAGCATTGCCCACTTCCAGAATAGACCGTGCAGGTGAAACTGCCCGAATAAACCTGAACTTTGTATACGGTACCAGAACTAGTGTGGTCCACGTAGACCGGACGGGACTGGAAGTTTGCTCTGCTACGATTCGCCCATAGCTCAGCATTGAACTCGTGCCCGCTTGGCAGATTCACAACAATTGCGTACAACTTATCCACGTTGATCGCTGGGTTTGTCCCAGAATACTGGGGCACAAGACCACTTCCAATTGCCAAACCCCAGCCGCTACCGCCTTCCATTGATACTGCGGACGGATATGTGTAATACGTTTCTCCACCACCCAACAGCGAGCCAAGCCAGCTCCCTTCTTCGATGTAGATAGGTGCTCCAATCGGCTGGCCACGAAGGGTTGGACGATAGTCCATGCGCGCGGGCCCTTGGCTCGTGCCAACTCGCTCAGTTTCATTGCGAATGGCTCGACCACTGGCAACTGCCAGATTGGTGGCGTCCTCCTCAGTCTTGGCGACGGATTGATACCGTTCAGCGCGCATCTTCTGATTAAACGCAAACTGCATCGCCGCAGTCACCGCCCCATTTGCGAAGTGTTGTGGCGGCCTGCATCGTAGTTCAAGGTTGTTTGTCGCTGTCAGACTTTGACAGTGTGCCGCCGAAACGGCTAATAACATCGGCGACCTCGGCGACAAACCGAGTGCGCTGGTCCGAGTCGGCGAAGCCATCTTCGTAAACGCGGAGCAACACCCTCCCTGGCGCCTTGATGTCGGTCACGGTCAAAGCTCCTCGCCGCTCCTTCCTGTCCTGGACCTCGTAAGCCGCGAACAGCACCTCTCGGCCATGCAGTTCGTTGAGTCCCGGTGCCGCACCAATTCGCTTCAACTCAAACGATGCTGCCGTGCTGTCGAGTTCAGCCATGAGCTCTGGATACTCGCTCGTCGCCACGGCGAATTCCGCTACATGCGACGGCACTTGCGCCCCCCTTTTCATGTCGCATGCTCCGAGTCCGCTCACTGACATCAACAGAAAAGCCAAGAGAAACTGCTTCATGGTTCGGCCCTCAGGTACTGCTGCATCAGCCGCGGCGCCATGTAGTGGGTTCGCAGGAACAGTATCCGGCCAGCAACGTAGTTATCAGTTGCGTTGTTCACGCAGAACATCAAACAAGCGTTCGACCCGGTGCCGGTTGTTGTGAGGAAGATGCCCTCTCGCCTATAGAAGCCTTGCCTGAAACTGAAACGTAGCCTTGTATCAACAGTCAGGCTATGCACCACCTGCCCCTCATGGAAAGTATGCCCTTCAAGCGTAATGTTACTAATCGTATGATTTTCACGATCGACGACGTGCTCAATGGGGTCATTGAATGGGCCGATCTCCATCCGACCCTCAACTGGATTGTCTGTGAATGGCACCGACACTGGTCGGGTAGCTTCAAGCGCATTATCCAGCGTGCAACCGGATTGGTCTGTCCAGCACATTCTGGTTGGCCCACGTTCGTAACGATGCGCTACCTGATTAAACGCAAACTGCATAGCCGCAGTGACCGCCCCATTTGCGAACTTCCCGCCCGTCGCCGCGGATACCGTACCACCCACCAGCGCCACCTGGACGCCCTTGGCAAAATCACCAACATCCTGCGCATCCACGTAGGGCGAAACCGCCGCTGAGAAGCCTGCAGACATGAAACCGTGGCCGAACTTGCCGCCCTGCATGGAACTCAGGGTACCACCGGCGATGCCATGGGCGAGCGCCTTTTTCATCACCTTTGCGGTGTCGATGACGCCTTTGTCCATCACGTCGCCGAACTGCTTCCCCACCCCGTAGAACACCAACGCCGTAAACGCCCCCCAGGCAGCACCCTCGATGGAGCCCGTCTGGATCGCTCCGGCCAGCGCTCCACCGATGGCCACGGCGGCCACTTTGGCTGCCGTGCTGGACAGAACCGGTGCCCAGGCAGCGCCCGAAGCCATGCCGCCCGTATAGACGGTGATCGCGATCGCCACCGCCGCACGCAGGATCTGCCCCGCGCTCATGTACCCGCTCGGATCCACGTACGCCAACGGGTTGTTGTGCACATACGTGTATCGGTTCAGCGTGGTGCTGTCCTCCACGAACGGATCGGCCTGCAGGAACCTGCCGAGTTCCGGGTCGTAGATGCGTCCGTTCATGTGGATGATGCCGGCGAAATCGACGTGCTCGTGGCCGGTGTAGCCGCGCGGAGTGATGGCCAGAATCCAACCCAGCCACTCGCCGGGCGGCACGTCCCAGCTTTCCGACGTATGGGCGTCGCGCCGCTTGCCCCACGGGTCATAGGCAAGGTGGTGCACGCTGCCCTGGATGTCGCTGATGGCCACCGTGCTGCCCAGGTGGTCCTTGTGCAGGTAGCGCTCCTGGCTGACGCCGGTCTGCTCGTACCAGGTGGCGATCACGACCCCGCCGATGTAGCGGCGGTACTCGGCGTGGCCGCCGACCGGGCGCACGACTTCCACGTTGCCGATGTAGTCTGTGCGCGACTTGAGGGTGGTGCCGTCGTAGTCCTTGCGGATCACGCGGGCGCGGTCGGCGCCGTAGTGGAACACCGCGCTCCGACCCGGCACCTCGACCCGTCGCACCTGGTCGGCCCCGGTGTATCGGAAGCCGCGCACCACGCCGAAATTGCCGTCGCGGCGCTCCTCCTCCAGGTTGCCGTTGGCGTCGTAGTAGAACTGCCGTGCGCCGATCCGGGTCACTGCATGCGGGCCGGCACCCTGGCCGTATTCGTAGGTGCCCACGCCCATCTTGTCCTGGATGTTGCCGGCCTGCGCCGGGCCGGGTTCCACGCCCAGGGTGAACTCCGTCGGCGGTTCGGCGCCCTCGCCCTCACGATAGGACTGCGCCTGACGAGCACGAATCAGGACAGCCATGATCCGGTCCCGCCAGTCTACCCATCCGCTGATGGATCGTCAGCCGCAAGAATCCGAAGACAGACCCCATGCTTGCGTGCTCGCCTGCGCGCTCGCCTCCCGGGCTGATCTCATCGCTTCCGGCGACGGCGATCTGCTGGCGTTACGAAGCTTTCAGGGCATCCCCATCGGCAACGCCGCGCAGGCGCTGGCGATCATCCAAGCGGCCGGGCCGTGACGACGAAGACCCGCACTTGGCGGGGTTTCGGACGTCAGAGCCAGGAGGGTGCTCTGCCTTGCTGCGCTACGGCTTGACTGCAAGAAACAAAACCTGATGGCCCCAAGCTTGTGCGACCCCAGCCGTTGCATGAGCCCGGCCGTTGACAAGCTTTTGTTCCAAGCGCTCCTCGCGCTACAGCGTGAACCAGCTTGCTCCCAAGACTGTCAGAAACATGATTTGAATGACCAGCGCCCATACACCAAAACGCCGAATGAATAGCCCAGCAACTATCACGCACAACCCCAAGATCGCTTCGACGGAAGCGATCCCAACGTAGCGAAAAGCGGACCCATAGCGAACAGGACCTTCGGTTCCAAATGGGTACTCCTGTGGGCTAGCGAAGTAGGCGACGATAGTCACTATGGAGACGATGCCTGTAAGCGCTCCTAGCGCGTTGAACGCATTCGCTAATGTCGAAATGCCAGACCTACCTGCCAAATCGGACCTCCAGATGCAGCGGGTTCATTCGGAGCATGGCACGAGCACGCGCGACAAAACGGGGCCCGCTCAGAACGCGAACTGCTCGCTCAGTATGCGCTCGTCCAGGTTGTGCTCGGGGTCGAACATCAGGGTGATGGTCTGGGTTTCGGATTCGCGCACCGACACCTCCAGCACGTCGCGAATTTCGTGGGCGTCGGCAGTGGCGCTGACCGGGCGCTTGTAGGGCTCGAGGATTTCGAAGCGGATCTCGGTTTCGGCACGAAGGATCGCACCGCGCCAGCGCCGCGGGCGGAATGCGGCCAGCGGCGTCAGCGCCAGCACGCGACTGTCCAGCGGCAGGATGGGACCGTGCGCCGACAGGTTGTAGGCGGTGCTGCCGGCCGGCGTGGCCACCAGGATGCCGTCGCACACCAGCTCCGGGATGCGCACCCGGCCGCACAGGGAAACGCGGATCTTGGCCGCCTGCTTGGTTTCCCTCAGCAGCGACACCTCGTTGATCGCCAGTGCGTCGGCAGGACTCCCCGATTCCGCGGTCGCCGACATCTCCAGCGGCCGCAGGATGTGGGACTGGGCGGCGTCGATGCGTGCATGCAGGTCGTTCTCGCGGTACTCGTTCATCAGGAAGCCGACCGTGCCGATCTTCATGCCGAACACGGGCTTGCCGAGCTTCATGTGTCGGTGCAGGGCGCGCAGCATGAAGCCGTCGCCGCCGAGCGCCACGATGACATCGGCCTCTTCGGGCGCCACGTCTCCATAGCGCTCGCGCAGCGAGGCAAGAGCCTGCTCGGCTTCCGGAATGGAACTGGCAACAAAGGCGATGCGGAGCGACATGGAGGGCAAGCCTGCCGCAGCCGGAAGGCCACGTCCAGCGCCTTGTTGGGGATGGTGCCGCTCGGCCTCGCTTTCGGTGGCTTCGGAGGCCACGGAGCGCAGCAAGCTACGCTCTACAACAGCTCCGCAATCGACCTGCATCCTGTAATGCCGAGCCTGCTCGGCACCGTTCCCTGCCAGCACGGTGTGGCGTCCATGAGCGGAGCAAGCACCGCTCTACAGCAGCCGAACGGCAAGCTGCGGGCCTTGCACGGCAGCGCATCGCACCAGCAAGCGAACCTACAACACCGCCTTGAGGATGAAATAGAAGATCACCGCCAGCAGGGCGCCCGCCGGCACGGTGACGATCCAGGACAGGAAGATGTCGCGGATCACCCGCAGGTTCAGCGCGGCGATTCCGCGCGCCATGCCGACACCAAGGATGGCGCCGACCAGCGTATGCGTGGTCGAGATGGGCAAGCCGGTGCCGGATGCCACCACGATGGTGGTGGCCGCCGCCAGTTCGGCGGCGAAGCCGCGGCTGGGGGTAAGCTGGGTGATCTTCTCGCCTACCGTGCGCATCACCTGGCGGCCGTAGGTGGCAAGGCCCAGCACGATGCCGGCGCCACCCAGAAACAGCACCCACGGCGAAACCCCCGCACGCTGCTCGACGACGCCGGTCTGTGCCACCGAGATCACCGCGGCCACCGGCCCGACCGCGTTGGCGACGTCGTTGGAGCCGTGCGCGAAGGCCATGGAGCATGCAGTGATGATCATCAGTACGCCGAACACGCGTTCCACGGTGGCGTAGTGGAACTTCTGGTCGGCACCCGGCTCGGGCTGGATGCGGTCGATCATCAACTTGCCGGCCATGGCCACCACCAGACCGATGGCGACGGCGATCAGATAGTTGTGCGCGTCGCTCAGGTCAAGACCGATATGCGTCAGGCCCTTGAACAAGGTGACCAGGGTAATGTTGAAGGCGGTCAGGAACATGTACGCCGGCACCCAGCGCCTGGCGCTCTTCAGCGGGTCGGGCCGGTCGAGAATGAGCATTTGCACGCTGCGGAAAATGAGGAAGGCGATGGTTCCCGCCACCAGCGGCGACACCACCCAGCTCATGACGATGGTGCCGACCTTGCTCCAGTGCACCGCGTCGATGCCGACACCAACTGCGGCGAAGCCGACAATGGCGCCGACGATGGAGTGCGTGGTGGACACCGGCCAACCGAAGCGTGACGCGATGTTCAACCACACCGCCGCCGCCAGCAATGCCGCCAGCATGCCGTAGACCAGAAGTTCCGCCTGATCGACGAACACGCTGGTGTCGACCATGCCGCTGCGGATGGTCGATGTCACCGCGCCACCTGCCAGCACCGCGCCGGCAAACTCGAACAAGGCGGCGATCATGATCGCCTGCTTGAAGGTGATGGCCTTGGCGCCGGTGGAGGTGGCCATGGCATTGGCCACGTCGTTGGCGCCGATGCCCCAGGCCATGTACAGGCCGAACGCGGCCGCGAGGACGATGTAGATCGTCATCTGATCCATCGGGAAGCCCCCTGGTGTCAGCGAGCCAGCAGGCGCAGCAGGCGGCTGCCCACGCGCTGCGCGTAGTCGCCTACCTCACCGATCCACTCGATGGCCTTGTACATGAACACCACGTCAACCGGCGGCAGTTCCTTTTCCATGGCGAACAGTTGGGCGCGCACGTCCACCTGCATGCGGTCGGTGTCGTTCTCGATGGCGTCGAGGTGGCCGATCATCGACTCCACGATTTTCGCCTCGGCGCCGCGGAATCCGGTTTCGTACAGCTCGTCCAGTTCGTTGACGCTCTTCTCGGCCTGGTCGACGGCGTCGATGCAGCGCCGGACGAAGCCGATGAATTCGGCCGAGATGGAATCCGGAAAGCGCATGTGACGACCAATGATGAGGCCCGACGCGTCCTTGGCGCTGTTGGCGATCTTGTCCTGGATCATCAGCAGGTCGAGCAGGTCGGTACGCGCCACCGGCATCAGCAGGGAATTCGGCATGTTCAGGCGCAGGTCCTTCTTGAGCACATCGGCCTCGTCCTCGAGCTTCAGAATCCGTTCGCGCACCTGGTGCGCGGTGGCCCAGTCGCCGGACTGCGTGGCTTCCACCAGCGGAATCAGTTCGCGCGCGCAGGCGCTCGCCTTGGCGATGTGTTCCTGCAGCGGTCGGACCGGAGAGCGGCCGAAGATGTTGGCGAAATAGCTGCCGGGCATGGGACGTCCACCTTGCAAATGGAACGCGCGCGGGCGCCCGCAACCAGGACGCCGTCGCCGTTCGCTCAGTCGAATGGTATGCCGGACCGGGCGTTTCAAGAAACGCGTTTCCCCGGTCGATGGCGGGTTGCCGTCGGAATTATGACAGTTTTGCTGCGGGCTCGGCTGCGGCCGCGTGGCGCTGCGGCGGCAGCCTGCGTAGCATCACGCACCTTCAATCCCGCGCGGCCACCGTCTTGCCCCTGACCCTCGCCCATCCGCAGATCTTCGAGCAGGAAATCAGGAAGAGCCGCTTCCTTGTCCACGCCGCCCCGGTGTCCTCGGTCGCCGAGGCCATGGCCTTCATCCGCGATGCCTCAGACACAGGTGCCCGCCACAATTGCTGGGCCTGGCGCATTGGCCAGGACTACCGCTCGCACGATGCTGACGAGCCTTCGGGCACCGCCGGTCGCCCGATTCTTGCTGCCATCGACGGCCAGGGCCTCGATCGCGTGGCGGTGGTGGTGACACGCTGGTTCGGCGGGATCAAACTGGGCGCCGGAGGGCTGGTGCGGGCGTACGGAGGCAGCGCTGCAGAATGCCTGCGTCGGGCCGAGAAAATTGAGATTATCCATATGGTTACGGTGTTGATATCATGTGACTTCTCGCATGCCGGCGCGATCCATGCCCTGCTCGGCCAGTTCGGCGCCAGCATGCTCGACCAGCGCTATCACGCCGAGGGCCTGCACGCTTCCCAGGGACCGCCTGCGCGCACTGGAGCACGCGCTGCGCGACGCCACCCGCGGCCAGGCGCAGGTGGGCTTGCCGGGTGACGACACCTGATCGGCTATCCTTCCCGGCCCTTCGCCAAGTCGCGCCGATGAAAATCGATCTTCGCCGAGCCTCCATCCTGCTCACGCGCATTACCGGGATTCTTGCCGGATTGCTGTTCCTGTTCGCCGCCGCCCTGTTCTACGCCAACACCGGCATGGTGCATTGGGAACTGGTCGGCGTCGGCATCGCCTTTCCCGTCGGCCTGCTGTGGATGGCCAGCGTGCTGGCGCGTGAACGCGACGAATCGTGAGCGATCCGGCAATGCAATCCGCCGCTGCCGGTGGCATGGCATCGCTGCGCGCGATCCTGCCCTTCGTGCGGCCCTACCGCGGCCTCGTGTTTGCTTGGCTGGCCTTTCTGGGGCTGTCCTCGGCTGCCACGCTGGCGCTGCCGGTGGCGGTACGATTCATGATCGACCACGGCTTCGCCGGCGAGGATGCGGCGTCCATCGACCGCTATTTCGCCGGCCTCTTCGCAGTTGCCCTGGTGCTGGCCCTGGCCACGGCGGCACGCTTCTATTTCGTGACCCTGCTTGGCGAGCGCGTGGTCGCTGACATCCGCAAACGTGTCTACGATCACCTGCTCACCCTGGATCAGGCCTTCTACGAGATCACCCGCACCGGCGAACTGATCTCCCGCCTCTCGGCCGACACCGAGTTGCTTAGAACGGTAGTCGCCTCCAGCGCCTCGGTCGCTGTCCGCAGCATCGTCATCGTGGTCGGAGCCAGCATTGCCCTGGTGCTGACCAGTCCGCGCCTTGCCGGCTTCGCCGCCATCGGCATTCCCTTCGTGATCCTGCCGATCGTGCTGTTCGGGCGCAGGGTGCGCGGGCTGTCGCGCGAGAGCCAGGATCGCATTGCCGATGCCAATGCCCGTGCCGGCGAAACCCTGAACGCCATGCACACCGTGCAGAGCTATGCTCGCGAGGCGCTTGAAGGCGAACGCTTCGGCAGTGCCGTGTTTCGCGCCCTGCAAGCCGCGGCACGCCGGGTACGCGCCCAGGCCAGCCTGACCGCCGCGGTCATCGTGCTGGTGTTCGGCGCCATCACCCTGGTGCTGTGGATCGGCGCCAAGGACGTGGTGACCGGCGGCATGAGTGCCGGCGCGCTGGGTCAGTTTGTGCTGTATTCGGTGATCGCAGCGGGGTCGGTGGGCGCACTGACCGAGGTATGGAGCGAGGTGCAACGAGCCGCCGGCGGCATGGAGCGGATTCGGGAACTCCTCGATACCGCCGCCAGGGTGGACGTGCCTGCGGAACCTCAGACGCTGCCGGCGCCGGTGCAAGGCCACTTACACTTCGAAAACGTCGGCTTCCACTATCCGGCCCGTCCGCAGTACGCGGCGCTGGAACACTTCGAGCTTGCGATCCGTCCCGGCGAGAGCGTGGCCCTGGTCGGCCCGTCCGGTGCCGGCAAGAGCACCGTATTCCAGCTCCTGCTGCGCTTCTACGACCCCCAGGCAGGCTGCATACGCTACGACGGTGTCGACATCCGCAGGCTCGATCCGAAGCAATTGCGTGAGGCCATTGCCCTGGTGCCGCAGGATCCGGTGATCTTTGGCGCCGACGCCATGGAGAACATCCGCTACGGCCGCCTCGATGCCAGCGACGAAGAAGTCGTGGCTGCCGCGAAGACTGCCGAAGCGCACGAATTCCTGAGCGCCCTGCCCGAGGGCTATCGCACCTTCCTCGGCGAGCGCGGCGTGCGCCTGTCCGGCGGCCAGCAGCAGCGCCTGGCGATCGCCCGTGCCGTGCTCAAGAACGCCCCGGTGCTTTTGCTCGACGAGGCCACCAGTGCGCTCGACGCGCAGAGCGAGCGCGCCATCCAGCAAGCGCTGACGCGCATCATGCGCAACCGCACTACCCTGGTGATCGCCCATCGACTGTCCACCGTACTCGCCGCCGACCGCATCATCGTCCTCGACGCCGGCCGCATCGTCGCCGAGGGCAGCCACCAGGAACTGGTGGCGCGTGGCGGCCTGTATGCCGAATTGGCGCGGTTGCAGTTTGCCGCGTAGTTCCGCTCGCGACGACTGCGTCACCCCGAGGTCGCTGACGGGAGGAGCGACGAGAATCGGGCGGTCCATGATCTTCGCGGCATGCCATGATCGCGGCTTTCGCCGCTCATGCAAGAGCCTGCTGGCTTCGGGTAGGAGCGGCGAGAGCCGCGATAGGTAACACCGCGGGTGAAAACACCTCGCCGCAGCTGTCCCCGCTCCGCAATTGGGGTAGGAGCGGCGAAAGCCGCGAGCGTTTCGTAGTGCCGAGTCAGCTCGGCACCCTCCCCCTTGCATCGCCTGGATCAGTCCCCCCCGATCAGTTCTGCCGTTGACGAAGTCTCGATCGATGCTTCGACCAACAACTCGAGCCACCCCTGGATCAACGACTCGGGCTCAAGCGCATCCTCCCCCATTGCCAACAGCACGCAGTCGTGCGCGTGCGAGCACACCCTCTGCCCAATCCCAACCCCTGAGGACCACCCACAGCATGGTCCCGCCGATGACGACGACGAACACGGCCACGGCCGCGACACAACCAATGACCACTTTGGGCTTCACAGGATGCAGAGGTCTCCACGCAACCGCCCAAAATGAAGATCGTCGACGAAGTAGCCGTCCTTGAACGAAGACAGCCGCGTCCGGCCTTCGGCGCGGAAGCCGGCCTTCTCCAGCACGCGCGCCGAGGCCGGGTTCCAGTACATCACGCGCGCGCCGATCCGTTTCAGGTCGGTGTGGGCAAATGCCCAGTCCACTGCGGCGCACACCGCGGCGGTGGCGGTGCCGCGACCCCAGTGCAGCTCGCCCAGCCAGTAGCCAAGGTCCGCCGAAAAGCGCATCACGTCCTGGCCGCGCCTCAGCCCGACGCCACCGCACAGGACGCCATCACGCTCGATCGCCCAGGCGGAATGCCCTTCCGGCAGTGCCGCGCAATGCGCCACCCAGGCGCGCGCATGCTCGCGTGTGTACGGATGCGGGAACAGGTCGCTCAGGTTTCGCCACACCTTCCTGCTGTTGGCCAGCTCGACGAGGGCGTCGATGTCGGTGTCGCACCACGCGCGAAGGCGTACGGGAGGCGCATCGATCGGCATCACTTGAGCGATTCCTGCCAGCGCACCAGCCCGACAGCCGCCCCCATGGCGAAGATCCAGGGCAGCACCACCACCGCACGTCCAACCAGCGGCGTGCGCAACAGGATGGTCAGCACGATGATGGCGACCAGTCCGATCAGCGTCCATGTCAGCGCTCGTCCGATCACCGCACGGCTCCAGGAGGGGCGCAGATCGAAGATCGAGGCGCCACTGCGCTGCGCGGCAAGGCGTAACTGCCGCCACGCCAGCCAAAGGACCAGGATGGCGGGCCCAAATACCATGATCAGCAATGGCAGATAGACGATCATTTCCGGCCTCGGCGAAACGCGGCCTCCAACCTACACGAAAAAGCCCCGCCGGAGCGGGGCTTTCTCGTATCCGGTGAGTGCACTTCAGCGCACTACCTGAACACCCGCGGCTTGCGAGCCCTTGGGGCCCTCGACTACCTCGAAACTCACTTTCTCGCCTTCCTTGAGCGTGCGGAATCCGTTCGCGCTGATCGCGGAAAAGTGCACGAAGATGTCGTCGCCGCCGCCTTCGGGCGCGATGAAGCCGAAGCCCTTGGCGTCGTTGAACCACTTGACGGTACCGGTTGCCATCGAACCACCCCTGTAATGACTTGAACATGCACCAGGCACAACCGACGGCTGCAACTGGCCGATCGAGTATAACAACGGGGTTTGTGTGCCCGGAACGGTACGGATCAATTGTTTACGAGACGGGCAGACCGGCAAGCAACGCGCCCACCACGGCCGGGACACGCTCGGTGCAGGCGCGCAGGTTGGTGTAGACCTCGTCCATGCTGATCGTGGCCTCATCGCCGCAGCCGGCCGCCCAGTTCGCCACCAGGGCAAGGCAGGCGTATTGGAGTTCCAGCTCGCGCGCCAGCGCGGCCTCGGGCATGCCGGTCATGCCGACAAGATCGGCGCCGTCCCGGCGCAGGCGCTCGATTTCGGCGGCGGTTTCCAGGCGCGGCCCCTGGGTGGCGGCGTAGATGCCGGCGTCCACCACGGCGACCTGTGCCGTCTTCGCGGCTTCGAGCAGATGATGGCGCATGGCGGCATCGTAGGGCTCGGTGAAGTCGATGTGACGGACCTCGTCCTTCTCCTCGTCGGCGAAGGTAGACACGCGGCCCCAGGTGTAGTCGATGAGCTGATGGGGCACGGCCAGCACGCGCGGCCCGTAGGCCTCACCGATGCCGCCCACCGCGTTGATGCCGAGCACGCGGCGCGCGCCGAGGTGATGCAGGGCCCAAAGATTGGCGCGGTAATTGATGCGATGCGGCGCCACCGTGTGGTTGGCGCCGTGACGCGCCAGGAAACCGATGCGGCGACCGTCCAGCGCGCCGACCACCACCGGCCCCGAGGCCGGGCCGTAGGGCGTCTCCACCAGCACGCGTCTGGGCTTCTCCAGACCGGCAAGATCGTACAGGCCGGTTCCGCCGATGACCGCAAGATCCATGTTCATTCCTTCAGCGCGTAGATGGCGGGCAGGTTGCGCCCCTGTTCGTGGAAGTCCATGCCGAACCCGAACACGTAGCGGTCGGGGACCTCCACCCCCACGTAGTCCGCGCGCATGCCCGGCACGAGGCGGTCATGGGCCTTGCGACACAGCACCACGACGGCGACGCGGCTGGCGCCGGCGGCCTCGCAATGATGCTTCAGGGCAGCCAGCGTGTGACCCTCGTCGAGGATGTCGTCGATCAACAGTACCGGTCGCCCGCGCAGCTCGATGCGGGGCTGCTTCAGCCACATCAGTTCGCCGCCGCTGGTACCGCGGTAGCGGGTCAGGTGCACCGCGTCGAACTCAAGGTCGACGCCGATCTCGAGCGCCAGCAGTCCGGCGAATATTACGCCGCCGTTCAAGACGGTCAGGTAGGCCGGCTGCTGTCCGGCGAAGTCGCGAGTGATCTCGCGGCCGATGCGTGCGATGGCCGCGTCCAGTGTTGCGCGATCGTGGATCAGGTCGGCATCTTTCAGCGCCTGGGCAAGCGTGGGACGGCTCATGCGGGACGGTCGTGGCTGCGGCAAAGGGGCGCAAGCTTAGCGCGACAGTGCGCGTGGCGCTCGTCGACCAGCAGATCCTCCCAGGCCGGGCGCTGCCGGGCACGCAGGCTGGCAAGCTTTTCCTGCGTACACGGCGTGCGCCCGATGCAGGCATCCAGCGCCTCTTCCACCAGCGCCGGCGCGCAGGCAAGCACCAGATCGCACCCCGCATCGAGGTGGGCGGAGACACGTGCGGCCACGCTGCCGGCGCCATGCGCGGCAGCCATGCCGATGTCGTCGCTGACGACCACGCCATGGAATCCCATGTCACCACGCAGAATCCCGTCGATCCATTGCTTCGCGTAACCGGCCGGCAGCGGCGCGACCTGCGGGTACTCGACGTGCGCCATCATCACCGCCTCGGCACCGGCGGCGATGCCGCGCGCAAACGGCACCAGGTCGGTCTCACGCAGCTCGCCCAGGGAACGCGGATCGTGCGCCACGTCGAAATGGGTGTCTTCCACCACCGAGCCATGCCCGGGAAAGTGCTTGAGCGTCGCTGCCATGCCGGCCTCGTGCATGCCCTGTACGTAGGCCACGGTCAGCTCGCCCGCCACCTGCGGGTCGGCATGCAGCGCGCGCACCCCGATGGCGCGGTTGCCGCGACCAAGATCGGCGACGGGGGCGAAACTGAGGTCAAGGCCCAGGGCGAGCACCTCGCTGGCCATCAGCCAGGCGTGTTCGTGCGCCAGACGACGCGCGGCTTCGGGATCGGAGTCCCACAGCGCGCCGATGCGTTCCAGGGGTGGCAGTCGGAAGAAACCATCCTCCACCAGCCGCTGCACCGGCCCGCCCTCCTGATCGACGCAGATCAACAGTGGTTCGGGACGAACCTCGCGTAGCTGGTCGATCAGGCCATGCAACTGATCACGACTGGCGAAGTTGCGCCGGAACAGAATGACCCCGCTCACTTCCGGACGGCGCAGGAGAATGAGCTCGCGTGAATCCGGATGTACGCCTTCCAGGCCGACGATCAGCATCGCCGGAGCTCCGATACACCAGCCCGCCAACCTGCCCGCATGTCTCATCAACCTCCTGCCGAAACCGGTGCTCCCGCCGCTCCGCGCAAGCACGCATACATGGTAGCGGGTCTTCGTCTGCGCCGCGTCATGCAGGGCCTGGCAGTCAGCCCCGCCCGGTTCGCCCACAGGGTGGTCTCCTACGAAAGCTGTGCCCTGTAGGAGCGCACCCTGTGCGCGACCGTCCCCTCGTACCGATGCCGCGCCCGCGCCGCCCACAAGGTGGTCTCCTGCGAAAGCCGTGCCCTGTAGGAGCGGCTTCAGCCGCGACCGTCCCTTCGCTTCGAAGCCGCTCCGCGGTCGGGGCTGAAGCCCCTCCTACCACGGCGCCGCACGATGTGCGCGACCATCCCCTCGCACCGATGCCACGCCCGCGTCGCCCACAAGGTGGTCTCCTGCGAAAGCCGTGCCCTGTAGGAGCGGCT
>DAOMOD010000022.1:27391-28873 GCA_035444205.1 Lysobacteraceae bacterium
CCTTCGCTTCGAAGCCGCTCCGCGGTCGGGGCTGAAGCCCCTCCTACCACGGCGCTCTCCCTGGTGAGCGCACCCTGTGCGCGACCGTCCCCTCGCACCGATGCCACACCCGCGTCGCCCACAAGGTGGTCTCCTGCGAAAGCCGTGCCCTGTAGGAGCGGCTTCAGCCGCGACCGTCCCTTCGCTTCGAAGCCGCTCCGCGGTCGGGGCTGAAGCCCCTCCTACCACGGCGCTCTCCCTGGTGAGCGCACCCTGTGCGCGACCGTCCCCTCGCACCGATGCCACACCCGCGTCGCCCACAAGGTGGTCTCCTGCGAAAGCCGTGACCTGTAGGAGCGGCTTCAGCCGCGATCAAGTCTCAACGCTCGAACAGCGCTATGGACTCGACATGCCCGGTATGCGGAAACATGTCCATCACACCCGCTTGCCTGAGCTTGAAGCCATGCTTCTTCACCAGGATCCCGGCGTCGCGCGCCAGGCTTCCGGGGTGGCAGGATACACACACTACCCGACCCACCGAGCGCCCCGGGAGGTACTCGAGCACCGCCTCGGCGCCCGAGCGCGGCGGATCGAGCAAGAGCTTGTCGTAGTCGCGGCGCGCCCAGTCGGCCTGGCGCTGGTCCTCGGCCAGGTTCGCCACGTGCATGTCGATGCGCCCGTCGAGATCGTTGCGACTGGCATTGTCCATGGCGCGCGCCACCAGCCCATGCTCGCCCTCCACACCAGTGACATGGGCGGCGTGACGCGCCATCGGCAGCGTGAAATTGCCGAGGCCGCTGAACAGATCGAGGACGCGGTCTTCAGCGCCAAGCGCCAGCAGACCCAGCGTGTGGTCGACCATGGCCGCGTTCATCGCCGCGTTCACCTGGACGAAGTCGAGCGGCAGGAAATCCAGACGCACGTTGTGCGCGGGAAGCGTGTAGTGCAGATCGACCTCGGCAGGCTCAAGCGCCACGACGCTGTCGATGCCGCCGGGTTGCAGCATCACGGCAAGCCCGGTCTCGCGCGAAAAGCCACGCAGTCGGTCGAGGTCGGATTCGTCCAATGGCTGCAGATGGCGGAACACCAGCGCAGTCTGCGTGTCGCCCGCGGCGACCTCGATCTGGGCGATCGACTGGCGCGCATCGAGCGTCTGCAAGAACTCGGAGATCGCCTCGATACGCTCGCCCACCTGCGGCACCAGCACCTCGCAGCGGCGGATATCGGCGACGAAGCGGCTGTCCTCCTCGCGAAATCCCACCAGCACCCTGCCCTTCTTCGCCACCCAACGCACCGACAGTCGCGCCTTGCGCCGATAGCCCCACGGCGTCGATGTCAGTGCCGGCAGCACCGCTTCCGGCGCAACATGGCCGATGCGCTCCAGATTCTCCAGGAGCACCCGTTCCTTGGCGCGGATCTGCGCGTCCGGCGCCATATGCTGCAACGCGTGTCACTGACCGCCCTATTAAAGCCACCCATGATCGCCGTAATGGAGCCACCTGC
>DAOMOD010000023.1:0-17531 GCA_035444205.1 Lysobacteraceae bacterium
TTTCTCTGGACGAGCAGAGAAAAGTGACCCGGCCGCCGGGAGGCGGACGGAACCCTGTCATGGACGACACAAACAAGCCGCGCCGCAGGCGCTCCGAACAGGAAAAGGAAAGCATGAGCACGTCGAAGTGACCCGGCCGCCGGAGGGCGGACGAAACAAAAGTCAGGGACGAAAACAACAAGCCGCGCCGCAGGCGCACCAACCGATCGCCGCAGGCGAAGGCAACCCCCGACTGCTACCATGCGCGCCCCGATGAGCCGCTTCCCCCTCAATCCCGCCCAGGCCGAGGCTGTGCGCTATTGCGATGGGCCGCTGCTGGTGCTGGCCGGTGCGGGCTCCGGCAAGACCCGGGTGATCACCGAGAAGATCGGCCACCTGGTGGATCGCAAGGGCGTCGATCCTGCGCGCATCGCTGCGATCACTTTCACCAACAAGGCCGCCAACGAGATGCGTGATCGTGTCGGTCGGCGTGTTGGCGCAGCGGCTCGGGATGCGCTCACGGTCAGCACGTTCCATGCGCTCGGCCTGCGCTTCCTGCAGCAGGAACACGAAGTCGCCGGCCTGCGCCGCGGCTTTTCGGTGTTCGATGCCGACGACAGCGCGGCGCTGATCAAGGATCTTGCACCGAAAGGCATCGGCCAGGAGGCGCTCGATCAGTTGCGCCACCTGGTCAGTCGTGCCAAGAACGTGGGCCTGGCGCCGGAGGGCGCGGCGGAGCAGGCGCGTGCCCCGCGCGAACGCGAAGCGGCCGATCTCTATGCCGCCTACCAGCAACGCCTGGCCGCCTTCAACGCGGTCGATTTCGACGATCTGATCCGTCTGCCGCTGGCTCTGCTCGAGTCCGACCACGCGCTGCTCGCCCGCTGGCAGGCACGCCATGTCCACCTGCTTGTGGACGAGTACCAGGACACCAATGCCGCCCAGTATGGGCTGTTGCGTCTGCTTGCCGGAGGCGGCTGCCCGTTCACCGTGGTCGGCGACGACGACCAGTCGATCTACGCCTGGCGCGGCGCCGACCCCGGCAACCTGACCACCCTCAAGCACGATTTCCCCGCGCTGAAGGTCGTCGCGCTTGAACAGAACTACCGTTCCACCCGGCGCGTGTTGCGTGTGGCCAACGCATTGATCGCGCACAACCCGCATCTGTTCGAGAAGAAGTTGTGGAGCGGCCTGGGCGAAGGCGAACCGGTACGCGTGCTGCCTTGCCGCGATCCCGAACACGAGGCCGAGTGCATCGTGGCCGACCTGGTGCACCGCGCCCAGGCCGAGCGGCGACCATGGTCGGACTTCGCCGTGCTGTACCGGGGCAACCACCAGGCGCGTACCATCGAGCGCGCCCTGCGACTTGCCGAAGTGCCCTACCACCTGTCCGGCGGCACCGCCTACTTCGACCGAATCGAGATCAAGGATCTGATCGGCTATCTGCGCCTCATCGTCAATCCCGACGACGATGCGGCATTCCTGCGCGTGGTCAACACGCCTCGCCGCGAGATCGGCGCCACCACCCTGGAGCGCCTGGGCAAGCTTGCCGCCGGGCGTGGCCTGAGTCTTTTGCGCACGGCATCCAGTCTGGATGCCCTGCGGGCGCTGCCACCGCGGCCCGCCGTGGCGCTCGGCGATTTCGTGCGCATGATCGAAGGGCTGTCCGCACGTGCGCGGCGCGATCCAGCGGCCGACATCGCCCGTGCCGTGTACAAGGCGGTGGATTACGGTCGGCATCTCGACGAGGGCAGTCGCGACGCCGCCCAGGCCGAGCGTCGCCGCGGTTTCGTCGAGGAGTTCCTCACCTTTCTCGAAGCTGGCGAACGCGCCACCGCCACCCTGGCCGCCCAGCTCGCCCTGCTCAGCCGCAACGACGACGAGCGCCGTGGCGAAGCGGTGCGGCTGATGACCCTGCACGGTTCCAAGGGCCTCGAGTTTCCCGTGGTCTACCTGATCGGACTGGAAGAAGGCGTGCTGCCGCACGAATCCTCGCTGCACGAGGGCCAGGTCGAGGAGGAGCGGCGCCTGTTCTACGTCGGCATCACCCGTGCGCGCGAGGCCCTGAGTCTCAGCTACGTCGAATCGCGGCGGCGTTTCGGCAAGCTGGAGAAGGTGACCCCCAGCCGCTTCCTCGCCGAGTTGCCGGAAGCCGACCTCGACTGGAAAGGCAGAGACAGCAAAGCCGACGAGGCGCGTTCGCGCGAGATGGCGCGCTCGCACCTCGATCGCCTCAAGGCGTTGCTGGCCGGGTAGTGCCGAAGCTCGCAGTCGCAGAGCATGCAGGGAGCGCCGAGCAGGCAGAAGCGAAGAGACGCATGCCATGGATCACCAATGACGGCCGAAACGGCACCACCGGAACGTCGCGGATCCTGTCGCGTCGGGTATCCTTGCCCCCCCAACTCAGCCCTCTCCGCATGCTGCGGCTCAACTTGGCTCGTACTTTGCCCACGGTGCATCGAATGACCGCCCAACGCCTCGCCACTGTCCTCCTGGTCCTGCTGCTGGCGGCATGCGCGGCGCAGCCAGCGCGCGAATCCGTCGGCGCGCAGCTTGCGCCGCACGATGGCCTGGACGCCACGCTGTGGATGCAGGCAAGCGCCGAGTACCGGGCCACGCTGCTCGGCATGTTCCGCGTCGCCCGCGAGGTGCTGGATCGCGCACTCGACGATCCTGAGTGGAATGCACTGCCAAGGCAGGAACGCGCCGCCGATTATCGGCACCTGCCGCTTGCCATCATCGCCGACGCCGATGAGACCCTGATCGACAACAGCTCCTACCAGGCGCGCGGCATCCGCGACGACACTGTATTCAGCCGCGAAAGCTTTCGTGCCTGGGTGGATGAGCGCCGTGCCACCGCGCTTCCGGGTGCCGCGGAATTCCTGCGTCATGCCAGCGGACGTGGTGTCACCGTCTTCTACATCACCAACCGCGACGCGCCCGAGGAATTCGCCGGCACCCTCGACAACCTGCGTGCACTCGGATTTCCGGTGGCGCGCGACGGCAGCAATCTGATGCTGCGCGGCGACCCGCGCGCCCCGGCAGGGGCCAAGGGCGAACGCCGGCGCTGGGTCGGCGAGCGCTACCGCGTGTTGCTGCTGCTGGGCGACAACCTGGGCGACTTCGTCGACGGTACCGATGCCGATCCGGCCACCCGCCAGGCGCTGGTCGATCGCTACCGCGACTACTGGGGCGAGCGCTGGATCATGCTGCCCAACCCCAGCTATGGCGGCTGGGAGTCCAGCCTGATCCGCCATCCGCGCAATGAAGTCGGAGGCGATCTACGTGCGCGCAAACGGAGCCATCTGCGCTACCAATGAGCATGCCCGACAATGCCACGCCCGGCCTCGATCCCGCCGAGCGCCTGATCTTCGCCCTCGACGTCGCCACCCGCGACGAGGCTCTGGCCCTGGTCGACCGCCTGGACGACTCGGTGCGGTTCTACAAGCTCGGCATGGAACTGCTCACCTCCGGTGACTACTTTCGCCTGCTGGAAGAACTGGCCGCGCGCGGCAAGAAATTGTTCGTGGACCTCAAGTTCTTCGATGTCCCGGCCACCGTGGCGCGCGCCGTCAAGGGCCTCACGCGCTATCCGGTGCATTTCTGCACCATCCACGGCAACGACGGCATGATGCGGGCCGCTGCCGAGGTGAAGGGCGACATCCGCCTGCTGGCGGTGACCGCGCTGACCAGCCTGGACCAGCACGACCTGGACGACCTCGGATTTCAGTGCCGCCCGGAGGCGCTGGTGCTGTCGCGAGCCCGGGCCGCGCTTGCCGCCGGCTGCGACGGAGTGGTCTCGTCCGGGCTGGAAGCGGCCGCGCTCAGGCGCGAGACCGGCGACCGCCTGATCCTGGTGTGCCCGGGCATCCGTCCCGTGGCAAACAGTGACGATCAGAAACGTACCGTGGATGTGGCCGAGGCGTTCGCGCTGGGTGCGGACTACATCGTGGTGGGGCGGCCGATCCGTGATGCGGTGGATCCGCGGGCGGCGGCCGAAGCCATCCAGGCGACGATTCGAACCTGTTTTAGTACGTAAAATCAGTGATATATGCCACGTAATCTCATGTATTGCATGATATCCGGATTCTAAGTTACTCTATTGACACGCTTTGAGCGTGACGATGACCTGAGACACTGTGATTCCCGCTCCGGCTCAGGCCGGCTTCCCCCGGGCAGTGGCAACACTGCCCGGGGTTTTTCATTGTTGCAGGTCGCATGCCCCGTCCTCACAATGGCGGTTTGACTGCCAAGGGGACACCGCCATGATTCGACACCTCCTTCTCGCGCTGCTGGCTGCGAGCCTGCTGGTTACCGCCGGCTGCGGTCGCGATGAGACCCAGTCGCCCGAACAGGTCGCCGCTGCCACCACCTCACCCAAGGGTGCGGTGGATGCCTCGGTGAAGGCGCTGCGCCAGAATGACCTGAATGCCTTGCTGCGCGCGACCCTGCCCGAGAAGGAGTTCCACAGGATCGGCCAGCTTTGGCAGGAAGGGACGACCGGCGCAGACATCGATGACGACGAGCGCATGCAGTTCGCCATGACCATGGGCATGCTCACCGCCGACGGTGCGGAGGAAGCGCTGATGGCCATGCTGGAGCCGCAGCTCGCCGAGCTCGACAAGCAGATGGCGCAGCTGCCGTTGATGATCGGCATGGGCCGCGGCGTGGCCGCGAGCATGATCGAGCAGAACGAAGACCTGAACCAGGCGCAGAAGGAACAGGTGCAAAAGAGCCTCGATGCGCTCGCAGGGTGGGTACAGAAGACGCCCTTCACCGACCGCGATCGCGCACGCCGTGCCGTCGCCGTGGTGACCAGGACGGCGCGCTCGCTGGAGCTGTCCACCCTGGACGAGCTGCATGCGCTGAGCTTCGAGGAGGCCCTGACCAAGGGCGGTATGGTCCTCGGCGGCCTGAAGGGCGTGCTCGACATCTACGACCTCTCCATCGATCGCGTGCTTGATTCGGTCAAGGCCTCGGTGGTTTCGGAGAGCGGCGACGAAGCCAAGGTCCGAATCGACTGGACCCTGCTCGATGCCCCGCTGTCGATCGAGTCGGACATGGTGCGCCAGGACGGTCGCTGGTTCTCGCGCGATACGCTCGACCAGCTCGCGCGCGCCGACGCCGAAGGTCCCTGATCCACCAGCCCGTGCGGGGCGGCGAGTCCTTCGCCGCCCCGCTTCCGCGCGCATGATGAGCGCATCGCCCAAAACCTCTGCGCAGCCGCGACCCTCGTGGCCGTTGCGTGTTCTCGGCTGGCTGCTGGAGCCGTGGATTCGCATTCGTCTCGATCCCGAGCGCCCGACCACGCGCATCGATGGCGAGCGGCCGGTCTGCTACGTGATCGAGCGCTATGGCCTGAGCAACGCGCTCATTCTTGATCGCGCCTGTCGTCAGGCCGGGCTGCCCTCGGCACTGGTCGCCATGCCCGGCGGCTACCTGAGCAGGCGTCGCGCGCTGCTGGCGGTGTCGCGTCGCCCGGGTTTCTGGTTCAGACGCCCCAGCATCCGAAGCTACTCGCAGGGGCTGGCCGAGCTGCTGGAGGCGACTGCGGCCGACGCCGCGCTCGACATCCAACTGGTGCCGGTGTCGATCTTCGTCGGCCGCGCGCCGACGCGCAGCAGCGGCTGGTTCAGCGTACTGTTCTCGGAGAACTGGGCGGTGGTCGGCCGTTTCCGCCGCTTCATGGCCATCGTGCTGAACGGTCGCGACACCTACGTGCAGTTCAGCGCACCGGTGTCGCTGCGCCAGGCACTGGCGGAAGACCTGCCACGGGAACGGGCGCAGCGCCGACTGGCGCGCGTGCTGCGCACGCACTTCCGCCGCATCCGCGGCACGGTCATCGGCCCCGACCTGTCGCACCGGCGCATGCTGATCGACGAGGTGCTGAACGCCGAACCGGTGCGCATGGCGATCGAGCAACAGGCGGCACGCAACGGCAAGAACTTCAAGCACGCCTACGGCCAGGCGCGTGCCTTTGCCTGGGAGATCGCCGCCGACTATTCGCATACCGTGGTGCGAAGCGCGTCCTTCCTGCTCACCGGCTTCTGGAACAAGATTTTCGACGGACTGCGTGTCCATCACTTCGACACGGTCAAGGACGTCGCACCGGGCCGCGAGGTGATCTACGTTCCCTGTCACCGCAGCCACATCGATTACCTGCTGATCAGCTACATCCTCTACACGCGCGGCCTGGTGCCGCCGCATATCGCCGCCGGGGTCAATCTCAACATGCCCCTGGTGGGCCCCATCCTGCGTCGCGGCGGCGCGTTCTTCCTGCGTCGAAGCTTCAAGTCCAACGCGCTCTACTCGGCGGTGTTCAGCGAGTACGTCGCGGCGCTGGTGCGGCGCGGTGTGTCGCTGGAATACTTCATCGAGGGCGGCCGCTCGCGCACCGGCCGCCTGCTGCAGCCCAAGGCCGGCATGCTCGGCATCACGGTGCGCGGCTACCTGCGTCAGACGCGGCGGCCGGTGGTGTTCCAGCCGGTGTACATCGGCTACGAGAAGCTGATCGAGGGCCGCAGTTACATCGGCGAGCTGTCGGGCAAGCCCAAGCAGAAGGAGTCGCTGTTCGGTCTGCTGCGAGCCTTTGGCGTGCTGCGTCACAACTACGGCCAGGTCACGGTCAATTTCGGCGAGCCCATCCATCTCGACCAGTTGCTTGACGAAACCGCGCCCGGCTGGCGCGAGTCGCCCACGGGCGGCGACAGCCGTCCTTCGTGGCTGAATCCCAGCATCGACCTCCTGGCCTGGCGCATCCTCGCGCGCGTCAACGAGGCGGCCAACCTCAGTCCGGTCAACCTGCTCGCCCTGGCGCTGCTGTCGACGCCCAAGAAGGCGATGACCGAAATCGACCTGGTCGGACACCTCGATCTGCTGCAGGATCTGTTCACGGCCTTGCCGTATTCCGCACGTGTCACCGTGACCGAACACTCGCCGGCCGAAATCATCGCCTACGGCGAGAAGATCAAGCTCATCCAGCGCGTCGCCCATCCGCTGGGCGACGTACTCAACCTTGCCGAGCGCGAGGCGATCCTCGCCAGCTACTACCGCAATAACGTGCAGCACCTGCTCGCCGCCGCGGCGTGGGTGGCATGCTGTTTCAGCAACAACCGGCGCATGTCGCGCGCGGCGGTGCTGCGCCTGGGGCGCATCGTCTACCCCTATATCCAGGCCGAGCTGTTCCTGCCCTGGAGCGAGACCGAGTGGAACGGACGGGTGCAGGCCACGATCGAGTTTTTCCTCGCCCGCGGCCTGCTGTTCGCCAATAGCGACGGCCGTGTGCTGAGCCGTGAGGCCGGACAGTCCGATGGCGCCTATCGCCTGCGCCTGATCGCGCACAGCCTGTTGCAGGCTTTCGAGCGCTACTACATCGCCATCGCGGTGCTGGTGAAGAACGGTCCGGGCACCCTGAGTGCAGCCGAGGTGGAGAACCTCTGCCACCTCACCGCACAACGCCTCACCCTGGTCTACGAACTGAATGCGCCGGAGTACTTCGACAAGGCGCTCTTCCGCAGTTTCATCGCCAAGCTGCGCGAGCGCGGTGTGGTGAAGAACGACGAGGCCGGCAAACTCAGGTTCGAGGAGAACCTTGTGCAGGTCAGCCAGGACGCCAAGGTCATCCTGCGCCGCGAACTGCGCCATTCCATACTCAAGCTCAGTCCGGAGGCGCGCGCCAGCCTGGGTGAAAGTCAGGAGCCTGCGAAGTAGCAGGGAACCGCAGCGAAGCGGACTGGTACAGAGGTTTCCTACGCGTCAAGATCGGGAATCAGCTTGCTCTCGAGGTAGGCGATCATGTCCTTGAGCCTCAGCTTGCGCTTCTTCAGGCGCTTGAGCTGGAACTCGTTGGTGCCGGAATCGGTGGTCAGCCGTGCGATGATCTCGTCAAGATCGCGGTGCTCGACCTTGAGAACGGTCAGCTGGCGATGGATCTCGGCAGGATCGGGACTGTTCATGGAATTTGATCGGAGGACGGCTGAGTGTAGCGCTACGCCGCGGTTGGCGACAGCGCGTAGAATGTGCGCCCTCACGAGCGCCCCCGTCCGACCCAGCGGAAGCCGCACCAGGCTGAATCCGGCCGCGGCAGCCGCCCGCAAGCGCGCGCTCGTTTCACGCCCCCGGCCTGTCCATTCCGAAAGTCCCCATGCTCTTCCGAAACCTGACACTGTTCCGATTTGCCGCGTCCGCCAGCCCCGATGCCGATGCCGTCGAGGCCGCGCTGGCGCGCCACACACTGCGGCCTCTGGGCGCGCTGGAGTTGTCCACCCAAGGCTGGGTGTCTCCCTTCGGGCCCGACAGCGAAGTGCTGGTTCTGCGCCAGGGACACCAATTGCTCCTGCAGCAGGGCGCCGAGGACAAGCTGCTGCCGGGCTCTGTGGTGCAGGCCGAGCTGGCGGCACGTCTGCGCGCCTATGAGGCGGAGCACGGCCGGCGTCCCGGCGGCAAGCTGCGCCGGCAGATGCGCGAGGACCTGGTAACCGAATTGCTGCCGCGCGCCTTCGCGCGGCCCTCGCGGCTGTGGCTCTACCTCGACCTCAAGCGTGGCTGGCTTGGCGTGGACACGGCCTCACGCAAGGCGGCCGAGGCGGCGCTTGGGTTGCTGCGCGAAAGCCTGGGCTCCTTCCCGGCGGTTCCGGCGACGGCCGACTCGACGCCACGGGAGCGCCTGACGCGCTGGCTGGGCAAGGGCGACTTGCCCAAGGATTTCGCCTTGGGCGACGAATGCGAGCTCAAGGACCCCTCCGACAAGGGTGGCGTGGTGCGCGCGCGCCGCCAGGAGCTGGCCAGCAAGGAGATGCACGAGCACCTCAAGGCGGGCAAGCAGGTGGCGCAGTTGGCGCTGGTATACGACGGGCGCCTGGGCCTGGTGCTGGGCGACGACCTGGTCCTGCGCAAGATCCGCTATCTCGAGGTCGCCGACGAGACCCCGGAAAGCGGCGAGGACGCCCGCCAGGAGCTTCAGGCGCGCTTCGCGCTGAGCGCCGGAGAGACCGCTCGTCTGCTTGCCCGCATCGAGGACTTGTTCGAGGTGAAGCGACCGGCGCAGAATGCGGACTGAATCGACGTGGCGCACCGCGCCCCGTTGAAGTCCCCGTCGTCACCTCCCGGTGCCGGCGGCAGCCGCCACCGTCAGCCCGAGGTGCCTGAAAGCATGAGGCAGGGGTTCTTCGCGTCGCGTTCCACCCGGAGGCATGCCTGACCGTGCCTCCGTCGCAGTTGCTTGCCGATCCCTGGCTCACCGTCACGCTGTCCAACGGACGCAGCCTGCGTCTCAAGCCGGTACCGAGTGCGCGTGCGCGCCGGTTGCGCCTGACTGTATGCAGCGGTGGCGTGCTGCGCCTGACCGTGCCGCCCGGTGCACGCCTCAGCCAACTCGAACGCTTCGTCGGCCAGCACGAGGACTGGGTGCTGGAGAAGCTTGCCGAACTGAAGGACGCGGGCGCCGTGCGGCCGCCGCTGCGGATTGGCGTCTCCGATCGCGTCAGCCTGCGCGGGACGACCCTGCCGCTGACGTGGAAGCAGGCTGCGCTGCCGTCGGTGCGCCTGGTCGATGACCGACGGCTGGAGGTGCGCCTGCCCGAACTGACACGCCGCCACCTGCCGCTGGCGCAGGGTCTGATTCGCAGCTTCCTGCAGGGCGAGGCACGGCGCGACGCCGGGCGCCTGCTCAATCGCTACGTGCCGAGGGTGGGCCGCGCACCGGTTGGACTGAGCGTGCGTCCGTTGCGCAGCCTGTGGGGCAGCCTCAGCGCCGGCGACCGCATGTCGCTGGACCTGTCGCTGGTGCTGGCCCCGCCGCAGGTGTTCGCCTACGTGGTGGTGCACGAACTCTGCCACCTGTACGTGCGCGACCACTCTCCACGCTTCTGGAACCGTGTCGCCGAGCACTTTCCCAGCGTCGACACCCAACGTGCCTGGCTGCGCCAGCACGGCTTGACGGTGAAGGCGGAAATGGGGCGGCTGATCGGCCTGGAGAGTCATTGACGCGGCGGGTAAGCGTCGTCCATGCCGTTCATGGTGAGGAGCTGTGGTTCGCTCCGCGCCCTCGCTCGGCCGCTTCGCGGCCGCCTCGGTCGCGGCCTCACCATGACCGGGCAGGCCGGCGAAGCCGCAATCCACACTCCGTTCATGGTGAGGAGCTGTGGTTCGCTCCGCACCCTCGCTCGACCGCTTCGCGGTCGCCTCGGTCACGGCCTCACCATGACCGGGCAGGCCGGCGAAGCCGGATCGAGACAGCGTCTCGAACCACTCGAACCACTCGAACCACTCGAACCATCAGCCGCCGGTCACCTCTCCGTGCGGGCTGCACCGCTTCCGTACTGCTTCAGGTAGCGGTCGAACAACGACTGCAACTCGTCGAATCCGACCCTGAGCGCACTGGCGGGAATCGCGATCGGGCTGCCCGCAAGCTTGAAATTGGCGCGGTTCACCGTGCGCCGGATGGCACCGCCGCGCTCGACGTAGCGGTGGGGGTCGCGCACGTGGATCACCAGCATGCGCTGACCCTGGACCGCGAATTCTCCGGAACCCTCAATCTCCGCCCAGGGAATGAATCCTGCGGCCACACCGCTTGCGTTGTCGGTCAGGCCCGCGCTGCTCAGCACCAGGCCAGGCTTCGGATCGAGCAGCTTGCGCACGATCAGCAGCCCCATCAGGCCGAAGAATGCGATGCTCGCGATCCCCATGATCTGCACCAGCCACGGATTGCCGAACCGCCCGCTGGGCAGGTCGGCCTCGTCCAGACCCAGCATCCAGGCGCCGAGCAGGACGAACGCGATGGCTCCGCCCAGCAACACGAGGATCTTGATGCGGCTGAGCGCAATCGTGGTGACATCGTGGCCGTGCATGAGTCGCTCCGCCTGAATGGAGGGTGGCAATCTTAGGAAAGGGGATCGATGAGCACAAATGGCTTCGGACGCACCCGGCGATGAAGCCGGCTCCCTGAAAAGCGAACCGGTCCTGGACAGGCAAGGTGCCGGGCTGCCCGTGGGACCGGTGGCCCATCCGAGCCCCTGAGACGGGCCACCGACAAGTTGCGGCGCTCGCGGTGGCGTTCCCGGTGATTGCCGAGTGGTCTGGTAGCGCCGGCAGCAATGTCGAGGTCTCGGCCAGCGCGGCGACGCGCGTGCAATCTGGCCGACCGTCACCTTGCAGTCGGGGCGCCAGTGGCCGACTGTGCGCGCGGCCCCAACCGGCGTAGTATCCAACGGCGGGCAGTTGGTGTCGTCAGTTGACCTGCCCGGGGGAAAGTCCAGCCTCAACGGCTCTTGCCTTGCGTGGCTCATGCGGCCCGCGCGCCGACGGTGGTGCAGTCCGGTGCGGGTTCGCGCGGTGCCTGTCGCGACGAGCCAGCACCCATCACCGAGGAGTCGTCCATGCAACAATCCACAAGGCACATCAAGGCACAGATTCTCGCTTCGCTGCTTGCCGGGAGCTGCCTCTCGGGGCAGGCATTTGCCGCCATTGTCCACAGCGGGCCGGTCGACATTCCGATCCCCGACAACCTCGACGGCATCTACATGAATGTGGTCACCGGGGCAACCGGGACATCCGCCGGCGCCGTGGCAGGTTGGGACATCAACCCCTATTCAGCGACTGGCCCAGGTACCCACTTCAATCTCTGGGGAGCGACCACCACGACCTGGCTCAGCACTGGTGGCGTGATCGCAGGGCCCTACAACCTTGCGCCCGGCACCGAGATCGGACCGCCGGTCGAAAACTACTTCCGACCGGGCGGCGGTACCAATCTGGCCGCTCAGATGAATCTCAGCAGCGATGAGAATCTGCTCGGCTTCCGGTTCACGAACGAGAACACTGGGCAGATCCACTACGGCTGGGTCCGGGTGGCTTTCGGTGCCACCATCGGCGTGCGTTCCATCGTCGAATACGCGTATGAGGACGAAATAGGACAGCCGATCGCCGCTGGGGACACTGGCGAGCCGCTGCCGGACCCGATCTTCGCCGACGGCTTCGAGGAATAGCAGGTTCCGGGCTCGGCCAACGGGAGCGCGGCAAGCCGCGCGCCCGTGTCGCTGCAGCGGTTGCATCGCCCTGAAGCGTCAGTCCGAACTTTCCAGGCGTTCCCGCAACGGATCGAGCAGGGCGCCATAGGCGACGCGCGGCGGCGTGCGCCGCGCCAGCGGCTGCCGAACCTGCGCCGCGCTGGCGGTGCGCACGGCGCGGCTCGCCAGATGCGGCTTGAGACATCCCGGATCGAACGGTAGCCCACAGAATTCCAGTAGTTCGCGCACCGTGTCCTGCGGTCGCTCCACCAGCGTCTCGTACTGGAAGCGGCGGTATCGCCCCGGGTTGCGGTCGGCCCAAAGCTGGCCGAGTCGACGAAGGTCCTTCCAGTGCGCTGCCAGATCGGCAAAGTCGTAGGTATAGTCGGCCTGTCCTGGGGCGAACAGTTGGCGGTAGCAGGACCAACACGTATCGATCGGATCGCGCTCGCACTCGATGAAGCGCGCATTCGGCAGCATCGCCATGGCGGCCCCGGCAAGCAGCCAGTTCGACGGCATCTTGTCGGTGGAGACGGCGCGCACCTGTCGCCAGCGTGCCGTGGCCTGCAGATAGTCCCGTCCCAGTCTGGCCCAGTCCGCTGCGCTGGCCCGAGGCGCCCAGTTCGGCAGCGCCTGTCCACGCTTCCGTGACTCGATCTGGAGCACGCGGGCGAGGTTCGGCAGCTCACTGGCGGCCTCGACTCCTGGGTGCGCAGACAGCACCTGCTCAAACAGCGTGCTGCCCGAACGCGGCATGCCGACCAGGAAGACTACCTCGGCGCCCTGCATTGCGTCGCTGCTGCAGGCAACTTCCTGGAAGGCATCTGCCACCGCGCGGCACTGATTCCGGAACGCGACCCGGTCCCAGGGCCGCGTGACGGCCGCAAGCCGGTTGGCGTCCTGCAGAGTGCGCAGGGCGAGCTCGTACTCGCCGTAAAGCTCGTAGGCCTGGCCGAGCGCGAAGGCGAGCAGGACGCGATCGTCCGGATCCGTCGCGCGCCGCTGTTCGGATTCGAGCTGGCGAATCTCCTCCGCATGGAGCGATTCGGTCTTCATGTCCAGCAGCATGAACCAGGCCCGCGCGGAGGCCTTGCTGGGTGCGCCGATCAGCCGTCGGCATTCGGTGGCCGCCTCGCTGCTTCGCCCGAGCAGCACCAGACAGCGTGCGCGCAACAGCCCGGCCTTGGATGAGCCCGGCGAAAGCGCAAGACAGGCCTCGACGGCCTCCAGTGCCTGCTGATGAAATCCCAGTCGGTCACAGGCCTTTCCAAGTTCGAAGAATCCTGCGGCATCATCGATGCAGCGAAAAGCCAGCGCCAGCATGGCGGCGGCCTCGTCGTAACGACTCTGCGCGGCCAGGGCTTCGCCCAGCAGGCGCATCAGCTCGCCGTCCTCGGGCCGGGCATCCAGGGCCCTGCGCAGCGAGGATTCCGCTTCCGCCGGCGCGCCATCGGCAAGATCCAGAAGGGCGGACCATCGCGCCAGCTCAGGATGTCCCGATGCGAGGCGATCAGCGGCCAGCCAGTGCGCCCGCGCCTGGTCATGGCGTCCCACCGCGTAAGCGCGGGACACTTCCACCAGGATGCCGCGCACGCGCCCGTCCAGCCCACGCAATCGGTTGCCGCCCGAAGCCTGCCCCTTGCGCGTCACGCCCCAGTCCCGCCGGGAACCAGTCCCGACCGTATGGTGATGGACGTCACCCGCAGCACCAGGATCCCGTGCGAAGTCGTGCGAAACGCAGGTGCAATGTCGACTTGTAGCAGCCTGCTGGAATCGAGCCCGATCCTGTCATTCATGGGCCGGGATTATCGCGGATATTCGCTTGGCCGGGATCTGTTCGATTCTGTCCGATTATCCCTGTCGCGGCGCCAACTGCACCGTTGGGTCCGCGCTCTGCTGGAACTTTGCGACCGCCATCCAGCCAACGAGATGTCACGCGCGGCACACGAGCCCGGCGATTCGGTTCACACTGCGACGGTTTCCCCGAGCCGGTTTCCATACGTACATGCGAAGCTTCGTCCTGAGAGCGCGGGCCGCACCCACCGACAGCAAGTTGCTGTTGGCATCGGTGGGCAAGGAGGCGCATACCGAAATCCTGGCGCATACGCTGATGAATGCGATCTTCGTGGCGCAGTCGCATCGTGCCGACGTGACGGTGCACCTGGTATTGGAGAGCACCCGCGATTTCTCCCGGGCCATCCGCTTCGACACCAACGCGATGCAGGAGATCGGCGGCTTTCACGAGCAGGCGTTGCTGGGCAAGGTCGCCAAGGCGCTGGATGCGTCGATGGGCATGGGCAAGGAAGAGACGCGGAAGGTGGAGGCGGGCGTTACGGTACGGACCATCAGCTTCGAGCGGCTGGTGCAGGAGCTGGCCGGGGAACACCAGCTGTTTGTCATGGACAGGAAGGGCACGCCGATGCGCGAGCAGGTGTTCGAACACCATCCCTGCTTCCTGCTGACCGACCACATTCCGATGCCGAAGAACACCTTCCACACCCTGAAGCGCCTGGGTGCAAGAATGATCTCGCTGGGATCCACCATGCTGTTTGCCTCGCAGTGCGTCGTGCTGATCCACCACGAGCTGGATCAGCGATAGGGATTGACCAGCGGGCCGGTCCCTTGGACGATCCACGTCGCTGCCCAGGCGTGATTCAGCCGGTCACACCACCATCTTCACCGCCGCCACGCAAAGCACCAGCGCCAGCGCATAGCGTAGTTGTGCGACGGCAAGCCCGGAGATGCCGAGGCGCGTACCGAGCCAGCCGCCGGCGACGACGGCGGCGATCCAGGCGGGGAGCCAGGGGGAGAGTTGGGCGGTGTGCCAGTCGGTGCCGGCAAGGCCCGCGAGTGAGTTGGCGAGCACGAAGGCGGCGACCACGCCGGAGGCGGGGCGGGTGGCCTGCCAGTGCAGCAGGAGCAGTACGGGCGAGAGGAAGATGCCCCCGCCGGTGCCGGTGAGTCCGGCCAGCGCGCCGATCAGGATGCCTGCGGCGAACGCCGGCAGCAACGGGACATGCGGTGCCGGTCCACTGGCCTCGCGCGTGGCCTCGCGGCGCGCGGTGCGCACCAGTTCCAGGGCAGCCACGGCAAGCAGCAAGGCCACGGCCGGGCGGTACAGGGCGGGCGCGATACCGAGCTTCGAAACGATGAATGCAGTCGGCACCGAGGTCAGTGCGAAGGGCCAGAAATCGCGCCAGCGGAACAGGCCGGCGCGCGCGTAGCGGACGCTGCCGAGGGTGGCGACGAACACGTTGAGGATGAGCGCGGTCGGGCGCATCAGGCCCGGTACGAACCCGGCCAACGCCATCAGTGCGAGATAGCCCGAGGCGCCGGCGTGGCCGACGCTGGCGTACAGCACCGCCACCAGGAAGAACAGCGGCACCAGCGCGAGTTCCATGCTCATCCAGGGAGAAGATCAGGAGCGCTTGCGCGCACGCGGGTGGGCGGCGTCGTAGACCTTGGCAAGGTACTGGAAATCGAGGTGGGTGTAGACCTGGGTGGTGGCGATGTCGGCGTGCCCGAGCAGTTCCTGCACGGCGCGCAGGTCGCCTGAGGATTCCAGCAGGTGGCTGGCGCATGAATGGCGCAGCAGGTGTGGATGCAGCGGCCGCGACAGGCCCTGCCGTTTGCCGAGCGCGGCCAGGCGCGCCTGCACGGTGCGCGGCGAGATGCGTCGTCCGAGCCGGCTTCTGAACACCGGATCGGCGCCGCCGTCGGGTTCGGTGGCGGCGAGTGTCATTAGTGCGTCGAGCGCGTGCCGGCCCACCGGCACCACGCGCACCCTGGCGCCCTTGCCGAGCACTCGGACCAGACCTTCCTTCAGGTCGATGTCGTTCCAGTTCAGTCCGACCAGTTCGGCCAGGCGCAGGCCCGACGAATACAGCAGTTCCAGCATGGCGCGGTCGCGTGCCGACAGCGGGTCGTCGTCCGCCACCTGCATGGCGCGGCCGGCCTCGTCGGCATCCAGCACCTTGGGAAGGCGCTTGTCGGAACGCGGTGCACGCAGGCCCTGGCAGGGGTTGGCGGCCAGTCCCTCGCGGCGCACCAGGAAGCGGAACAGACTGCGGCAGGCAGACAGGCGTCGTGCCAGCGACTTGGGCGACTGGCCGGCGCGATGGCCGGCAGCGACGAAGGCGCGCAGGTCTTCGCCTACGACGCGATCGGGCGCGTCGATGCCGCGTGCGCCGAGAAAGGCGATCAGCGCATCGAGGTCGCGACGGTAGGCTTCGAGGGTGTGCGGCGACATGCGCCGTTCGACCCTGAGGTGGTCGAGAAAGCGTGCGCAGGCGGCGGCCAGGCCCACCGCCGTTCAGGCCCCGTAGCGGGCCAGCGCCGCGGCCATGGCCTCTGCCATCAGTTTCAGGAACACCGTGCCCATGCCGGGATGAAAGCGGTTGGGATCGACGCTGCCGATGGCCAGCATGCCCTGACTGCCCAAAGGCAGCAGCACGCTGGAGCGAACGCCGTCGGCGCGGGCGCCGAACAGGAAGGCGAGCTTCTCGGTTTGCAGGCGGCCACACAGTGGTTCGCCACGGTCGAGGAACTCGCGGAAGGCGACCATGTCGGGATCGGTGCGCGGGAGGGTGAGCAGCCACTCGGCGGCCGGCAGATCGTCGCTGCGCGAGAACAGCACCACACGGACCAGATCAGTGGCGAAGTCCTCGGTGAGGCCGGCCACCGCGCGCTTCAAGGTCTCGGCGCGGCTGGCCGCCCGCATCAGCGACAGGGTGAAGCTGTGCACGCGGATCATGAGCTGCTCGTTCTCGCCGGCGATCTCCACCAGTTCGTGCAGGCGGCGCTTGAGGTCGCGGTTCTGGTCGCGCAGCACTTCGAGCTGGTAGCTGGCCAGCGAGGTCGCCTGGCCGCTGTCGCGCGGCACCGCCAGCGCCAGCGCCAGATCCGGGTAGCTCTTCAGGAAATCCGGGTGGCGGCGCAGGAAGCCGGCCACCTCCTGCGGGTTCAGTCCTTCCTTGCTGCGGGTTTCGATATCAGTCATCCAGCCATTCCCCTTCGTAGACGAACGCCACCGGACCGCTCATCCACAGCGTGCTGCCGGGACCGCCCCAGTCGATGTCGATGGTACCGCCGGGCAGTTCCACCGCCACATGCGAACCGGCTTCGCCACGCTGCACCAGTACGGCGGCGGCGGCGCATGCGGCGCTGCCGCAGGCCAGGGTCTCGCCGACGCCGCGCTCGAACACGCGCAGGCGCAGGTGGTCGGACGCCACGCGCTCGACGAACCCGACATTGACGCCGTCGGCGAATGCCGGATGCGCGCCAAGTGCCGGCCCCAGCGTGGCCACCGGCGCTGTGTCGACCTGCTCGACGTCGATCAGTGCATGCGGATTGCCCATGCTCACGGCGGCGAATTCGACTGCGCCGGAGCCATTGATCTGCAATCGGTAGCGGCCATCGCTGTCGGGTCGCAGGTCGAGCCCCACGGCGGCCGGATGGAAATCCGGCAGTCCCATGGCCAGGCGCACGGTGCGCGCATCGACCAGGCTTACGTCGACGCGCTGGCCGCCGGCCTGCCCGAACTGCCCGATG
>DAOMOD010000023.1:17557-28785 GCA_035444205.1 Lysobacteraceae bacterium
GGCCCTCGCGCGCCAGCCAGGCGGCCACGCAGCGCGCGCCGTTGCCGCACTGGCCGGCTTCCGAGCCATCGGCGTTCATCACCGCGTAGGCGAAGGCGCTCTCGGCATGGCGCGCCGGCAGCACGGCAATGAGCTGGTCGAAGCCGATGCCGCGATGGCGATCGGCCATGCGCCGCACGCGCTCCGGGGCGGGCAGGGGACGCTGGCGGCAATCGAGGATGGCGAAGTCGTTGCCGGCGCCATGCATCTTGGTGAAGCGCAGACCCATTCAGTCGTCGGCAGGCGGCGTGTCCGCTTGCGGCGCAGGCTGCGGCGGTGGCGGATCGGGCGGCAGCACCAGGTCGCCGCGGTTGCCGCAGGCGGCGAGCAGCAGGGACAGGGCAAGCAGGGCGGGAATTCGTTTCATGGCGGTTCCGTGAGCAGGTGTCAGTATACTCGGAAGGCCTCACCGGGCCGGCTGTCGCAGGAGCAGCGAAAGCCGCGATCCACGGCGAAGGGCGAACCAGGAGATCGCGGCTTTCGCCGCTCCTGCATGAATCGGGAAGCCCCTACACCATGCTGCAATCCTTCTTCCACGTCGCGCTGATCGCCACCGGGCTGTTCCTGCTGCTGTCGCTCGCGGCCGGTGTGTCCTGCGTGCGCTGCTATCGGCGGCGGCGGCCGATGGCGGGAACCTGGCGCCTGCTGCTGACCGGCCTGTTCGGCGCGCTGACGCTGTCTTCGGCTTTCCTTGCCGCCGGCGTGGTGGGCTACCAGCGCCTCACCTTCGAGACCGAGATCGCCCAGCTCTCCGTGCGTCAGGTGGAGCCGAACCGCTACTACGTGCAATTGCGCGACGCCACCGGCCTGACCCGTGGCTACGCGCTGGACGGCCAGCAGTGGCAGCTCGAGGCGCGCGTCATCACCTGGCGCGGGCCGGCGCGGCTGGCGGGGTTCGCACCGCTGTACCGGCTGGAACGCATCTCCGGCCGCTGGGGCACGGCGACGCAGCAGCGCGAATCGCCGTCCAGCGCGCATGACCTGCCGGAACCCTTCATCGACCTGTGGAGCGCCAAGCGCCGCCTGCCGGAGGTGCTGCGTTTCGTGCAGGCCGACTACGGCTCCGGCGCCTACCTGCCGCTGATCGACGGCGCCCGCTACCGCGTCACCCTGAGCCAGGGCGGCGGCCTGGTGGCGTATCCGGCGGACGAGGAGACGGCGGAGATGCTGCGGCGGATGGGGTGGTAGGACTACGGGAGCATGTAGGGCGGCATCACCATGCCGCCGTTCTTTCGGCTTGTGGGGTGTGTTGTCGGCACAGTGGTGCCGACCTACGGGGGGCTTGTGGTGCCGACCTGCGGGGCGCCGCACGCCGCGGGCGGCCCTACTCCCCGATCCCCACCAGATTGAAGATGAAGGCGTACTCCTGGGCGTGTTCGCGGAAGCGCTGGAAGCGGCCGCTGCGGCCGCCGTGGCCGGCTTCCATGTTGGTGCGCATGAGCAGCGGGGCGTCGTTGGTGCGCGTGGCACGCACCTTGGCCACCCACTTGGCCGGTTCCCAGTACTGCACCTGCGAATCCCACAGGCCGGTGGTGACCAGGGTCGGCGGGTAGTCCTGCGCCTTGATGTTGTCGTAGGGGCTGTAGGACAGCATGTAGTCGTAGTACGGCTGCAGCTTGGGGTTGCCCCACTCGTCGAACTCGTTGGTGGTGAGCGGGATCGTCTCGTCGAGCATGGTGGTGACCACGTCGACGAAGGGCACGTGCGAGACCATGCCGGCATAGCGGTCGGGCGCCATGTTGGCCACCGCGCCCATCAGCAGGCCGCCGGCCGAACCACCCATGGCAAACACCTTGTCCTGCGCGGCATAGCCTTCCTTCACCAGGAAATCAGTGACGTCGATGAAGTCGGTGAAGGTGTTGATCTTGTTCAGTAGACGTCCCTGGTCGTACCAGTGACGGCCCATGTCCTGGCCGCCGCGGATATGCGCCAACGCAAAGACGAAGCCGCGATCCAGCAATGACAGACGCACCGAACTGAAGCTCGGGTTCTGGCTGTTGCCGTAGGAGCCGTAGGCGTACTGGTAAAGCGGCGCCGTGCCGTCGCGCTCGATGCCGTTGCGATAGACCAGCGACACCGGAATCTTCGTCCCGTCGCGCGCCGGCGCCCATACGCGCTCGGTGACATAGTTGTCGGGATCGAAGTCGCCGAGCACCGGGTCGCGCTTCAGCATCACCCGCTCGCCGCTGACCACGTCGAGCTCGTACACGGTGTTCGGCGTGGTCATCGAGGTGTAGTGGTAGCGCAGCCTGGTGGTGTCCTGCTCGGGGTTCTGGCCGAGGCTGGCGGTATAGGCGGGCTCATCGGAGGCGATGTACCAGGGCTCGCCTTCCCACGGCATCACGCGCACGCGCAGCAGCGCCTCGGAGCGTTCGGCGATGGCCATGAAGGTCTTGAAGAGCTGGAAGCCGGCGATGAACACGTCCTCGCTGTGCGGAACGAGGTCGCTCCAGGCATCGCGGTCGGATTCCTGACCCACCGGCACCTCGACAAGGCGGTAGTTGGGCGCCTGCCAGTTGGTGCGCACGATCCAGCGCTCGCCGATGTGGTCGGCGCTGTACAGGTGTTCACGCTCGCGCGGCAGGAACAGACGGAACTCGCCCAGCGGATCGGTGGCCTCGAGGATGCGCATCTCGGTGGCTTCGGTGCTGGACACGTAGATCGCCAGGTAGTCGCGCGAGCCGGTGCGGCCGACGAAGGTGTAGAAGCTGGTGTCCTCTTCCTCGTACACCACCGCGTCCTCATCCGCATCGGCGCCCAGTTGGTGACGGCGCACGCGGTACGAAAGCAGGGTGACCGGGTGGTTCTCGACGTAGAACAGGGTGCGGCTATCGGCGGCCCAGGTGAAGCTCGACACCCGCTCGATGCCTTCACCCAGCATCTCTCCGGTTTCCAGGTTGCGCACGCGCAATGTGAACTGGCGGCGTCCGACGTTGTCTTCCAGCCAGGCCAGCAGGCGGTTGTCGTCGGACACGTCGAAGGCGCCGACCATGAAGAAGGCCTGGCCCTCGGCCATGACGTTCACATCGAGCAGGATCTCCTCGGGCGCCTCCATGCTCCCCTTGCGGCGCGCGTAGATCGGGTATTCCTTGCCCTCCTCGAAACGCACGTAATACCAATAGCCGTTCTCGAACACCGGCACCGAGCTGTCGTCCTGCTTGATGCGGCCGACGATCTCGTCATAGAGCTTGTCGATCAGGCCGGCATAGGGCTTCTCGTAAGCCTCTAGGTAGGCATTCTCGGCTTCGAGGTAGGCGATGACATCGGGATCCTTGCGCTCGTCGTCGCGCAGCCAGAACCACGGATCCTCGCGGTTGCCCTGCGGCGATTCCACCACGAACGGGCGCGCCTCCGCATGCGGTTCGGGCGGCATTGGGCGCACGTCGGCTTCCGGCTCAGGCGCAGGAGCGCAGGCGGCGAGGACGAGGGCGCAGGCCAGCGGCAGCGCGCGGAAAAGGAAGCTCTGGGCCATGGATGTGGGCTCCGGAAAACATGTTCGAGGGCAAGGGGACACAACTTCGCGCCAAGATCGCGACTGCGGCAGGCGGCCGGACAGTGTAGCCGGTCCGTCATCCGGGCGCGGGCGATCCGTAGCCCGGGTAAGCGCAGCGCACCCGGGACAGCGTCGAGGAATCGCCGCGGATGGCGCGTCGATCCCCGGGTGCGGCCTTCGGCCTTACCCGGGCTACCGGTTGTAGGAGCCCACCTTGTGGGTGACCTGGGCGCGGTATCGACGCCAAGGGACCGCGGGTCGCGCACACGGTGCGCTCCTACAGGGCGTCGCTTCTGTAGGAGCCCACCTTGTGGGCGACCTGGGCGCGGTATCGATGCAAAGGGATCGGGTCGTGCACAGGGTCCGCTCCCACAGGCGGCGCGCCTTACTCGGCGGGGAACAACTGGCGCTTGAGCCAGGTGTAGATCAGCGCCTGCATCTTGGCCTGCTGCGGGTTGTCGGCGGCGCCGCCGTGGCCGCCTTCGATGTTTTCGTAATAGGTCACCGGCTGGCCGTGTTCCAGCATGCGCGCCACGAACTTGCGGGCGTGACCGGGGTGCACGCGGTCATCGCGGGTGGAGGTGGTGACCAGGGTCGGTGGGTACTTCGCCTGCGCGTCGAGCTTCTGATACGGCGAGTATTGCGAGATGTAGGCCCACTCGGCGGGATCGTCCGGGTTGCCGTACTCGGCCATCCAGCTCGCGCCGGCCAGCAGCAGGTGATAGCGACGCATGTCGAGCAGCGGCACCTGGATCACCACCGCACCGAACAGGTCGGGCCGCTGGGTCAGCATGACGCCGGTCAGCAGGCCGCCGTTGGAGCCGCCGCGGATGCCGAGCCGCGCCGGACGGGTGACCTTGCGCTCCACCAGGTCCTCGGCCACGGCGATGAAGTCGTCGAACACACGCTGGCGGTTCTCCTTGAGGCCGGCGCGGTGCCAGGCCGGCCCGAATTCACCGCCGCCACGGATGTTGGCGACCACGAAGGCACCGCCGGCTTCCAGCCAGCCGCGCCCCACTGCGGCCGAATACGACGGGCGCTGCGAGACTTCGAAGCCGCCGTAGCCATACAGCAGGGTGGGGTTGTCGCCATCGAGCGCGAGATCCTCGCGGGCGATCTGAAAATAGGGAATGCGCGAACCGTCAGTGCTTACCGCTTCGTGTTGGCTGACACGGAGCCCTGTGGCGTCGTAGAAGGCGGGCAGCGATTTCAAAAGCTCGCGGCGGTCGTGCCCGGCGCTGGCCAGGTACAGCGCATCGGGTTCGACGAAGCTCGACACGTTGAGGAAGTAGTCGTCGCTGGACTCGCTGTCGATGGCGAAGGCCGACAGCGATGCCAGTGGCGCGTCGATGGCGCGCTGCTTCCAGCCCTTGCCGTCGTGCTTCCACTCGTACAGGCGGCTGACCACGTTGTCCAGCTCGTTGACGATGATGAAGTTGGCGGTGACCGTGTATCCGCTGAGCGACTTGCGCGGTCCCGGCGTGTACAGGGCGGTGAAGTCGCGGCCTCCATCGAGAAACGCCTTGAGCGGAATGGTGAGCAGGCTGCCCTGCGCCCAGGTGCGCCCGCCGGTTTCCCAGTCGCTCTTCAGCTCGATCAGCATGTGCTCGCCGGCGGCGCCGAGCTCGGCGTCGTTGGGGACATCGATCCGGGTCAGGCCGCCGTCCTCGCCGCGCAGGTGGTACTCGCGGGTGAAGAACCCGACCGCGCGGTAGGCGAACTGGTACACGATGGCGCGCGTGCGCGCCTGGTACATGCCGGCGGCGACGTCGCTCACCTCACCCTCGAACACGGTGCTCGCTTCGGCGAGCTCCGTGCCACGCCGCCACAGCCTGGCCACGCGCGGATAGCCCGAGGTGGTCAGCGAGCCGTCGCCGAAGTCGGTACCGACGAAGACATGATCGCGGTCCACCCAGCTCAGATTGCTCTTGGCCTCGGGCAGCTCGAAGCCGCCTTCCACGAAGGCCTTGTCGGCCAGATCGAACTCGCGCACCACACGTGCGTCGGCACCGCCGCGCGACAGGCTGATCAGACAGCGGTCGTATGCGGGCGCACGGCAGTTGGCGCCGCCCCATACCCAGTTCTCGCCTTCGGCTGCGGCCAGGGCGTCAAGGTCGAGCACGGTCTCCCAGGCCGGTTCCGCCTTGCGGTACTCCTCCAGCGAAGTGCGACGCCACAGCCCGCGGCGCTGGTTGGCATCGCGCCAGAAGTTGTAGACGTGCTCCCCCATCTTGTTGACGTAGGGAATGCGTTCGCCGGATTCGAGAATGGCGAGGATGTCGGCTCGCAGCGCGACGAATGCCGGGTCGGCCTCCATGCCGGCCATCGCCTGACCGCTCTGCTCGCGTGCCCAGTCGAGAGCCTTCTCGCCCTCGACCTCTTCCAGCCACAGGTAGGGATCGTCGTTCATGGATTCCGCGGCGGCGCCGCCGCCGGCCAGCACGCCGGCCAGCAGCCAGCAGAAAAGGAAAGTTCGCACAGGGATGCTCCAGCTCGATTCCGCGGACAGTCGCGCCCGCCGGGAGGGTAGCAAGAGTACACAGGCCGGCGCGTACGGTCACCGCCAGAAGTCATGCCTGCCCGTTTCCCGGGCTGCCGATGGGCGTATCCAGCCGCAGGGTAGCCACGGCACGGCTGGCTTCGCCTTGCCGGCTGCACGATCTCGTTGACCTCAGCGGAACACTTCACTCGATACCGCAATAGATTCCGTGCAGGGTCTCGATGATGCGCTTCGCCGGCCCGTCCTCGATGGCGTAGTGGATCGTCTGTCCCTCGCGCCGGGTGCGCACCAGACCGTCCTCGCGAAGGAGCGCCAGGTGCTGCGACAGCGCCGACTGGCTGAGATCCACGCGCGCGTTGATCTCGCCCACGCTCATCTCACCGTCGACCAGCAGGCACAGGATCATCAGGCGCCTGTCGTTGGCCAGCGCCTTCAGCAGTCGCGCGGCATCGTGGGCATGCTCGCCCATGGCGGCGGCGGTGGTTGGGGTTCCGGCCATGACAGGCATCATATTAGTTGACATGCATATAAGCAACTGCTAATGTTCGTTCCGTGCTGGATTGACGGCGGTCAACACGGCCGGTCGCCACAAGCAGCAGGCTGGAATTCTGAGGTACTGGGCACAGGGCACAGGGCACAGGAGTGGCAGCGACGAGTGTCTTTGAGTCGTGTCGGTTCCGGTAGTCGGCATGGATGTGTCTACGCGGAGAGTCTGGAATACCCGTCTTGTCCCTGTGCCCTGTGCCCTGTGCCCTGTGCCCTAGGCCCTAGGCCCTGAGCCCTAGCCCCAACCCCAACCCCCACAACACCACCGAGGTCCCACCATGAACATCGACCGTTTCGTCTTCGCCTTCGCCGGCATCGTGATCCTCGCCGGACTGCTGCTCGCCCACTTCGTTTCCGCGTGGTGGATGCTGCTGCCGGCCTTCGTCGGGCTGAACATGCTGCAGGCCGCCTTCAGCGGATTCTGCCCTCTGGCCAGGATCCTGAAGAAGGCGGGCTTCAAGCCCGGTGTCGCCTTCCAGTGAGGCGAGCATGAAGCGCATCCTGCTTTCCGTCGCCGCACTCACCGGCCTGGCGCTGGCGGGCTGCGGCGGCGGGACACCGAGTCAGGATTCGCCGCTGCACGCGCCCGACCTCGACACGCTGACCGTCACTCGCGATCTGGCCCCGCGCGAGCGCGTCTGGGACGGCGTGGTGGAAGCGGTGAACCAGGCCACGCTGTCGGCGCAGACCGCCGGTCGCGTGCTTGAGATGCCCTTCGACGTCGACGACTACGTGCCGGCGGGCGAGGTGGTGGTGCGCTTCACCGATACCGAGCAGCAAGCGGCCGTGCGTCGCGCCGAGGCTTCGGTGACCGCGGCCCAGGCGGCGGCCACCGAGGCGGCCGCCGAGTTCGCGCGCATCCGCGAGGTGCACGAACGCGGTCTCGTGGCTCGCACCCAGCTCGATCAGGCGACCGCGCGCCGGGACGCCACCCGCGCCCAGCTCGAATCCGCCCGCGCCATGCTGCGTGAGGCAAGCGAGCAGGTCGAATACACCGTGATCCGCGCGCCTTATACCGGCATCGTCACCCAGCGCCACGTCGAGATCGGCGAGTCGGTGCGCCCCGGGCAACCGTTGATCTCCGGACTGTCGCTCGGCCAACTGCGCCTGCAGGTGTCGATTCCGCAATCCGACGTAGCCGCCATCCGCGAGCATCGCCGCGCGCGCGTGCTGCTTGACGACGGCGGCGAAGTCGAGGCCACCGCCGTCACCGTATTCCCCTATGCCGATCCTGCCACCCACAGCTTCCGCGTGCGCGTCGAGCTGCCCGAAGAGGAGACCGGCCTGCACCCGGGCATGACCGCCAAGGTCGCCTTCGTCATCGGCGAGGGCGAACGCTTGTTGATTCCGGCCACTGCGCTGGTTCAGCGCAGCGAGGTGAGCGGCGTGTACGTGGTCGATGGCCGCCGCGTGGCGCTGCGCCAGCTCAGGCTGGGGCACCGTTTCGGCGACCAGGTCGAGGTGCTGGCCGGACTCGCCGAAGGCGAGACCATTGCCGCCGACCCGGTGGCGGCAGCGCTGCACCTGGCACGACGTTGACATGAACCCGTCGAAGGACATCCCCAGTAGAGCCGAGCTTGCTCGGCTCAAACGCCGCGATGTGCCGGAAACCGTAGGGCGGCATCCCATGCCGCCGCTAGCGCCTGTGCCCAGTAATCGTCGGCACGGTGGTGCCGACCTACGGGCAACGTGCTGCGGTGTGATTCGCCATGGCTGACGCATCTCCCCGCCTCGGCTTCTCCGGTCGCGTCGCGCGCGCCTTCCAGACTTCGCAGCTCACGCCGCTGCTGGCCATCGCCGCCTTGCTGCTGGGCCTGGTCGCGACCCTGATCACCCCGCGCGAGGAGGAGCCGCAGATCGAGGTGACCTTCGCCAACGTGTTCGTGCCGTTCCCGGGGGCGGCGGTGACGGATGTCGAGAACCTGGTCGCCTTTCCGCTCGGTCAGACCCTGCTCGAGATCGAGGGGGTGAAGCACGTCTATTCGATGTCGCGGCCGGGCATGGCCGTCATCACCGTCGAGTTCGTGGTCGGCGAGCCGCGCCGCGAGGCCATCGTGCGCCTCTACAACCAGGTGTTCTCGCGCCAGGACTGGGTGCCGCAAGGGCTCGGCGTCGGCCCCGCGCTGATCCGTCCGATGGGCATCGACGACGTGCCGGTGATGGCACTGACCCTGTGGACCGAAGATCCCACCCGTGGCGCCACCGAGCTCGCCGAAGTGGCGCACATGCTGGAGACGGAACTGAAGCGCGTTCCCGGCACCCGCGATGTCTACACGCTCGGCGCGCCGGAACGCGCCGTGGTGCTGGAGCTCGACGCGACGCGGCTGGCCGCCTATGGCCTCGCCATCGATGATCTGGCGAACGCACTGCGCGCCGCCAACGTCGCCGCGCATGCCGGCGACATGGTGGCCGAGGATCGCGCCTGGCCGCTCACCGCCGGCACCCTGCTCGCCGATGCCGACGAGGTCGCGCATCTGGTGATCGGTCTGGCCGAGGGCCAGCCGGTCTATCTGTCCGATGTTGCCGAGGTGCGTCGCGGCGCCGACATTCCCAAGAGCTATGTCTGGCATGGCGCACCACGCCACCAACCGGGCCCCGGCGCGGCCTTCGTGCCGGCGGTGACCATTGCCGTGGCCAAACAGCCCGGCACCAATGCCGCCGACATCACGCGCGCCATCGAAGCGCGGCTCGACACGCTGCGCGACCGTCTGATCCCCGAAGGCGTCGAGGTCAGCGTCACCCGCGACTACGGCTACACCGCCACCGACAAGGCGATGACGCTGATCCAGAAGCTTGTGTTCGCAACCATGTCGGTGGTGCTGCTGGTGCTGCTCACGCTGGGCTGGCGCGAGGCGCTGGTGGTGGGCGTCGCCGTGGTCATCACGCTGGCGCTCACCCTGTTCGCCTCCTGGGGCATCGGTTTCACCATCAATCGGGTGTCGCTGTTCGCGCTGATCTTCTCGATCGGCATCCTGGTGGACGACGCCATCGTGGTGGTGGAGAACGTGCATCGCCACATGAAGCTTTCCGGCAAGCGCATGCTGGAAGTGATTCCGGAGGCGGTCGACGAGGTGGGCGGTCCCACCATCCTCGCCACCTTCACCGTGATCGCGGCGCTGCTGCCGATGGCCTTCGTCAGCGGCCTGATGGGGCCCTACATGCGGCCGATTCCGATCAACGCCTCGGCCGGCATGCTGATCTCGCTCGCCATCGCCCTGGTGGTGACGCCGTGGCTGGCGCTCAAGCTGTTCCGGCGTCATGCGCACGAGGGCCATGACGGCGGGCACGAGGACGGCGGAGGCCGCCTGCACGGCTTCTTCGACCGCGTGATGCGCCCCTTCCTGGAAGGCGGCCGTGCACGGCTGCGCCGCGGCGCGCTGTTCGGCGCCATGGTGCTGCTGGTGCTGGGGGCGGTGGCGCTGGTGGTGGCGCAGGCGGTGGTGCTGAAGATGCTGCCGTTCGACAACAAGAGCGAATTCCAGGTGGTGGTCGACATGCCGGAGGGCAGCACGCTGGAGCGCACCAACGCGCTGCTCGCAGAACTGGCGGCGATCATCGACGGCGTGCCGGAGGTCTTGAACTACCAGGGCTACGCCGGCACCTCGGCGCCGGTGAACTTCAATGGGCTGGTGCGCCAGTACTACCTGCGCGAGGGACCGCACGTCGGCGACCTGCAGGTGAACCTGGTCGACCGCCGCGAGCGCAGCCGCAAGAGCCACGAGATTGCGCTCGAACTCAGGCCGCGTCTGGCCGAGGTCGGGCACCGCCATGGCGCCTCGGTGAAGCTGGTCGAAGTGCCGCCCGGTCCGCCGGTGATGGCGCCGCTGGTGGCTGAAGTGTATGGACCCGACTACGCACGCGTGCGAGCCATCGCCCGCGACCTGGAGCGTGTGTTCGCGGAGAACCCGGACATCGTCGACATCGACTCCACGGTGGAAGCGAAGGGCGCAACGCGCCGCGTGCTGGTGATCGACCGCGACCGCGCCGCCCGGCTCGGCGTGAGCCAGGCCGCAGCGGTGGCCGCGGTGCGTGCGGCGCTCGCCGGCGAGGACGCCACCTTCCTGCAGGATGGCGCCTCGAAGTACGCGGTGCCGGTGCGCCTGCGCCTGCCCGCCGGCGACCAGGGCCATCCGGAAACCCTCGCGGCGCTGCGCGTGCGCGCCCAGGATGGACGCCTGGTGCCGCTGTCGGAGATCGCGCGTTTCGACGAGGCACCCTGGGACGGCGCGGTCTACCACAAGGACCTGCAGCCGGTCGCCTTCGTGATGGCCGATGCGGTGGGCAGGACCGACAGCCCGCTGTACGGCATGTTCGGGCTGGTGTCGGAACTGTCCGATCGCGAGGTCGCCGGGCATATCCTCGACCAGCACTTCTTCACCGCACCGGACGGCGCCAGCGGCTTCGCCGTCAAGTGGGACGGCGAGTGGCAGATCACCTACGAGACCTTCCGCGACATGGGGCTGGCCTACGCCGTCGGTCTGCTGCTGATCTACCTGCTGGTGGTCGGCCAGTTCCGGAGCTACGTGGTGCCGCTGATCATCATGGCGCCGATCCCGCTTACGGTGATCGGTGTGATGCCCGGCCATGCCCTGCTCGGCGCGCAGTTCACCGCCACCAGCATGATCGGCATGATCGCGCTGGCCGGCATCA